>JAKQJK010000374.1 GCA_029561195.1 Pseudomonadota bacterium
ACCAGCACAAGCGCGCGTGCGCGAGGCGGGCTCATGCGTGGCGTATTTTCCAGTTGCTGAAGCAGTGGCAGGGCAAATGCCGCTGTCTTGCCTGAACCGGTCCGGGCTGAGCCCAAAACATCTTTTCCCTGAAGCGCAGCCGGAATCGCTGCCAACTGAATGGCGGTGGGTTTGTGATAGGAACGGGCAGCAATGGCGCGCAAAAGTGCCGGGGAAAGGCCCAGTGAGGCGAAAGGCATGGAAGGTGTTTCTGGTTGTAAGGCTGGGCGGAATATCCCCAGTTTAAGCTGCCCACAGCTACACTGTTCGGTGTTGTGCAGGAGGCATGTATGCGTCGGAGTCTATCTTTGTGCTTTGTATTGTGGCTGGCTCTGTCTGGAGCCACCGCACAGGGCCAGTTGCGAATCGGTCAAACAGCCGGGTTTAGTGGGCAGGTTGCTGCCGGGGTGAAGGAAATCACCGATGGTGCACGGCTGTACATCGACGCTGTTAATGCCAAAGGCGGTATTGCAGGTCAGAAAATAGAACTGATTTCCCTGGACGACAAATTCGAGCCCAAGCTAGCGGGCGAAAACGCTGTGAAACTGGTGAATGAGCAAAACGTGCTGGCTCTTTTCCTGACCCGGGGCACGCCGCACACCGAGGCCGTGTTGCCTGTTCTGGTCAAACAGGGCGTACCGCTGATTGCCCCTTCTACCGGGGCTATTTTGCTGCACAACCCGGTTAATCCCCATGTCTTCAATGTGCGGGCAACCTACCAGCGCGAAGCGGAAAAAGCGGTAACCCACCTGTCGTCCATTGGTATGACGCGCATTGCCATCGTGCATGCGGATGACTCGTTTGGCAAAGATGGGCTGGAAGGCGCCAGCAAGGGCCTTGCCAAGGCCGGTCTGCAGGCGCTCGCCATCATCAAGGCTGACCGTAGCAAGCCGGACTATTCCACCATTGTTCCGCCCATCGTGAAGGCCAACGCCCAGGCCATCCTCTGGATTGGTTCTGGCTCGGCGGTGGCGGATGGTGTCAAGGTGCTGCGTCAGGCGGGCTCTGCAGCGCAGGTAGTTACTTTGTCAAATAACGCGTCCAGCGGGTTCATCAAATCGCTTGGCGACGCGGCCCGGGGCGTGATCGTGACACAGGTTTTCCCGAACGAACGGGCCATGGGCAACGCATTTGTCAATGAATTCATGGATCTGGCCAAGGCGGCAGGCCAGGCCAGCGTCTCGCCAGCCAATCTGGAAGGTTTCGCTGCAGCCAAGGTGCTGGTGGAAGCGTTGCGCCGGGCGGGGCCCAAACCAACGCGGGAGAGTCTTTTGGCCGCGCTGGAAGGCTTGCGCAAGTTTGATTTGGGAGGAGGCCTGGAGGTGAGTTTCAGTCCGGTGGACCACACCGGACTCGACTTCGCTGACCTTTCCATCATCGGCTCAGACGGCAAGTTCAGGCGCTAAAGCCCCTTGAGTGCTTCGCTGCCGTTTGGCAAGCTGGAGCAGTCAGCGATGTACTGTCGAATGATGTCGGCAAAGCTGCTTTCCGGCTTCAGGCCCAACCGGATCGCACGGCCAGCTGTGGCGCCGGTAGGCCAGTTGGCCACTATGTTGGCGATGCGTTCGTCACGCACAAAACGCACACGGGCGCGCACCTTGCTGCCTGCCACTTCTTCCAGCGCGTCGAGCATGTCGCACACGCGCACATTCAGTGCTGGCAGATTCAGCGCCAGGCGTCCGCAAAATGCATCCCGACTGGCTTCATACACCGCGATCAGGCCGTCCACCGTACGGGCAGGTGACGACACCGGGTGGGAAACCTGCGCGTCCACCGGACAGATCGATTCAACCCCAGCCAGCGGCTCGCGGATGATGCCGGAGAAAAACGACGATGCGGCCCCATTGGGCTTGCCAGGCCTGACCGTCACCGTCATCAGGCGTGCGGCGCGGCCATCAATGAAACCCTTGCGCGTGTAGTCAGCAATCAGGTGCTCGCAAATGAGTTTTTGCGTGCCATACGAGGTTTGTGGCGCAGGCAGGGTGTCGTCTGTAACGACAGATGGCATGGGCACGGCAGCGTCCGGGCCAAACACGGCTACTGAGCTGGAAAATATGACACGCGGCACTTTGCCGCCAGGCCTAGCACCGCTGCGCAGGGCATCCAGCAACGCGCGAGTGCTGTCCAGATTGGAGCGCATGCCCAGCTCGAAATCCGCCTCACACTCGCCGGAAACGGCTGAGGCCAAATGAAACACGCCGTCAAACCCTTCCTCACCCAATGCTGCACATTGCGACAGCAATGGGCCGGTTCGAGCCTGCACGCGAGGATCGGCCAGCAAGTCAGCCGG
>JAKQJK010000108.1 GCA_029561195.1 Pseudomonadota bacterium
ATACCCAACAACGCCCTACTCACCGGGCACCGCCTTGCTGGCGGATGCATGGGACGCGAAAGACACCAGCGGAACCATCGTGGCTGGCGGCGACGGTATCCCAGACAATTACTTCTATGCAATCGACCCTGCCCAACTTGAGCGATCTCTTGAGCAGATATTCCAGACCATCCTGAAGGCCGGTGGTGCAGCCCCTGCAGCAGCAACATCCTCGCGCACCGCCGCTGGCGGCTACGTGTATGTCAGCACCCATAGCATTAAAAACGCAGGGACTGGTGTTGATGCAGATGCCAGCGGCCAATTCTTGCGTTTTGGGTTTGCGGCTGACGGTAACGTCTCCGGCACCCAGGATTGGGATGCAGGTGCGGTGCTGACAACACAAGTTGCCGGATCCGGGTGGCATACCAACCGGAAGATATTCACGCTCACTGATTCAGCACCAGCCACATTCCGATGGGCAAGTTTTGCCACCGGCAGTTCTCAGCAGATTGCCCTGAAAACTAACCCAGCGACAGGTGCACAACAATCTGATGCTAGAGCACAAGCCCGTCTGAACTGGCTTCGCGGCAGTGGCTGCGATGAGGTGGCGGCAGGCAGCACTTCTGCCACCGCTGGTTGCGCAGCGAGTATCGGGCTAAGAGCTCGTCCAGTCACCAAGCTGGGGGCCATTGTGAATTCAACGCCTTGGTTCGTTGGTGCCCCCTCCGCGGGCTATACCAATACCGACTACGGAGGTGGTTATGGCACGTTCCGCACAACAAATACCGCAAGAAACGCCGTATTCGTTGCTGCGAATGACGGAATGTTGCACGGCTTTGATGGCGCCACCGGCAGTGAGCTATTTGCCTATGTGCCACGTGCGCTTTACACACCTATTGCCCCTGTTGCAGCTCCGTACTCCAAGCTGGCGGCCATTACTGCCAAAGACTTTTCACTGGGTACAGGGATCAGTCGCATGAATGCCGATGGCAGCGTGATGGCAGCGGACGTCAAGACTTTCCCTTCAACCACACAGCCTTGGAGAACATATCTATTTGGCTCATTTGGTCGTGGCGCAAAGGGCATTTTTGCCCTCGACATAACCAACCCGGCTGGGTTGACGGAGAATAATACCGATGCAGCAGCCTTGGTGAAATGGGAATTCACCGATGCCGCTGATTCAGACATGGGCTATGTTTTAGGCCGCACGAACGCTCGATCAAACGGACAACCCACACAAACTGGTTTCATGGCCAACGACCAGTGGGCCGCAATTTACGGGAATGGCTATAACAGTACAAACGGAAATGCTGCTCTATTCATTATTTTCGTTGATGGTCCCGGCACTCAAAATCCGGCAACTGGATGGGCAGTTGCAAATGGGGCCACACCTTCCGGCCTTCGTTACAAGAAAATAGTTGTTGGTGCAGCAGGACTGGGACCTAACAACGGACTATCCGCACCAACTGCTGTAGATTCCAACAACGATGGGAAAATCGACACCATTTACGCTGGCGACCTGAAAGGCAATGTGTGGAAGTTTGACGTGTCAGACCCCAATCCAGCGAACTGGGCTGTCGCGACCACGGGAAGTGTTCCCTCCTACCAGGCAACGACGACCGTCGCTAGCACGACCTATGCGCAACCAATTACGACAGCCATAGTTCCATTTGCTCATCCACAAGGCGGCTTCCAGTTGTTTTTCGGTACGGGTAAGGTGCTGGAAACAGGAGACTACCCGATGGCAACTCCATTCAGCCAGACGCTGTATGGTTTGTACGATGCCCCGGGGACCACAACGGCAATCACAACCGGCAAAACCAACCTGGTGCAACAAACAACGACAACATCGGGGGTGTACCGTTACTTTTCGCAAAACAATGTCAGTTACCCAACGCAGAAGGGGTGGTACCTGGACTTGCCCGCATCATCTGAAAACGTGATCTTCAACCCCATTCCCGAAGGTGGATACCGTGTGAACGTGCGGTCACTGGCACCTGAAAATACGTCAGATGGATGCCGGTATGACGCCACCGCGTACGACGCCACCATCAACCCGATAAATGGGTTGCCAATTTCAAATCTCATTCCGGGGTCGCCGCTGGTCACAGGTTATGGCGCAGTGGGCGGTTCAACCTTGAACGCGTTTGAGTATTCAAGGGGTGGCGTCTTCAAAGCTCCTACCCCGCCAGCCAGTGGATCGACATGTATCGCTGGCACACCAAACTGTTTCAACACCAGTGGCAATGTCTGCGCCGTGGGCGACACGGGCTGCATCGTCAGCCCCGCCTGTACCGCTGGTTCCCCGGACTGTGTTTGCAACCCCTCGGTCTCGTCTGAATGTGTTTTGTGTCCCGACCTTCAAGCTTGCAACCCACCCTGGGCGCCACAAGCACAGAACCAGTGCATGTTCCGCACGCTGACGGCCTTGGGCAGCGGCGGCATCTCGACGACGCAGCGGTTCGGTGCCTGTAACGATGGGCGATTGACCTGGCGTGAAATTCTTCGCAACCAGTAACGCACCTTCAGGTGAAAAACATGAAAAAATCTGCAAGTCAGTCCGGTTTCACCCTGATAGAACTGATGATCGTTGTGGCGGTAATCGGCTTGCTAACAACAATAGCGCTCCCCTCTTACAACGGATACGTTGCACGTGGAAAACGAGCGGAGGCACGTGCAGAGGTCTTAAAGGCCGAAGGTTGGCTTGAACGCTACTACACCGAAAACAACCGCTACTCAGATACACCGACAAGCACGGCCAATGCGGCGTTCTCTGCGCGTTTTGGGCCAGTTCCGGCTACAGGAGGAGCGAACTACAACCTCTCACTGGCAGTGACAAGTACCACCTACACAGTCACGGCCACTCGAGCGGGGAGCATGGCCAACGACAACTGCGGAAATTACATAAAGTCCAACACCGGATCCTTAGGCCTCGCATCTTCTACTGGCGACACTTCGAGGTGCCTTAAATAGCCAGCACTGATCTGACAGGCGGTTTTTTTCAACTTGTGTGGAAATCGGTTGCTCAATCCTCGCAGCCAATGGTCGCCACTTTTACAATGTGGACTCCGGCAAAACTGATATGTGCTGTGCTCGTGCTTGCTGTGCATTGGTCAATATTGAGCTTAATTGCGCATAGACTCAAAGAGCCACTCATCACTGCACAAACCGCTCAAACGGACCTTCGTGTTCGCTGGATTTCCCCGACGCTGGGAACTGTCCAAATTATTAGTGCCGATTCGTTTTCGGCGGCATTACTTTCGCCAAAAAAAAATCCTGAGAGGAACACGTCTGTCCGCGAGGTCACGCCTGCCAACAATGCGAACACCCCACCTCTCAAACAGATGAGCGTAGTATCTGCGACTGACCAGGGCTGGAACCCGCTGAACTACCGGACAAGCCAGGAAGTAGATACACGCGCCATTCCGGTCATAGACTGGATGATCAATCACGAATCGGCTCCCGAGAAGAGTTTCGCAACGGTGATTGTTACTTTGTGGGTCTCTGCAGCGGGGGTTATTGACCATTTCCAGATAGAGAGCCAGGAACCCGCAGGCGACTGGACATCGGGAGCGCTCTACTCCTTGCCAACAACCTTGATGGAACCAGCCACTCTGGGAGGCGAACCCGTTGCAAGCACAATGACGGTAGAAATCTCTCTCGACAACACAAACAATGAGCCAGGAACCAACTGATTGGATGCAACAAGCCCTCACTCGGGCACGCGCGGCGCGAGATAAGACGCCACCAAACCCTGCTGTGGGGTCCATGCTTGTTGACGCGCAGGGTCTGGAGATAGGCCAGGGTTCGACGCAAGCCGTTGGCGGCCCCCACGCCGAGATCATGGCCTTGCGAGACGCAGCAGCCCGTGGGAACACCGTGACTGGTGCAACCGCCTATGTCACACTGGAACCCTGCTCTCACCACGGTCGCACCGGGCCCTGTTGCGACGCTTTGATTACCGCCGGCATCAAAAAGGTAGTGGCTTCCATCGCTGACCCCAATCCACTGGTTGGTGGCCAGGGCTTCGCCCGCCTTCGCGCGGCGGGTATTGAAGTGGAAGTTGGACCGGGAGCGGCTGAGTCCCGCGAACTCAATATTGGCTTTTTCAGTCGCATGATCCGTAAAACGCCGTGGGTTCGCATGAAGATAGCCGCTTCATTGGACGGCAAAACTGCACTGGACAATGGAATCAGCCAGTGGATTACCTCCGGGCCTGCCCGCGCCGACGGTCATGCCTGGCGGGCACGGTCTTGCGCGGTGCTAACCGGCATTGGTACCGTACTTGAAGATAACCCGCGGCTGGACGTGCGGCTGGTGGAAACGCCACGCCAGCCTCATCTGGTAGTGGTGGACAGCAAGTTGCAGACACCACTGGACGGTCATCTTTTTATAGCTGGTCGCGCACTGTTTATATATGCTGCGACTGAAAATGATGTAAAAAAAGCCGCTTTGGAGGCACTTGGCGCCACGGTCATCTACATGCCGGGTCAAACGGATCCAACTCGCGATAAAGTGGATTTAAAGGCCATGCTGGCCGATCTGGCACAGCGGGAAATCAACGAACTTCATATAGAAGCGGGTAGCAAACTCAATGGCTCACTCATCCGGGAAGGCCTTGTCGACGAGTTACTGGTGTATCTGGCGCCAAAGCTGATAGGCCTGGGGCTGGATATGGCCAGTTTTGGGCCCTTGGCAGAACTTGCCTCGGCCGTGCCGCTGGAATACAAATCCACTGAACTCGTCGGACCCGACCTTCGTGTTGTTGCCAGAATACCCGGGCGTGACCAGTTTTAGACCGCAACATTTAGGCTACCCACTGCCAAGACAGCATTTCCCTGCGAAAATACGCCCATGTTCACCGGAATCATCACCGGCGTGGGGCGCATCGCCGCTGTTCACGCCTTGGGAAGCTCTTCAACGCACGGCAAGCGCCTCACTATTGAGTGCCCCGCCGGTTATCTGAACGACGTCGGTCTGGGTGACAGCATTGCGCTCAACGGCGCCTGCATGACGGTAACGTCCCTTGATACGGCGAAGTCTCAATTCACGATCGACATTTCTGCCGAGTCGCTTTCCAAAACGGCTGGTTTGACTCAAATCGGACAAGTCAACCTCGAGAAAGCGCTGCGCGCCAACGACCGACTGGGGGGGCATCTGGTATCTGGTCATGTTGATGGCGTTGGTACAGTCACTCACTTCGCCCAAGCTGGTGAAAGCTGGGAACTGCGGGTCCTCGCCCCGCAGGAGTTGGGTAAATTCCTGGCATACAAAGGTTCGCTGACTGTTAATGGCGTCAGCCTGACAGTCAACCGGATTCAGGATCTGCAGACTGGCTGCGAAGCCAGCATTAACCTGATTCCGCACACTGTGGAAAACACCGCCTTGGGCTCACTAACCACGGGCGCTCCTGTCAACCTGGAAATTGACCTGATCGCGCGCTATGTGGAACGCATGCTCAATACACAACCGATTCAATTGAAAGACCCGCAATGACAGTCCTCGCGCCCGTAGCGATCTCGCCCGTTGAAGACA
>JAKQJK010000126.1 GCA_029561195.1 Pseudomonadota bacterium
CAACTATCACATGGAATACGGCTACTCGTGTATGGGCTACGAGATCGCCGGTGGCCTGGGTGTGAAGATGGCGCGTCCGCAGCAGGAAGTCATCGTCTTGGTGGGTGATGGCTCCTACATGATGATGAATTCCGAAATCGCCACCTCGGTGATGCTGGGCAAAAAAATCATCGTCGTGGTGCTGGACAACCGGGGCTACGGCTGTATTCAGCGCCTGCAACTGGCATCAGGCAGTCCGCGTTTTAACAACATGCTGGACGATTGTGTTCCCGAAGGTGGCAGACCAAGCCAGATAGATTTTGCGATGCATGCGCGCAGCATGGGTGCCGACGCCGTGCACGTTGCCAATGTGGCTGAACTCAAATCGGCCATGGTGGCTGCCCGAGCTGCAGCGAAGACTCAGGTTGTCGTCATCGACACCACCCACACGCGTACCACGGATGACGGGGGCTGCTGGTGGGAAGTTGCCATTCCCGAGGTGTCAGCCCGTGCTGAAGTGAATGAAGCACACGCCCGCTATGCTGCTGCCAAGCAGGATCAGCGTGTTTGATTTTTTGATTTTGAAAGTGAATTTGTCATGACCTGGAATGTCCGCATCGGCATCAATCCCATCTCCTGGATGAACGACGACCTGCCTTCGCTCGGCGGTGAAACCCTGCTGGAAACCGCTTTACGCGAAGGCAGGGAAATTGGCTATGAAGGCTTTGAGTTGGGTAACAAGTTTCCCAAAGACGGCCCAGGACTGAAAGCCAAACTGGCTGAATTTGACCTGGCCTGCGTATCAGGCTGGTACTCAGGCTTTTTGGCTGAGCTTGAGCCGGGGCAGACGAGCGCCCAATCAGTGGCCGCCGAGATCGAGCGCTGCAAAGCGCACATGGGCAAACTGCAATACAACGGTGTGAATGTTGTGGTCTACGGCGAATGCGCAGGCACCGTTCAGGGACAGATTGACACGGCTGTCTCCAGGCGCCCCCATTTTCTAAACGATGCACTCTGGAAGGCCTATGCCGAGCGTCTGAACGCTTTTGGTGAACATCTGCTCAAAACCTATGGCATCAAGCTAGCCTACCACCACCACATGGGCGCTTATGTCGAGTCTCCCTCTGACATTGACAAGCTGATGGAATTGACCGACCCGGCCAAAGTTTTCCTGCTCTACGACACAGGCCATGCCTTTTACGGCGGTGCTGCCGATCCCGTCGCCTTGCTGAAAAAACACATCAAGCGCGTGGTGCACGTGCACTGCAAGGATGTTCGCACGCCCGTGATTGCGCAGGCGCGCAACGATGGTTGGAGTTTTTTAAATGGTGTGATCAACGGCATTTTTACGGTGCCGGGTGACGGCAGTATTGATTACCAAGCCGTGCTGTCCACCCTGAAAAACTCAGGTTATGAGGGCTGGCTGGTGGTGGAGGCTGAACAGGACCCTGCCGTCGCACCCAGCTACCAGTATGCGAAAAAAGGCTACGACACCTTGCGTAGCCTGGTCAACAGTTTGAGCTAAGGAGCACGTCATGGTCAGCCCGCTGTTAGCCAAAGCCGCCTCAAAAGGGCGCGAAATCGTCAACGTCACACCCGAGCGTGCGGGCTGGACCCATGTGGGTTTTCGGGCTGTTCGCCTAGCCGCTGGTGAATCCGAAACCGTCAACACCGGCACGCGTGAACTCTGCGTTGTGATCCTGACTGGCACCGCTGACGTGACCATCGATGGCAAGACATTTTCCAACCTGGGCACGCGCAACAGTGTGTTCGAAGAGGTGTCACCGGCAGCCGTTTATGTGCCGGCTGGCAGAACAGTTTCCGTGCGGGCGTCCCGCGATTCAGAAGTCGCACTGTGCACGGCGCCTGGTGGCAGCGCAGCCGGTGCCGTGCGCGTGCTGGACCCCGCCACCATGCGCAGAAGTGTTCGTGGCAAAGGCACCAACACGCGCTATGTGTGTGACATCCTGCCGCACGACGACCCCACGGCCGCCCATCTGCTGGTGGTGGAGGTGCTGACACCGGCCAGCCACTCCTCCAGCTACCCGCCGCACAAGCACGATATCGAGCAGCCTCCGGTGGAAACGCAACTGGAAGAAACCTATTACCACCGCCTGAACCCGCCACAGGGTTTTGCATTCCAGCGGGTCTACACCGATGACCGCAGCATTGATGAGGCCTGTGCCGTAGAGAACCACGACGTGGTGATCGTGCCGCGCGGCTATCACCCGGTGGTTGCCCCCCACGGCTACGACCTGTATTACCTGAACGTGATGGCCGGCCCGAATCGTTTCTGGGTATTCAAGAACGACCCTGCCCACGAATGGATGCTGGCTCCGGTCTGACAGTCAAGTTGCCCACACGCCCAGCCCGAGCGATTGCGCACGCTGCTGAAGTGCTTGCAGCGTAGGGGTACCCAAGCGACCACCAAACACCTCACACTTCATGGCTGCGGCCAGATTGGCGGCCGGCACAATCCGGTCAATCAGCCAGCCTTGCGCCAGGCCCCATGCAAAAGTGCCGTGCCAGACATCGCCTGCATTCAGTGTATCGGCGGCCACGATTTTCGGCGTTGAATAGTGTTGCAGCGTGCCCGCATCACGGGTCCAGATCAATGACCCTTTCGCCCCCAGCGTGACGCCCAGCACTTTCGCACCAACGTTTTGTGCCACGGTCATCAGGGCTTCTTCCGGTGAACTAGCGGTGATGTAACTGCGTAAAGCAACTTCCGAAAACAACACGTGTGACGCCATTGGCACCAGCCGGGCCAGATCGTGATGGGGAGCGGTATCCGCATCCAGAATCGCAGGAATGCCGTGGGACTTCGCCGTTTGAAACAGGGCTACCGCGCCATCCACCCAACGCATGTCGGCCAGCACGGCACCGGCACCCTCAATACGATCCAGTGGCAGCCAGGATGTGTCAACAGACATGTTGGGATCGAAATAAGGCACGACCAGTCGCTCGCCCATCTTGTCAACAATCACCGTGGAAAAAGGTGTTGTCAGGCCCGGCTGCATGCGCACAAACCCGGTATCAACGCCTTCACCCTGCACATCCCGAATAAACCGCCTGGCGATGTCGTCATCCCCCACACGCGACCAGAGCTGGACGTTTCCGCCGAGCCGCGCAATCGTGATGGCCGCGCTGGTGGCCATACCCGACGCAATTTGCAGCGCTCGAGACGGAAGCACTTTGATGCCTGCCGTCGGGATTTCTTCCACTTGAAAAATGGTGTCCCAGACTGCAGAGCCCAGGCAGATAACGGGTTTTTCAGCCACGGGAAATGTCCTCACCAAATCCGGCCGCCAGCGTCTGGCGCAGGTAAGTGACAAATGCCGTCACGGCGCGGGGGACATGCGGCGAATAAGGCCTGATCGCATACAGCTGATCGGCAAAGGCGCCTACCGGTTTCCATTGTGGCAAGACCTGCACCAGCTTGCCAGTACGTAAACTGGTCTGGGCAGTGAAATCCGGTAACAGTGCAATGCCCAAACCTGTCAGGGCCGCATCCCGCAAGGCTTCACTGTTGTTGGCGGAGAATGAACCCGACACCGGCACGGTCACCTGTGAAGTGGTGCGCGGGGATCGCTCGAAGGTCCATACCGGCAGGTCATGCGCGCGTGGGTAATGCAGGCAGTTGTGAGCGACCAAATCTTCTGGCGTGGTCGGTGTGCCGTTTCGCCGCAGGTAGCTGCGGCTGGCCGCCAGCACCGAGCGGGTCGCGCACAGCGTCCAGGCCACGTGGGTGTCGGGCGCAGCAGCCGTGTGGCGAATGGCCAGATCGAACCCTTCCGTCGCCATGGAGCTGAGTCGGTCCGACATGTACAGTTCCAGCCGCACTTCCGGGTATTCGCGCAAAAAGTCTGCCAGACGGGGTACCAGCTGCTGGCGCGCAAAAGCCACCGGCGCCGTCACGCGCAACCGGCCACGTGGCGCACCGGCCAGATCACGCACCTGTGCAAAGGTCTGCGCAATTTGTTCGAACGGTGCGCGTGTGTCGTCCACCAGGCGCTGACCGGCCTCGGTCAGTTGCACGCTGCGCGTGGTGCGCCGCACCAGCGCCACACCGGCGATGCGTTCCAGATCCGCCATGTGCTGGCTCATGGCGGCCTTGCTCACGCCGAGCCGGGCCGCCGCTGCGGTGTAACTGCCCTGCTGCGCCAGAACCGTGAGCCAATGCAGGCGGCTCCAGAGTTCGTCAGCTTTGTTCTCATTCATGCGTGTATTGTTCACTATTTTGAACAATCAGTTCATCCCTATGCTCTTGTCGCGGACCGGTGCAGTGCCTAAACTACATGTTCAGACAACGCCAGCCGGCAGATCACCCAACCACCGAGACACACCATGCCCGATACCGCAACAACCACCGAAATTGCCCAGTACATCCGGGGCGCCCGCACTGCCGGCACCAGCACGCGCACGCAGCCTGTCTACAACCCTGCCACTGGCGCAGTCGCGCGCCAGGTGCGTCTGGGCAATGCCGCTGACGTGAACGCGGCTGTTGCTGCTGCCCAAGCCGCGTTTCCGGCATGGGCTGACACACCGCCCATTCGCCGCGCCCGTGTGCTGTTCAAGTTTCTTGAGCTTCTCAACCTGCACAAGGATGACCTGGCGCACATGATCACCGCTGAGCACGGCAAAGTGTTCACCGATGCGCAGGGCGAAGTGTCACGCGGCATCGACATCGTCGAGTTTGCCTGCGGCATTCCGCAGCTGCTCAAGGGCGACTTCACCGACCAGGTGTCCACTGGCATCGACAACTGGACGCTGCGCCAGCCCTTGGGCGTGGTGGCCGGCATCACCCCGTTCAACTTCCCCGTGATGGTGCCGATGTGGATGTTCCCGGTGGCCATTGCGGCGGGCAACACCTTTGTGCTCAAGCCCAGCCCGATTGACCCCAGTCCCAGCCTGTTCATCGCGGATTTGCTCAAGAAAGCGGGTTTG
>JAKQJK010000143.1 GCA_029561195.1 Pseudomonadota bacterium
TGTTGGGCACAACCAATAGCGGCTACGAAGATGGCAGCCCAACAACGGGCTCCAACAACGATGACAGCAAGCCAATTACTGTCGCGGGCCTGACCTACAGCGTAGGTAACCGCGTGTGGAATGACAATGGCCTCGGCGGCGGCACGGCCAACGACGGTCTGCAAAACGGCACCGAACCCGGCATTGATGGCGTGACAGTCGAATTGCTTGATGGCGTCACCAACGCTGTGATCGGCGCTAGCACGATCACAGCTAACGGTGGCTACTACCGCTTCGATAATCTCCCAGCGGGCGACTACAAAGTACGTATTACTAAGCCAGCGGGCTTCATCAACACCACGGTACCAGCCTCAGGCACAACACCGAACGGCAACCTCGACCGCGACAACAACGGTGCCGCCGATGCTGCAACCACGGTTACGAGTAACGTTGTAACGCTCGGTCCGCTCCTCGTTGAGCCGATCAACGAGTCTGATCTCGTCGGCGGTGCGGCAGCAGGCAACGCGGCGGCCAACGGTGGCTTGGATGCCACCGGCAACATGACGGTTGACTTCGGCCTCGTGCAACGTATCGACCTCACGATCGCCAAGACGATTACGAGCGCCGGTCCGTACACAGCGGGTGCAAGCAATGTCACCTACAGCCTCGTTGCAACTAACCTCGGCCCTGCGACGGCCCAAGCCGCGATTGTTGTCAAAGACAAACTGCCCGCAGGCTTGACGGCGGTAAGCGCGACAGGCACCAACTGGACGTGCGCGCCAACAACCGGCGCTGCCGTTGAAATCGTGTGTACGCGTGCTGTCGGCACGGGCACGTTGGCTTCTGGCGCAAGTGCCGACCCAATCACGGTAACCGCATCGGTAGATGCAACAGCCACGGGCGCACTCGTCAACGTCGCACAGGTCAATCCGTCCGCGACGGAAACCATCCCAGAGAGCATTCCACTGGGTACAACCAATACCGGCTACGAGACAGGTGACCCTGCCGTTGGCTCCAACAACGACGACAGCAAACCCATCACGGTTACTCCCGCGACGTACAGCTTGGGTAACCGTATTTGGTTCGACACTAATAACGACGGCATCCTCAACAACGGCGAAACGCCTGCGGCGGGCGTGAAAGTACAACTGCTGGACAGCGCTGGCGTGCCAGTTGTTGGCCAAGCCGTGCTCACGGATTCCACTGGTTATTACCGCTTTGACGGCCTCAACGCCGGCACCTACGCTGCGCAGGTCACGCCGGACAACTGGACTGGCATCTCTGGCAGCCTCCCGGTCGGTACCACCGGCAGCGCACTCGTCGTTCTGAGCGGCAGCACGCCACTTGCCGGCTATCAAAGCTCCACGGGGGCCACCGCGCCAAACAATACCGATCATGGTATCGACCCAGCGGGCACCTACGCGGCGGCTGGCGTCAAATCAGCAAACGTCACGCTCGGCATCGGCTTGCAGCCGACCGGTGAAGTCGACGCAGGTGCAACGGGTGCTGGCGCAAACGCCACGCTCGGCGACGCATTCGACAACTTGACCGTCGACTTTGGTTTCTACCGTCTGACGGTAGGCGACACGGTCTGGTTGGACAATGGTGCAGGCGTACCGGCCAACTACAACAACGGCATCAGGGAGGCTGGCGAACCCGTTATTCAAGGTGTAACCGTACAGCTGCTGAAGGGCGCTACAGTCGTGGC
>JAKQJK010000148.1 GCA_029561195.1 Pseudomonadota bacterium
ATCTATTACAAACCGCTGCAACAGGAATTCATCATGAGCACACAAACCCTCGGCATCATCATGCACGGCGTCACCGGCCGCATGGGCATGAACCAGCACCTGATCCGCTCCATCGTCGCCATCCGCAAACAGGGTGGTGTCACGCTCTCCAACGGCAGCAAGGTCATGCCAGACCCCATCCTGATCGGGCGCAATGCCGAGAAGATGGAAGCCCTTGCCAAAGCCCACAACATAGCCCGTTGGGGAACTGATCTGGATGCCGCGCTGGCTAACAAGAGCGACACGGTGTTCTTCGATGCTGGCACCACGCAGATGCGCCCCACCCTTCTGGCCAAAGCCATCCGCGCCGGCAAACATGTGTATTGCGAAAAACCCATCGCCACCAACCTCAACGAAGCCGTGGAGATTGCACGCCTGGCTGAAAAATCTGGCCTGAAGCACGGTGCGGTGCAGGACAAGCTGTTTTTACCGGGCCTGCGCAAACTCGATATGCTGCGCCGTGCAGGTTTCTTTGGCCGCATGCTGTCGGTGCGCCTGGAGTTTGGCTACTGGGTGTTTGAAGGTGATCTGCAACCCATCCAGCGCCCCAGCTGGAACTACCGCGCGGAGGACGGCGGTGGCATGATTTTGGACATGATGTGCCACTGGCGCTATGTGCTGGACAACCTGTTTGGCGAGGTGAAATCGGTGTCGTGCATAGGTGCCACCCACATCCCCAAGCGCTGGGACGAAGCTGGCAAGCCTTACGACTGCACCGCTGACGACGCCGCCTACGCCACCGCCGAGCTAACCGGCCACAACGGCGAGCCGGTGATCGCCCAGCTCAATATGTCATGGGCAACGCGCGTGAACCGCGAAGACCTGGTCACCTTCCACGTCGATGGCACACACGGCTCGGCCGTCGCCGGCCTGAGTTCCTGCAAGGCACAGTCGCGCGTCAACACGCCGCGCCCGGTATGGAACCCGGACGAAAAGCAAACCATGAACTTCACCGAGCAATGGCAGGAAGTGCCGGACACGCAGTTCTACGACAACGGCTTCAAGATCCAGTGGGAACACTTCATCCGCCACGTGGTGGAAAACGAGCCGTACCGCTGGACGCTGCCCGAGGGCGCCAAAGGTGTTCAGCTGGTTGAAGTGGCCCTGCAGAGCTGGAAGGAACGCCGCTGGGTGGATGTTCCAACGCTACAAGTTTAATAGCTAATCAAGCATATTTCACGAGGGCTAAGGCACGATTTGGCCCCTAAAAGGAGGATTTTCATGTCCCGCGCACTGTTATTGCCTGACACATCAGGCAAGTTGTCCCCACACGTGCTCACCGGCTCTACGCCGGTGAAGCCTACGCACAACGCCCTGACTTTCAACCGCATCGCCTACTCCGCTGCCCACGTGGTGGCCGACCCACGCGCCGCCATCGACCCGTGGCTCCAGTGCGCTGTGGATTGGGATGCCACGATTGGTTACCGTCGCCACCTGTGGTCGCTGGGCCTGGGCGTGGCAGAAAGCATGGACACTGCGCAGCGCGGCATGGGTCTGGACTGGCCCACGTCGCTGGAGCTGATCCGACGCTCGCTCGATGCTGCCAAAGACTTCTCGGCCAAAGGTGGTACTGCGCTAGTTGCATCAGGCTGCGGTACCGACCATCTGGTGCTGGAGAACGTTACAACAGTCGATGAAGTTATTCGTGCCTATGAAGAGCAGATGGAAGCCATCGAGAAAATTGGCGGCAAGCTCATCGTCATGGCCAGCCGCGCATTGGCCCGTGTGGCCAAAAGCCCGGCGGATTACGAACGCGTGTATGACCGCATCCTGAGCCAGGCGAGGCAACCCGTGGTGCTGCACTGGCTGGGCGATATGTTCGATCCGGCGTTGGCGGGGTATTGGGGCAAGAAAGAAGTGGATGCCGCCATGACCACGGCGCTGGACATCATCGCGGCACATCCCGACAAGGTGGACGGCATCAAGATTTCGCTGCTGGACAAAGACAAGGAAATCGCCATGCGCAGGCGTCTGCCCGCAGCTGGCGGGACAGACGGACAAGGGGTTCGCATGTACACCGGCGACGACTTCAACTACGCCGAGCTGATTGCGGGCGATGGTTTTGGAAAAGTGCCTACTCATGGCAAGAGTGATGCACTGCTAGGTATCTTTGACGCCATTGCCCCCGCTGCCAGCGCTGCCTTGAGCGAACTCGCGCAGGGCAACACCGAGGCATTCCACTCCATCCTGGGCCCCACAGTACCGCTGTCGCGACACATCTTTGCCGCGCCCACCCGGTTCTACAAAACCGGTGTCGTGTTCATGGCCTGGCTCAACGGGCACCAGAGCCATTTCACGATGGTGGGCGGCCAGCAGAGCACGCGTTCGCTGGTGCATCTGGCCGAG
>JAKQJK010000196.1 GCA_029561195.1 Pseudomonadota bacterium
CTGGTTGGCCTGGCGTGCGCTGTCTGCGTTTTGTTTGACGGTGGCGCTGAGTTCTTCCATGGAGGCAGCGGTTTCTTCCAGTGCGCTGGCTTGCTGCTCGGTGCGCCCACTCAGGTCCTGGTTGCCCTGGGCTATCTCGGCACTGGCTGTAGCTACACCCTCTGAGCCATTGCGCACCGTATTCACGACCTTGGACAGGCTGACTTGCATGGCCTTGATGGCCAGCAACAACTGGGCAGTCTCGTTTTTTCCTCTGGCTTCAAACGGAGTGCTCAAATCGCCATCCGCGATGGACTGGGAAACGCGCACCGCCAGATTGATCGGGCCGGTTATGGAGCGGATGATCCAAATGGCCATCAGCACGGCCACCACCAGCGAAACACCGGCTGCCCCACCGATAGCAAATCTCATGCTGGTGACAGCGGCCGCAGCATCATTGCCAGAACCTTCCATCAACGACTCCTGAAAATGCAGCAAGTCCTGCAGTCTGTCGATATAGGCCAACTGGGCCGGGCGCAATTCCCCCAACAACAAGACGGTTGCTTCGTCTTTTTTACCTGCAGCGATCAACTCTTCAAACTTGGCCTGGATCGGCAGGTAACCTGATCGCGCCTCTGAAAGTTTGGCAAGTAATGCTTTTCCTTTATCCGAAGTGATCTCCGCCGTAATTTTTTCCATCCGGGAGGCAGTGTCTATACGGGAACCGTCGATCAGGTCCAGTTCTTTTTTGATATCTGCCGGATTAGTCATGATCAGTACATTGCGCATGGACCGGGCAATCTGGTTGATGTTGTCTTCAACCGCTCCGAGAGACACGATTTTCGGATAGCGGTCCTGGGTCGTGAGTTCAACTGATTCATTGACCGTGCTGACCTTGATCAGCGATACGGCGCCCATGAACATGATCAGCAGAGCGAGCACCCCAAACCCGATAGCAAGCCGTGTCGAGATTTTGATGTCATTGAAATTCATAACGGACTGTTCTTTCTTTGTGTTGAAATTATTAGTTGAGGGTCGCAGTGACAGCTGAATTGATGCTGGTTCGCATCATGGTGGTCCCCTTAGAAGCTGGTCCATTCGTCATCGGTACCGGTTTTTTTGGCAGCAGCAACCGTTTGTGCAGCCGTGGCCGGCTTCAGTGGCGCAGCTTTCGCTGGTGACTTGGGCGCCATGCGGGCCACATTGGTCGCCCGGTTGGGGCCTCGCCGCTCTGCGGGCACCGCAGGCGCTGCAGGTTTGAATTGGTGAGCTTGCGCGGGACGGGGCTGTTTGTATTGCACGCTGCCCTCGTTGCCCAGCTTGAACACCGCCACCGTCTGCACCAGTTCCTGTGCCTGAGAGTTGAGGCTGGATGCCGCAGCAGCCATCTCTTCTACCAGTGCTGCGTTTTGTTGGGTAACCTGATCCATTTGCGTAACGGCTTCGCCTACCTGCGCCACACCGGCTGCCTGTTCGTTGCTGGCCGCGCTGATTTCACCCATCAGGTCGGTCACCCGACGGATACTGCTCACCACCTCGGTCATCGTCACACCAGCTTGATCGACCAGACTGGTTCCCTGCTCAACCCGCTCGACGCTGGCGCCAATCAGGTTTTTGATTTCCTTGGCAGCTTCTGCACTGCGACCCGCCAGACTGCGTACTTCAGACGCCACTACGGCAAAACCACGGCCCTGCTCACCAGCGCGGGCCGCTTCCACAGCTGCGTTCAACGCCAGAATGTTGGTCTGGAATGCGATCCCATCGATCACCTGAATGATGTCGGAGATCTTGCGTGAGCTGTCGTTGATGCCTTTCATGGTTTCCACAACCTGGCTGACGACTTCTCCGCCTTTGACGGCAACGGTCGAGGCATTAATGGCGAGCTGGTTGGCCTGGCGTGCGCTGTCTGCGTTTTGTTTGACGGTGGCGCTGAGTTCTTCCATGGAGGCAGCGGTTTCTTCCAGTGCGCTGGCTTGCTGCTCGGTGCGCCCACTCAGGTCCTGGTTGCCCTGGGCTATCTCGGC
>JAKQJK010000218.1 GCA_029561195.1 Pseudomonadota bacterium
CCTGGCGCCCGCCAACGGCACGTATGAGCGCTACAAACTGCAGGAGTGGCTGACCTTCATCGGCACCGAGCTGCACAAGACGTTCTCGCCGCTGTTTTCGCCCGCCACGCCCGCAGAGACAAAAACCGGCGCGGTCGACAAGCTGCAAAACCGCCTGAAATGGGTGAACGGCGAACTGGCCGGCAAGCAATACCTGATGGGCGACACGTTCACCGTGGCCGACGGCTACCTGTTCACCGTCACCAACTGGGCCGGTCGCGTCGGTGTGGACCTGACGCCGTTTACCAACCTGCTGGCCTACCGCGAGCGCGTGGGTGCCCGCCCGGCCGTGATCGCGGCGATGAAGGCAGAAGGCCTGATCAAGTAAGGTCCGTAAGCACTGCTGTTCAAAGGGGCCGTTGCCGCCACGCCAGCGCGGCCCCCACCCACAACGCCCCGGCTGAAAACACCAGCCCGCGCGACAGGCCACCCGGTCCGTCGGCAATCAGCCCCACGATGGTCGGGCCCACAATCTGCCCGGCCGCAAACACCACCGTGAACGCGCTGATGCCCGTCGCCCAGGCGTTTTGCGGCAGGTTGTGCCGCACCAGTGCCGTGGTGGACGCCACGACTGACAAAAATACCCCGCCAAACAGCAGGCCCGAAGCCAGCACCACTGGCCATGCTGAGGTGAGCGCGGGCAGCACTGTCGCCACGCCGAGCAAGCCGTTGAGAATCGCCAGTGCCTGCCCGCCCTTGAAGCGGTCCAGCAACCCCGCCCAAATGCGCGACGACAGCACAACCGCCACGCCCAGCAGCGCGTAAAACAGCGTAATCGCACTGGCACTGGCGCCCTGCTCATGCAAGAGCGCAATCACAAACGTCATGTAGCCGATGTAGCCCACGCCAAACAGCGTGTAGCCCGCCAGCGAATACGAAAAGTCGGGCCATGCGAAATATTGCGGGCTCGGCTCTTTTGCACCTGCTGCTGTGGTGTTGGTCGCAGAATTTGTCGGTGCTGTGGGCGCGTTCAGATGCGCCAGCGCTCGAGCGGGCCAGCTCAGCACCGCCGTGCCCAGCAGACACGCTCCCGCCAACGCCCACCAAGCCCAGGCCCAGCCGTGCGGCCGGGCAGACGCAGCCTCCAGCACCACCGGCACCAACAGCGCCGACAACACGATACCAAACCCTGTGCCGCCGTAATACAGCCCCAACAAAAAGCCACTGCGCTGCGGCTGCTGGGCGGCCAGCCGCGCGGCCAGCAAACCCCCGGCGATGAACACAAACGCACTCGCCACCCCCGCCAGCAGGCGCTGCACCAGCAGCGGCGTGGCATCGACAAAGAAACCGCTCAACACCATGAACACACTGGCCAGCAGCGCACCACTCAGCAACAACCGCGCAGGCCCCAGCCGCTGCATCAACCGCGGCGTGGCCAATGCGCCCAACAAATAACCGAGCGCATTGGCAGTGTTCATCGCCCCCGCCAGTGTGTAAGACCAGCCCAGATCGGTGCGCATGGTGGGCAGCAGCAGGCCGTAAGCAAACCGCGTCACGCCCAGCGACACGGCCGCGCCGAGTGACAGCGCGAGGGCGAGCCAGAGGGTGTGCTGTTCAACGGCAGATTTTTCAGTCACCCTACCGCGTTCTCAACACACTTAACGCTTGAGGCAGTGACTGCACGTCAGGCATAAAGAAGTCAATCGTCGCCCCCAGGACAACCGCACAGATCACAGCTCCGGCCAGAGGTTTCCACGTCAGGCGAACGGCGGCTGACGCCCAGCCTTCTCGCGTTACACGCACTGCAGCCCTCGCTGTGGCGTAAGAGAACGCTAGCTCAACTGCCACCGCCAGCAGTACTTCCCAGCCAAAATACAGCAGAGTCAGCGCTCCTGCGCCAAAAAGGATCGCGCACCCTATCAGGAACACCGCGACCACGGGCACCACGACGATCGCCGCCTCATCACTGCCCGCAGCCACCTCAATAGCGCCGCCAGCCTTATCGCCCACGCTGTCTACCGCAGACGATATGCCGTCGCCAAAGTTACCCGACGCGCCACCACCGCCAAAGTCCCCACCGCCTCCGCTGTGCATCGACGGCAAGTCCGGCTTGCCAAGCCCACCGGGGAAATTGGGAAAATCAACACCCGATCCATCCAGACTGGAAAGATCAGGTGCATCGGCATGTGAGCGCCGAAGCAAAGCCGCAGCCCAAACCAGCACGATCAACAGATAAGCGATATACCCGGCACCAAGGGAAACCAGATACCGCAATGCCAGCGATTCCACGCCCAGGCGCATCTGCAATGACGAAACGCCCCACGTGACAAGTAGTGTGATAAGGCCAATACAAAGCCCGTGCAGCCAGAGCGCGCGTCGTGAGCGCAAATCCCGCGCCACATTCGACTCCCACATGCGCACGGAGCGCCAGTCGGAAGCTGTCCTAATTACATGGCGTGTTTGCTTCATTTGTTCCCTCAAAGAACATCCAGCGGCTGCCACCTGTCAGACGCCTCGCGCGGCGTCAGTGTGAAGCGAAACCAGTTGCCGCCGCCATTGGGCGGCTGGTCCCAGCGCCGCGAAATGGCCTGCCCGGTCAAGTGGCAATACAGCAGCGTGCCCACCGCGCCGTGGGAGACGATAGCTACCGCTCCGGCCTCCTCACCAGCCACGCCACCACGTTTGGCACGCGCCTGTTCAAGCCCCGCAACCTGCTCCACCGCCTTCACCATGCGGGCCTGCGCATCCACAGCCCGTTCCCAGCCGCGCACCGAGGTTTGCGGGTTGGCAAAAAATTCATCTGCCACGCGCTCGAACTCCTCGCCCGGCAAAAAACCCGTGGCGCTGCGGTCGTTCTCGCCCAGCTCATGTATTGCGGTGAACGGCAGCGACAGATGCTCACCCAGAATGCCCGCGCCATCCATCGCCTTCTGCTCGGTGCTGCTGTAAATAGCCACCACATCCTTCACCCACGGCTGCTGCAGGCCCGCGCGCATGCGGCTGCGACCCCGCTCCGACAGCGGCCAGTGCGGCACCGGCACGTCACGGCTGATGACGACGTTGGGGTGGGATATAAGGTAAAACGTACGCATCAATTTCTCGTGCTTTTATGAACGAGGTGCAAACATGATGATCGCCATGCCCGCCAGGGCCACCCCCGCACCCGCAATGTCCCAAAGGTGTGGGCGCTCACCATCAACCAGCCACAACCAGAGTAGCGCCGTCGCAACATAAACGCCTCCATATGCCGCATAAACACGCCCGGCAGCCGTTGGATGAAGCGTAAGCAGCCAGACAAACAGCGCTAGCGACGCCATGGCCGGAATCAGTACCCATACCGGCGCGCGGTTTTGCAACCACAACAGCGGCAGGTAACAGCCCGCAATCTCGGCAACGGCCGTGGCTACAAATAGCCCGGTGGTGATGAACAGGTTCATCGGCTGTCCACCTTACGTCTGCAGGGTTTTGACATGATTCTGTAACTTTATGCAGATGGCTGATTTCAGGCTTGAAATTTGCATGGACACCTTCAACTGCCTTATTGCACCTTCACTCTAACCCATCATGATCTCCCTCTTTGATCCCGTTCACTTCGGTCGCCTGCATCTGGCCAACCGCGTTGTCATGGCGCCGCTCACACGCAACCGGGCGCCCGGCGCCATGCCGAATGACCTGATGGTCACTTACTACACACAGCGCGCCGACCCCAAAACCGGTGCCGGGCTGATCGTGACCGAGGCCACGGCCATCAGCCACCAAGGGCAGGGTTATTCCGATGTGCCGGGCATCTGGAGCAATGAACAAGTGGCCGCATGGAAAAAAGTGACCGATTCCGTGCATGCCGCGGGCGGCAAGATCGTGGTGCAGCTGTGGCATGTGGGACGGGTGTCGCACGTGGACCTGCAACCCGGCGGGCAAGCCCCTGTGGCCCCTTCAGCGATCCGAGCCAAAACCAAAACCGTGCTGATCCGCGACGGCGTGCCCACGTTTGAAGACACCTCCATGCCCCGCGCACTGGCCATTGAAGAGTTACCCGGCATCGTGGACGACTACCGCCACGCCGCACGCAATGCCATCGCCGCCGGGTTCGACGGCATTGAGATACACGGCGCCAATGGTTACCTGCTGGACCAGTTTCTGCGTTCGGGCTCCAACACGCGCAGCGATCTTTATGGCGGCTCGATTGAAAACCGCGCGCGCCTGCTGCTAGAAGTCATGCGTGCCGTCACACTGGAGATTGGTGGCGACCGGGTAGGCCTGCGCCTGTCGCCTGTAACCCCGGCCAACGATGCGGCCGATCCGTATCCTCAACCGCTGTTTGACTACGTGGCCGCCCACCTCGCGCCGCTGAATCTGGCCTTCCTGCACATCGTTGAAGGCGCCACCGGCGGTGCGCGTGACCATGTGCAGGGCGACAAGCCTTTTGATTACAACGCCATGCGCGCCGCCTATCGCAAGGCCGGTGGCAAGGGCGCCTGGATGGTGAACAATGGTTACAACCGCACTCTCGCCAATCAATCAATCACAACAGGCGCCGATTTGGTAGCGTTTGGCCGCCCGTTCATTGCCAACCCTGATCTAACCCGCCGCCTGCGCGAAGGCGAGGCGCTCAACATGCCCGACCGCACCACCTTTTACGGCGGTGGCGCCAAAGGCTATACCGACTACCCCATGCTGGCGTGAGCTAGGTTTTACCCAAGCCGATAGGTGCCGGTGCCCGCATCACAATGCGCGTGAACAGCCGGTCGTACGCCGGGTCACGTGGGTACTTGCCAGTGAGTGGGTCGCAGTTGGTAGCAAAGGCGGCGTCCAGCTCTTTCCAGTCGGCGTCGCTCAGCACGCGCTGGGCTGCAGGCAGGATGACCGTTTCTTCCAGCCTCATGTGCTCCAGGTAAAACGCCAGATATCTCTTCGCCGCGGCATCAAACGCCGCGCGGCGTGACTCTCCCACCAGCTCCCAGGCCAGCAGCAAATGCTGCAGCTCGCGCACCGCCGACTCTCCGGCAGCGTGATCTTTTTCCAGCTGGACGATGGTTGACATGACTTCCGGAGCCAGCCGGGCCACACGCGGAAACAGCAGGTCCGACTCCTTGGGGTGATGCAGGCGCTCTGGAAATTCGTCGATGTAGAACAGCATTGCCCGCAGCACATCAAAAAAACCTTCTGGCTCATCGCCCGGGCCGCGCTCCACCATCATGCCCAGTGATCGCAGCATCGCAGACAGCGCGCTGTGTTCATCATGAATAATTCGAATGCTCTCGTGGGCCATGGTGCGTCTCCGGTGTTTCGCGTGAGCATGGCACGCGGTGGCGCGGCAGACCTTGACGCAGATCAACGTCGGGTTTGCCGATACTTCAGGGCTCCGGCGTACCCGTGTCATTGAAGCCGCGATCCAGCTCAGCCCGCGCCGCATTGGCCAGCACCCGGTACTTCGCACGAAACGCGTCCAGGTTTTCTTCCTCCAGCTCTTCCAGATCAAGCAGCGCGTTGTGCGCGCCCTTGGTCGCGCGGATTAATTCATCGAGCTTCACCTGAATCGCCTCGGTGTCGCGATTCTGCGTGTTCTGGATCAGAAACACCATCAGGAAGGTGATGATGGTGGTGCCGGTGTTGATAACCAACTGCCAGGTATCGCTGAAGTCAAACAGGGGCCCGGTGATGATCCACACCAGAATGATGCCCACTGCGATGGCAAAGACGCGCGGACGGCCACAAAAGTGCGAGGCAGTTTTTGCAAAACGTGAATACCAGGCGATGCGCATAAAGCGTCTCTTTCATCAATAAGATGTAGCCGAGTATGCGCCTGCACTGCACGGTTTTCATTCCACCCTGGCGCCCTTTTCTGCCAGCAGCGCCCGCAGTACAGACCGGTGACAGTGGGCTTCGTCCTCGCAATAGCAACCCACTGAAAAGTGCGTCTGGTGTGACAGCGCCGCCAGCAACGCCAGCGTGTGGGTGTTGTCCGGGGTAGCCATCTCGGCACGGTACTTCTTGGTGAACGCTGTCCATTGCGCCGACGTATTGGCCGCCTGTCCAAGCTTCATGGTCTCCGCACTGGGCGCCAGGTTCGGAAACCACACGTCGTACCAGTTCTGAGACGCGAACTCTGCTTTGGGCACGCCCCGCGGCGGGCGACGCACCGTGCCCATACGCAGGCCTTCGCCCTGATTTCTTGCACTTCCCAACCGCACGATATGAACAGTCATGACAATCTCCTGATCACTTCATCACTTCATCACTTCATCACTTCATCACTATACATTTGATAGCTGCTTGGGCATATTGGACAGGGGCTGACGGCACTTTTTGCTTACATTTTCTGACGCTTTTCAGCGTTTGAGGCGACTTTCCTGCGGTAACCTCGCTACCTGAACACGACCCAAGCGCAAGCACCGGGCAATCCACATGGGCACTGGCCTAACAACTGACCGTCATTCATTGAATCCTGCACCCCGGGTCCTTTATGGCGGCCTGCTGGCGCTGCTCGCGCTGTCCGTGATTCTGCATTTTTTCGGCCTCTCCCGTTTCAATATGCTGGTGTTTGACGAGGTGTTTTACGCGAGATATGGCCACAATTACTTCCATCACCTCGCCGTGTTTGATGTGCATCCGCCGCTGGGCAAACTGCTCATCGGCGCTGGCATGTGGATCGCCGATGCCTTGGGCTATGCCGGCCAGCTGACCAACACGCTCTCCGGCGCCGAGCGGGCACCGTGGGCCTACCGGTGGGTAGATGCGCTGTTTGGCAGCATGCTGCCGCTGCTGGCCGCCGGTGTGGCATGGGAGTTGACCCGCCGGTGGCGCGTAGCCCTGCTGAGTGGCCTGTTTGTGCTGCTGACGGGGCTGTTTCTGGTTGAGGCGCGTTATGCGTTGATCAATATCTTCATGGTGATGTTTGGTCTGGCAGGCCACTGGCTGTGGCTGCGCGGCCTGTCCGCCAGCTCGGTGCGCAGCCGCTACTCCCATTGGTTACTGGCCGGGCTCGCTCTGGGCGCCTGCGTATCCGTGAAGTGGAATGGCCTGAGTTTTCTGGGCGTGATCTGGGCCATGACGGGTCTGGCCTGGATAGCCGCCCGGTACCTGCCGACACCACCGCGGTTCGCCCATTTGCGCTGGAAAGGCCTGATCGCCAGCTTTGTCCTGGTGCCCGCCTTGCTATATGGCGCACAGTGGATTCCACATCTGCGCATCAACGACATAAGTTTCCGGGAAGCCCATGCACAAATGCTTCGCTACCACCAGAACCTGAAAGACGGCCCCAGCGAGCACCCTTACTGCTCACGCTGGGCCACGTGGCCGCTGATGATTCGCCCAATTAGCTACCTGTATGAGGCGGGCCGTGATGCCGCTGGGCCGTTGCCACCCGTCACGGAAAAGGTGCCCCAGTCCGAGCAACGGGCGGTTTTCGCAGTGCACGCGCTTATCAACCCGTTGCTTACCTGGTGGTCGTGTGTTGCCCTGCTGGGGCTGGCCGCCGCGTTTGTTTTCAAACCGCCACGTGCTGAGGCACCCTACAACACCGAAGGCCGATGGCCTCTGGGTTATCTACTGCTGGCTTTTGCGTCGGGCTGGCTGCCCTGGGCCCTGGTGGGACGGTGTCAATTTCTGTACTTGTACATGCCGTCTCTGGCATTTGCCATGGTGGCCACCGCGTGGGCCGTGGATCTGTTGATGTCGCATGGCAACACAGGCGTCCGGATGGCAGGCTACGCGGTGCTGGCCAGCGTATCAGCCAGCTTTGTTTTCTTCCTGCCCATCTACCTCGGCTTGCCCATACAACCCGCCAGCTTCTACACCCGGATGTGGTTAGGCTCCTGGATATGAGCTACATGGCGCCTGAACTCACCGTTGTGGTTCCCACACTGAACGAGGCGGAGAACATTGCCGAGCTGCTGGCGCGCCTGCACCGCACCCTGTCCGGGTTGAACTGGGAAGTGATCTTCGTCGATGACGATTCCACCGACGCCACACGCGCCAACATTGCCGCCGCCGCTCAGACGGACCCGCGCATCCGCCTGCTACATCGCATTGGCCGCCGTGGGCTGTCGTCTGCCTGCATTGAGGGCATGCTCGCCAGCACGGCGCCCGTGCTGGCGGTGATGGACGCCGACCTGCAGCACGACGAAACGCTGCTGACGCCCATGTTCGAAGCCATCAAGGCCCAGCGAGCAGACCTGGTTGTGGGCAGCCGCTACATCCAGGGCGGTGACATTGGTGAATGGTCTGCAAAACGGGCCAGCATATCGCGGATCGCCACCTTCATGGGTCGCAAACTGGTCAGCGACCTGACCGATCCCATGAGCGGTTTTTTCATGATCCGTCGAGATGCCTTCAACCTGGCCGTGCGAAAACTGTCGGCCATCGGTTTCAAGATCCTGCTCGATATCGTGGCATCGGCCAATCGCCCGCTCAAGATTCTGGAGCTGCCATTCAGTTTTGGCCAGCGGGTGGCGGGCGAAAGCAAGCTGGACGCCAATGTGAGCGGCCAATTCCTGTTGCTGCTGCTCGACAAGCTGGTGGGGCGCTTTATCCCGGTGCGGTTTCTCATGTTTTCGCTGATCGGTGCGCTGGGCGTTGCCGTGCATCTGGCAGTGTTGTGGTTTGCTCTCAATGTGCTCAAGCTGCCCTTTGCTTTCGCGCAGGGCGCTGCAACGCTGGTCGCCATCGTCAACAACTTCGCGCTGAACAACACCTTCACCTTTCGCGACCGGCGCCTGCGTGGGGCCGCACTGCTGCGGGGTTTTGTCTCCTTTGCTGCCATCTGCTCACTGGGCGCAGCTGCCAATGTGGGCGTCGCCTCTTTCCTCTTTGGTAGTGCCGCCGCGTCGTGGTGGCTGGCCGGCATTGCAGGCGGCGCGATGAGCGCGGTGTGGAATTACGCGGTGACGTCGCTTTTCACCTGGCGGGCCCGGTAACGGATTCGCCGCCAGCCGCCTGCCATGCCGCTCCTGTTTTCATAACTATTTATGCAAAATGGACAGGGACTGACGGCACTTTTGATTCACTTTCTAGCCCTTATTTACGTGGCTTCCAGCGCTTGAGCAGCAACGCATTGCTCATCACGCTGACGGAACTCATCGCCATCGCTGCGCCGGCCATTACCGGGTTCAGGTATCCCAGCGCCGCCAGAGGAATGCCGGCTGCGTTGTAGAAAAAAGCCCAGAACAGGTTTTGCCGGATCTTGGCAACCGTGCGGTCTGAAATCTCCAGCGCAGCAGCTACCAGCAGCGGGTCACCGCGCATCAGCGTGATACCCGCTGCATGCATCGCCACATCAGTGCCATTACCCATCGCCATGCCCACGTCGGCTGCGGCCAGCGCAGGCGCATCGTTTACACCGTCGCCCACCATCGCAACCGTATGGCCGCCATTTTTGAGTGCCACCACACGGGCCGCCTTGTCGCCCGGCAGCACCTCGGCCATCACTTCGCCCTCTTCAGGCCGCAGACCCAAGCGGCGAGCCATGGCTTCAGCCGCCCCTTTGTTGTCGCCAGAGATCATGACGGTCTTGATGCCCCGCGCACGCAAGGCCGCCAGCGCCTCTCTGGCGCCGGGCTTGGGCTCGTCACCAAAGGCCATCAGGGCGCGCAGCGTCAAACCATCCGTCGCCCGTTCGGCAAGTGCTGAAACGGTAGCGCCCTGCGACTGCAACTCAGCCGCCCGATCAGCCAGCGAACGCACATCTACGCCCAGTTCGCCCATCCAGCGCAGGCTGCCAATCAGAAAGCTGCGAACGCCCACTTCCCCTTCGCTGCCCCGACCGGGTACGGCGCGCACATTGTCCGGGCTTTCAAAGGCGAGATTTTTTTCCTTTGCAGCCAACACCACCGCACGTGCCAGCGGGTGCTCGCTGCCGCTTTGCAGGCTGGCGGCCACGCGAAGCAGTTCGGCTTCATTCATGCCAGCGGCAACTGACAACGCAGTTAGCTTGGGCTTGCCCACGGTCAAGGTACCGGTTTTGTCAAAGGCGACCACGTCTACTTTGTGCGCCAGTTCCAGCGCCTGCGCGTCCTTGATCAAAATGCCATGCTTCGCAGCCACGCCAGTACCGGCCATGATGGCCGCAGGCGTAGCCAGGCCCAGTGCACACGGGCAGGCAATCACCAGCACAGACACCGCGTGGATCACTGCCAATTCGAAAGTGTGGCCGGTCAGCCACCAGCCCAGCAGCGTGACAACCGCCAGAACCAGCACCACGGGCACAAACACCGCGCTCACCTGATCGACCATCCGCTGGATCGGTGCCTTGGCTGCCTGCGCGTCTTCCACCAGACGGATGATGCGCGAGAGCACGGTCTCGCCGCCCACCGCGCCCACCTGCATCACCACGCGGCCGTCACCATTGATGGAACCACCCGTGAGCGCCCCGCCAGCGTCTTTGGCAACGGGCAGAGGCTCACCGGTTAGCATGGATTCGTCTACCTGGGTGTAACCTTCGAGCAGGGTGCCGTCCACCGGAAACCTCTCGCCGGGTTTGACCACCAGCCGGTCACCCACCAGCACCTCGGCCACCGGCACATCCACCTCACCATCAAGCCCCATCAGGTGCGCCACATCAGGCCGCAGGGCGTGCAGGGCGCGGATAGCCGACGTGGTTTGGCGCTTGGCACGCGCTTCCAGCCACTTGCCCAGCATCACCAGCGTGATCACAACGGCAGAGCCCTCAAAGTACAGGTGCACCATGACATCGGGCTCGGACGTCAGCCACAACCACATCGATAACAACCATCCGGCAGTGGTGCCAATGGCCACCAGCAGATCCATGTTGCCGGTAAGAGCCTTGAGCGCGCTCCAGCCCGCCTTGTAGAAACGCGCTCCCAGAATGAACTGCACGGGCGTTACCAGCAAAAACTGCCAGATCGGGGCCAGCATCCAGTGCTTGCCCAGCAAATCACCGATCATCGGCAGCACCAATGGCGCAGACAGCGCCAAGCCCACCGCCACGGGCATGAACCCGGTCCAGGGAGAAGCGTCCTCCTCCATCACGGCGGCATCAGCGGCGCGGGGTTCGTAACCCGCATCACGCACGGCGCGGCGCAGACGTGCGTCCAGGTTATCGCCTGGTGCCACCACAATACGTGCCGATTCAGTGGCCAGGTTCACCGTGGCCTCCTGCACGCCGGGCACCTTCTTGAGGGCTTTTTCGACGCGGCTCACACACGACGCACAGGTCATGCCGCCAATGCCGATGTCAACCGGGGAAGGAGATAAGGTTGTACTGGTCATGTTCACAGCGTAATGGTTCCCATGGTGGCAAGGTCAAGCATTGATCCAGATCAACCCCGTCAACATCAGGGTTGCTTGACTCTCCCATCATGGCAAGGTTCAGACTATGCTCCTGTTTAACGTCATCACACGAGGAATCAGCATGAATCAAACCTTCACCGTCACCGGCATGACCTGTGGTCACTGCGAAAAAGCCGTTACCCGGGCCGTCAAGCAGACCGACCCGCAGGCTGAAGTCAAGATTGACCGGGCGCAGAACCTGGTGCAGATTGAATCCTCCCAGCCCCGCGAGACACTGGCCAAAGCCATTGTCGAAGAAGGTTATGCCGTTGCAGCCTGAGGCCCGCCGCGACAGGACACACTTCCCGGTCAACATCGGTGAGGCCTCCCGTCTTTCCGGCGTGTCAGCCAAGATGTTGCGCCACTATGAGTCACTGGCACTGCTTGGCCAGGTCACTCGCACCGACAGTGGTTACCGGCAGTACAGCGAGGCCGATGTACATACGCTGCGCTTCATCAAGCGTGGCCGCGATCTGGGCTTTTCCATGGCCGAGATCGCAGAGCTGGTCAATCTGTGGCATAACCGGCGACGCGCCAGCGCCAGCGTCAAACGGATTGCGCAAAAACACGTGGAAGATTTGACCCAGCGCATTGAAGCCATGCAGGCCATGCAACGTTCCCTGAACAACCTGCTACACCACTGCCATGGCGACGACCGGCCCGATTGCCCCATTCTGGACGATCTGGCGAGCGCCTGAACCCGCCCGCCAGCGCCGTTACCATAGCGCCCATGGCCCACAAACCCCGCATCCTTCTGGTTGAGGACGAATCCGGCATCGCCGACACGCTGCAATATGTGCTGTCCACCGACGGCTTCGCGCCCGTGTGGTGCAGCACCGCCGAAGAAGCCATTCGGCAGTTCACCGCTGAACCACCGGCTCTGGCTGTGCTGGACGTGGGTCTGCCCGACCTCAATGGTTTTGAGCTGTTCAAACGGCTGCAGGCGCTTCCCGGCGGCGCGCAGGTTCCCATGCTGTTTCTCACGGCCCGCAGCGACGAGATCGACCGTGTAGTGGGGCTGGAGTTGGGTGCCGACGACTACATTGCCAAACCCTTTTCCCCGCGCGAACTGGTGGCCCGAGTTCGTGGCATTTTGCGGCGCAGCGTGCGACCGGGGGTACCGCAAACTGCAACTTCACCCCCGATGTCGGTGGTGAAGCAGGTTACTCCGCCTTTCATGCTGGACGAAGAGCGCCATCAAATCCGTTTTTATGGGCGGCTGCTGGAACTCTCACGTTATGAATTTGGTGTGTTGCGCCTGCTCATGCAGCGCCCGGGACGCGTCTTCACGCGCGACGAACTGCTGGCCAAAGTGTGGGACGACACCAGTGACAGTTATGACCGCACGGTAGACGCCCACATCAAGACCTTGCGCGCAAAACTCAAGACCGTTGCGCCCGCGATCGAGCCGATCCGCACGCTGCGCGGCACGGGCTATGCATTGAGCGAAGACTTGCCGGAATCAGTTTGAGTAAACGCACCCGCATCTTTATCGGCATCCTGCTGATCTACGTGGCCGGTATCGGCTTCATGTTGTATCGCGTCGTTGCAGACCTGGACCCACGGTACCGCGAATCAGCCGAAGAGTCGCTGGTGGAAACCTCCCAGCTCATGGCCAGTCTGATCGAACAGGATGTGCGCGACGGCGCGCTGGACACCGCGCGGCTGGAGCCGGTGTTCAAGTCACTGTATGCGCGCCGGTTCAACGCGCAGATCTTTAGCGTCACCAAAACCCGCGTGGAGTTACGCGCCTACGTGACCGACCGCAGCGGGCACGTGGTGTTCGACTCCACGAACCAGCACGTGGGTGAAGACTTTTCCCAATGGCGTGACGTCAGCCGTGCGCTCAAGGGCGAATACGGCGCACGAACCACGGCCGACGTGGCGAGCGACCCCGACAGCTCGGTGATGTACGTTGGCGCCCCCGTGCGCTGGACGCAAGGCGGCAACGGCGACATCATCGGTGTGGTGACCGTGGGCAAGCCGGTGCAGAGTTTTGGCCAGTTTGTTTCTGCCGCGCGCGAAAAAACCCTGTATGTTGGCCTGGTGTCGGTGTTGGCCGTGCTGATGCTGGTGGTGATGGTGTCGGTGTGGCTGGTGCGACCCTTCGGGCTGATTGCCGACTACGTGCGTTACGTGCGAGCCCAGCGAAGATTTAGCCTGCCTCGCCTGGGGCGCAGAGCCATGGGCGTTATTGGCGCCGCCTACGATGAGATGCGCGATGCGCTGGCAGGCCGCAACTACGTGGCCGATTATGTGCAGACCCTCACCCATGAAGTGAAAAGCCCGTTGTCTGCCATCCGTGGCGCGGCTGAATTGCTGCAGGAGCCCAGCATGCCGCAGCCTGAGCGGCAGCGTTTCCTGGGCAATATCCAGCGCGAAACCCAGCGCATCCAGGAGATGGTGGACCGCATGATGGAGCTCACCGCACTGGAAACCCGCCGTGTGCTGGAGCGGGTGGAGCCGGTCTCGCTGAAGCCGTTGCTGGAAGAACTGGTGAGCGCCACCCAAGGCCACGCAGCGCAGCGACAGATCAGCATCGAGCTGGATGCCCCGCAGGATGCGGTGGTGGAAGGCGACGCCTTCCTGCTGCGCCGCGCCGTGAGCAACCTGATGGACAACGCGCTTGATTTTTCACCCGAAGGTAGCGTCGTTCAGCTGTCGCTTGCGGTGCAACGACGGGGCGTGCAAGTAACCGTGCGTGACCAAGGCCCGGGCATTCCTGACTACGCGCAGGACAAGGTGTTTGAGAAGTTTTACTCCCTTGCGCGACCGCACTCGAAGAAGAAAAGCACAGGGCTGGGCCTGTCCTTTGTAAAGGAAATCGCCTCCTTGCACCATGGACGAATCGAGCTGGACAACCGGCCCGAGGGTGAGGGGTCCGGCGCAGTCGCCACGCTCTCGCTACCCCGCGCGAGTGCCTGAATAGCCATTTTCCTGGCCCACTTCACGCAGACTTCACAGAGACTTCTTGCAGCGCCGCTGCGCTTCAAACTGCCTTCTCACAAGCCGAAGATGCTACAGACACCGTGCAATGTCGCACGCATGTTCTGGAGAATGCATCATGGCACTTGCCTTCCGTTCGGCCCCAATATCCAGCGATGGCGCACCGCCGCCCCGGGTTGCCCGATGGTTGTGGCTGGCAACCACCAGCCTGGCAGCAGCCTGCTTTGTGGCACTGATCAGCCAGTCGGCACAGGCTCAGGGAGGTGATGCGCCACGCCTGAAAACCGAGAGCCCGTATTTCTTCGTCAAAAGCGATGACCCAGCCGTCGACCAACTACCACTGAAGTCCACCCAGGTCGATGTACGCATCTCCGGAGTGATCGCTGACGTCACCGTCGTGCAGCGCTACAAAAATGAGGGCCAGCGTGCCATTGAGGCCAGATACGTATTCCCCGGCTCCACCAAAGCGGCCGTGCACGGCATGAACGTGCGTCTAGCTGATCGGTTGATCACCGCGAAAATCCGTGAAAAGCAGCAGGCCCGCATCGAGTACGACACCGCCAAAAAGGAAGGCAAGACGGCTGCGCTGCTGGAACAACATTTGCCCAACGTCTTCCAGATGAACGTGGCCAACATCATGCCCGGTGACGACGTGCAGGTGGAATTGCGCTACACCGAACTGCTGGTCCCCACGGGTGGCAACTATCAGTTTGTGTTTCCCACCGTGGTTGGGCCACGCTACAACAGCCCGCAGTCAGCGCAGGCCCATGCAGCGTGGGCCGGCCAGCCCGTGTTGCGCCAGGGTGAGGTGTCACCTGCAGCCTTTGACATTCACGTGGCGCTGAACACACCTATTGGCATCAAGGAAGTGAATTCCTCCAGCCACGACATTTCCACCTACAAGGAAGAAGGCGGCGCGGCGCTCGTCAGCCTGAAAAACTCGGCTGCTCCCACCAACAACCGCGACTTCATCCTGGACTACCGTCTGGCGGGCGACCGTATCGAGTCGGGCGTGATGCTCTACAAGGGTAGTGACGAGAATTTCTTTTTGGCCATGATCGAGCCGCCCAAGGCCGTGCCTGTCACCACCATTTCGCCACGGGACTACATCTTTGTGGTTGACATATCCGGCTCCATGCACGGCTTTCCGCTGGACACCGCCAAGGCGTTGCTGCGCGAGCTGATTGGCAACCTGCGCCCCAGCGACACGTTCAATGTGATGCTGTTTTCCGGCAGCAACCGATTGTTGAGTCCCCATTCCGTGCCTGCCACACGCGCCAACATCGAGCAGGCCATCCGCACCATTCAGGAAATGGGCGGTGGCGGCGGCACCGAGCTGATGCCGGCCCTCAAACGTGTTTACGCCGAACCCAAGGCGTCTGACGTGTCGCGCACGGTGGTGGTGGTAACCGACGGGTATGTCACCGTGGAGCGGGAAGCCTTTGATCTGGTACGCAAAAACCTCTCAACAGCCAACCTGTTTTCATTCGGCATCGGCTCTTCCGTGAACCGCCACCTGATGGAAGGTCTGGCGCGTGCCGGCATGGGTGAGCCTTTCGTCATTACGCAGCCGTCCGAAGCCCCCGGGCAGGCAGCACGTTTTCGCAAAATGATTGATTCGCCCGTGCTGACCAGCGTTAAAGCTCAGTTTGACGGGCTGGATGTGTATGACGTGGAGCCACGCCAACTGCCCGACGTGCTGGGCGAGCGTCCCGTCATCGTGTTCGGCAAATGGCGCGGTGAGGCCAAAGGCAACGTGATCATCCAGGGGCAGACCGCCAGCGGACCTTTCAGCCAAACCCTACCTATCGACGCAGCAACTGTCTCAACGGGCAGCAATGCTGCCCTGCGTCACCTGTGGGCACGCCACCGCATCGCCAGCCTGTCCGATCAGGAATCGCTGGAAGGGGGCGATGCCTTTAGCAAACGCATCACGGAACTGGGTCTGCAGTACAGCCTGCTAACGCCATACACCAGCTTCATTGCAGTGGATCAGGTGGTGCGTAACGTGGCCCCACAGAACAGCCCCAGCGTGAACCAGCCGTCTCCCCTGCCACAAGGTGTGAGCAACCTCGCCGTTGGCGCAGAAGTGCCCAGCACGCCCGAGCCTGCCACCTGGGGCGCCGTTATCGTGGTGCTGTCGGTGCTGGCCATGATGGCCCGTCGCTCCCGCCGTGCGGGCCGCCAAAACGTCAACCGCTTCACGGCCTGATCATGACCACACTGCGCCTGCCCCGTCTGCTGCAAATGCCACGCTTCGTGCGGTTTGGCATCCGCATCGATACCGCACCAGAATGGCTATGGCTGGGCCTGCTGGCTGCGGCACTCTGGCCCACCTGGTGGTGGATGGGCCAGCGAATGGTCGATGGTTCTGATGACCCGCTCGGCCTGCTGGCACTGACTGCATTGGGCGTCGTGGTGTGGCTGCATCGCCATGTGTTGCGTCCGTCGCCACGCCTGCGCTGGCTGGCGCTGGCGCTAGCAGGCGCTGTAGCCGCCACGGCAACACGCGCGTATCTGCCCGATCTGGCTAGCGCACTCATCGCATTGCTGGCGGTGGCCGCCGGTCTGGCTGCATTTCTGCCCACACGTGTAGCCACCGCACCCGTCATCGGGCTGTCAGTTCTGTCATTGCCCTTGCTGGCATCGCTGCAGTTTTATGCAGGCTACCCGTTGCGCGTGGTCACGGCCGAGATCAGCCGCTGGCTGCTGGCATTGAGCCATGAGGTTTCCCGCAGCGGCAGCAGCCTGCTGGTGAACGGGCATCTGGTCATCGTTGATGCGCCATGCTCGGGTGTGCAAATGGTGTGGCTAGGCTACTTCACCGCCTGTCTGGTAGCGCTGCCGACAGCACTCACCAACCGCACCTTCCTGATGCGCCTGCCCGTTGTGGGTGTGCTGGTACTCACCGGCAACATCTTGCGCAACACGCTGCTTGTCGCGGCTGAAGCATCCGGCAAGCACCTGCCGGGCTGGGCACATGAAGCCATTGGCCTTACGGTGCTGGTCCTGGTTTGTGGTGGGATTGGCTGGGTCATGGGCCGGGCGAGCCGGTCCACTCCAAACGCCACTTATGGAGGTGTGCTGTGAGCATGTTTGACAACCGTTTTCTCAACCGCGTGTTGCATAAAACCTTGTGGGCCGTTCTGCTGCCACTGTGCATGCTGTGGGGCGTGATAGAAGCCATCGACGCGCCCTCAAAGGCCTCCGGCCCGGGGCAAGGCGATGCATCGGCGGTCACAGCCGAACTGCCTGCCCAATGGAACGGTTTGCCTTTACGTCCGCTGGCTTTGAGCGAGGTGGAGCGCCGCTTCGCACGCCATTTCCCGGGCTCCATCGCCCGCCTGACCGATGGCGAGCAGGTTCTGGTGCTGCGCTCCGTTAGTGAACCCACCCGCATGCTGCACCCGGCTACCGATTGCTACAAGGGTCTGGGGTATCACATTCGTGATGAACAGCTGGAAGCCATCGCTGGCCAGGCCCGGCAGCGCTGCTTCACAGCCGAACGCACCGGGCAACGCATCCGCGTGTGTGAACACATCGAAGACGCTAAAGGCCAGACCTTCACCGACACCTCCGCCTGGTACTGGGCTGCCATGGCGGGGCAGTCAACCGGCCCATGGCAGGCCGTCACAGTGGCGAGGCTTTTGTGAAGAAGACGGTGAAAACCATCTTGCGCGCGCTCACGTTGCTGGGCATGGCCACCGTGGTTCTTGTCCTGTCTGGCCTGGGTTTGTTGCTGATCGCCCGGCAAGCACTCAAACCTGTGCCTGGTGAATGGGCCACGAGTTTGCGCGTGGGCTCTGCAACGGTCGAGGTGGGCGTGCCCTCACTCATCTGGCTGGGCACCACACCGTGGGTCTCTGCCATGCTGGACGGACACAGCCTGCCTACGCGCGCAGGCCGCATACACATGCGCTGGCAGGTAGAAAGCGAAACGCTGGAACTGCGATGCAGCCCGTGCAGCATTCCCGCGCGCGGGCTAGGCGTGGAGGCATTTCGCATCGACGAGGCAAGACTATCGGTTCGCCGTCGTGGTTCACACCTTGAAGGAAGCTTGTCGTCAGGCAATCTGGTTGCTGCATGGCATGGCACCTTGTCTCCCCAGGCACTCAACCTGAAATTCAATTTGCCTGCCTCGCCCATCCGCGACGGCTACGCCCTGTTTGCCAGCGTCATTCCCGAAGTTCGGCAAGCCACCATCAGCGGCAGCTTCGGCTTCAGCGCAACCTTGGCCCTGCCATCGGGTAACTACACGCTCAAGCCACATGTCGACGGCTTTTCGGTTCAAGGCCTGGGCACCGCCACATTCATGGGTGCACGCAGCACCTGTTCGGCAGGCCTGCGCAAAAGCCGCCTGAGCACCGACAGTCTGCTCGCCCGCGCCGTGTTAGCAGCAGAAGACCAGCGCTTTTTTGAACATGCCGGTTTCGATCTGGTCGAGTTCACCTCCGCTTTCCAGCGCAACCAGCGCGAAGGTCAAATCGAGCGCGGTGCCAGCACCCTGTCGCAACAGCTCGCGCGGCTGTTGATCACCGGTAGCGAGCGCACGCCCACGCGCAAGCTGCGTGAATTGCTGTACGCCGTGGAAATGGAACAAACGCTAGGCAAGGCCCGCATCCTGCGCCTGTATCTGGACAACGCACCTTGGGGTGATGGCATATGCGGGGCAGATGCCGCAGCCCGCCAATACTTCGGTCTTCGGGCGCAAGAGTTGGACGCTGGCCAGGCCGTCTGGCTCGCTGCCATGTTGCACAACCCCGCCATGGAAGCCCATCAGTGGGCAACAACTGGCCAAATCAATGTTGCGCGTGCGCAATGGGTGGCCACGGGTCTGCGACCCATGCTGCGTAGCGAACGTGAAGAACTCTCAAAAAGCTTGACCGAAGTGGTCTGGCCAATACCCGCCCTGGGGCAGTAAGGCTAAACTGCCCGCATGATCGACCCTATTGGCCTGTACCCTGCGCTGGCGAACGTTACGCCGTCGCTGGCTGATCTGGGCGGTGCTGCAGGTCCCATGACGGTACCGGTTGGTGCGGTGTTATTCGACGAAAACGCGCCCTGCCAAGGCTTCCCGCTGGTGCTCGAAGGCGAGATCAAGGTTTCGCGCCACTCAGGTGACGGCCGTTCACTGGAACTTTACCGCGTGGTGCCGGGCGAGCTGTGTCTGGTGTCCAGCGCCTGCCTGTTTCGCAAGGCTCCACTTTCAGCCCACGGCGTCACCACCCGGCCCACCACACTGTTGCTGATCCCACCACATACATTCAATGCCTGGCTGGAATCCCCGTCATTTCGCAATGATGTACTTGGCCTCTTTGCCGAACGCATGGCCGACCTCACCGGCCTGATCGATGCAGTGGCGTTTCACAAGCTCGATCAACGTCTGGCTGCCGCGCTGCTGGGCCGCGGCAGCGATCTGGCCATCACGCACCAGACACTGGCGGATGAGTTGGGCACTGTGCGCGAAATCATCACCCGGCTGTTGCGCCGTTTTGAGCGCGAAGGCTGGGTTGCACTTTCACGCGAGCACATTCACATCAGCAACAGCGCTGCATTGCGCACGCTCGCCTCGGCGCTGTCCTGACCCTGTTCGTGATCTTGTGTGACCCAGGTCACATACCTTTGACGTGCGCGGGTATCCAATCAACCTGTCATCAACTCTTTTTCCAAGGAATTCACCATGAAAACCAATGAAGGCGGCATCGACCGCATCGTACGTATCATCGCTGGCCTCGTCCTGATCGGGCTGGCTTATACCGGCACCGTCGGCATGTGGGGATATATCGGCGTGGTTCCACTGGCTACAGGCCTGATCGGTTGGTGTCCGGCCTATACCCTGCTGGGCATGAACACCTGCCCCATGAAAAGCAAAGCCTGAGCAATAACACCCGCGCTGCGCGGCAAAACTTTACAAACTCTTATCGAACAGCCATCTCGCGGATACACAGGGCGCGCAAACTTGCTTTCAACCTGATGCCACTTATGTGCACTCAGGCTTCTTAACCGAAAAGGAAGCACTAATGAAATCCGTATTCAAACCCCTGTTGATCGCTGGTCTGCTGGCCACTGTTGGCTTTACCGCTGTTGCTCAAGGCATGGGCCATGGCGATGGCATGCGTCATGGCGACCCAGCCAAGATGCAGCAGATGATGGCCAAACGCCAGGACGACCTGAAAGCCAAGCTCAAACTTGCCCCCACTCAGGAAGCTGCATGGACCACCTACACCGGTGCCATGAAACCACCTGCCGCGCCGATGGCCGCACACCCAGACCGCGCTGCAATGGAGAAAATGACAACGCCCGAGCGCATCGACTTCATGAAGACCATGCGCGCAGCGCGTGATGTCGAGATGAACAAGCGTGCCGACGCTACCAAGGCCTTCTACGCCACGCTGAATGCTGAGCAAAAGAAGGTGTTTGACACCGAGCACATGAACCACGGCGGCAAGCGCGGTGGGCGTCACGGCGGCGGTAAGATGGGTCATGGCGACATGAAGGGAGGCCCCGGCATGATGCAGCCACCCGCTTCTGCACCGAAGTAAGCTCTCTGGTCAGGCCAGCATGGTTGCCAGCTCTCCGCTGGCAACCAGCTTTTCCAGATCAACGGCACCACCTACCAGCGTGCCCTTGACAAACACCATCGGAAATGTGGGCCAGCCGGTCCACAGCTTCAGCGCGTTGCGCTTTCGCCAGTTGTTCAAATAACTCCCGTATTCCAGATAACGATAGGGTACGTTGGCTGCATCCAGCAGGCGGCGTGCTTTGCGCGGCATCGGGTTCTGGCTCATACCCACCACCACCACAGCGTTGGCCGCCACAGCTGCCTGCACTTCGTTCACGATATCTTGTTGGTGCGTAGCAACCTTGTCGCGGATCGCTGGATGAATACGGGACTCGTCCAGTATGGGTCTTGGCATGGTGGCTTCCTTCTGGCTGCAAAGTCCGAATTATGCGCGGGCAGGTTTGATTGACATCAAGTCAACACCTCAACCACCCGCCTACACTGTGGCCTTTCCTACCACCCGTCTAACCGTGCCATCAGCTCCTTCGACCTTGCCGATCGTTCGCTCCATCAGCCCTGACCGGCCTTTCGTGTGGCTGGTGCTCGCCTGGCGTGACATGGCTTCCTCAGGCTGGATCAGCTTTGCGCACGGTCTGGCGTTGGCCCTGTTTGGCGCGGGCATTGTCACGGTGGCGCACAACCGTTTCTGGCTGCTGTCCGGTGCTTTATCAGGCTTTCTGGTGGTGGCGCCGGTTCTGGCAACCAGCTTGTATGCCCTCAGTCGCGCGCTGGAACGCGGTGAAATGGCGGACTACCGGGTGGTGCTCAAAACCTGGCTCAACTGGCAAGGCAGCCATTTCAACAAATGGGGCAACGACTATTGGTGCATGGTGCAGTTTGGCGCATTGCTGGCACTGGCTGCTACAGGTTGGGTGCTTACCTCGGCGGCGCTCATCACGCTGCTGGCACCTGTTCCCATTCAAACCCCGATGGATTTTGTGCAGCATGTGGTGCTGGCACGCAATGGCTGGCTGTTCGAACTCTGGCTGGCCATGGGTGGCCTGATGGCCGCACCCATGTTTGCCTCCAGCGTGGTGGCCATGCCGCTGTTGCTGGACCGCCGCGTCACCCTGCTGCAAGCGGTGCTGACCAGCTGGCAGGCTGTGCTCGCCAACCCGGTCTCAATGGCCGTATGGTCCGGCCTGATCATGGGTTTTACGCTGTTGGGCCTGGGTTCACTCCTGCTGGGGCTGATTGCCGTCATCCCGATGCTGGGCCATGCCAGCTGGCATGCCTACCGTGATCTGGTGGATGTTTCCAGCGTGCCCCCACGCGCGCCGGCCGCAACCATCGGCAAGACAGGTGGCCGCTGATGTTCGGGTTCTCTGAAGAGCAGATTGCCGGCTTTGGCCTTTCCTTCGGCGTAGGCGGCTTCATGCTGTACATGCTGTTCATCATCGGTCACCTCGCCTGGGAATCCAAGGCTGGCAAGTTCGGCACCTTTGTGCTGTTTCTGGGCCTCGCATTTGGCATGGTCGGCTTTGCCGCCAAGTTCATCATCCAGTGGGTGTTGTCCCGCTAGGCCATTCGCGAGATCAGGCGGCTATAAGCCGGGTATGGGCCGTATGCCGATCAACAGTCCGTGTAGCAAAAACGCGAACACGCCCCACGCTACAACGCCCACCACCACAGTGGTGACTGTTCCCGCCGTTGTGCCTGCCGGGTATTGCGTGCCTTGCGCCCGGTCGCGGCGGCGCGAAGCAATGAAGTTCAGCACGGCCCACAACAGGAAAGAGCCAAACAGCACCACATGCGCCACGCTGCCATTGGCCAGCAAATGCGCCAGCGCCCAGGTCTTCACGCCCAGTACCATGGGGTGATGTACCCGCGCCTTGATGGCGTTGCCCGGCACATAGGCGGCTGCCAGAAGGATAAAGGCAATGAGCGTGAGCAATGACGCAGCGTGACGCATGCCCACCGGTGGCATCCACAACATCACCGGAGTTTCACGCGCAATACCAAAGCCCCAGATGATCAGGCCAAAGCCCAGCAGCGACAGCAGGGAGTAAATGCCTTTGTAAGCACCCTCGCCCACACGCGCCAGCATTTGGGTGCGCCCACCATCTGCCACGATGCGCACCGAATGCACACCCAGAAAAATAACCAGCCCCAGAATCAGATACGTCATGGCCCCATCCTTGCAAAAAAACCGCGCAAGGTCAATGGCTGTCTCAGGTACCCAGCACGCGGTTCTTGCCTGCCCGCTTGGCCAGGTACATGGCCTGATCTGCCCGCTTGATGGCGTCGTCACCCGTTTCGTCAGGCGCCAGCTGCGCTACGCCCGCGCTGAAAGTGATCATGATCTTTTCCGTGCCAGCCAGAAAAAAACGCGTCGTCAGTTCGCGCTGCAGACGCGTCATGGCTTCAATGCCCTTGTCCAGCGGTGTGTCGGGCAGCAAAATAACAAACTCCTCGCCACCATAGCGGGCCAGTGTGTCCTGCGGGCGCATACACTCACGCGCCACCCTGGACAAATGCGCCAGCGCCTCATCGCCCGTGGCATGCCCCAGCCGGTCATTGAGCAGCTTGAAGTTGTCAATGTCCAGCAGGCCTACACTCAGCGGCGTTTCCTTGCGCCTGAAGTTGGACACTTCGCGCTTCACCGCCTCATCCAGCCCCTTGCGGTTCAGCGCACCGGTCAGCGGGTCATGCCGCGCCAGGGTGCTCACACGGTCCAGCTCCTGGTGCAGCTTGGCAATCTGGGCGTCGGTAGTCATGGTTTTTTCGCGCATGCTGCGCAGCTCGTCACGTGCCGTCAGGCTGTCGCTGGCCATGCCGCGGGTTGCGCCCACCACTTCTTTCAGAACGGGCGCAATTTCGGCCAGCGTTTTCGCCTGTTCGATAAGGCGCGCGTTTTCTTCCAGCTTGATCTGGAACACGCTGGTCGAATCGGACATCTGTGACAGCCGCTCCACAAAAGTCAGCAGCATCTGGCGCATCTCTTCCTGCGCTTCCAGCGCACGGCCCTTGGCCTCGGTCTGCTTGAAGATCACGTCTTTCAGACGGCGTTCCAGATCGTCCAGCCGCCGCAAGGAAAGCGGAGGTGTGGACGCCACCATCAACCCGTCAATCTGCCCCTTCAGCCACCGGTCATCCAGGCTCAGTTCACCAATGTTCTGGAAAATCAGGTGCAGCAGCCTGAGCAGGTTGGCCTTGATCTCGGCCTGATCTTCCGCAGTGAATGACACGCGGTGGCTGTAGTTGGCCAGCAGCATTTTGGTAGCCACCAGATCGGCATCGGGTTGACGCAGCGCCTTCAGCACCGCCTGCGTCTGCTCGGCAAACCGCGCATCGTCTGTGCCCAGCGCAGGCTGTCCGTGCTCAATCAGCCGCGCAATCTGCTCCAGAAAATCAGCGGTCAGCGCGGGTGTGGCAAGGGGAGGCGAGCCCATGGCCGACAATGGAGCAGGCATGGTGGAAGGTGTGGGCACACTAAAACCCAGATAGGCCACCAACGCGTTTTGCACGCCCGCCCATGAGCGCCGGCCAATGGCCGAGTCCAGCAGCGCCAGCTGCCTTTCCTGCCCTGGGTTTTTGGCGGGAAGCTCAGCGGCCAGCTGACGCAGCGGCTCTTCCGGGAACGGCTGCACATTGGGAATACCCGCAATCTCGTTGTAAACCGCCTGGTAATTCAGGGGCGTGGGCATAAGCTTGCGCGCCGTGAGCTGCTTCAGCGTCTCACGGGCGATTTCAAACGGATTTTTGGCTGATGGTTTGGAGTCTGTCATGCGTTTTCAGCTAACCCATGACATATCGACCGTTCAGAAGCGAACTGTAAAGGACAGGGCCAGTGTGGTCGGTGAAACTTTGGGCACATTGGGTAGCAGCAGCACATGCACCTCGCCCCAATTGAATGGCACCGAAGCGCTCAAACCGCCAAACAAATCAGCGTCCCGCTTGTAACCGGTGATCACTCCGCCAAAAAAACCCAGCTTCACGGGACCCACCGATAGCGGCCGCCAGCCGTACATGCCATACAGGCTGGCTTTCCCAAGACTGTTGTCAAAAATGCCCGCCCCCATGATGGCGGAAGAGCCTTCTTTTTCCTTGGTACAAAAAACCCCGATGCCCGGGGTTGCTGTCTGAAAACCTGCGCTGTCGTGAATGGCAGCAACGTGAATATGGGGGAGACAATCCATGGCGTGGGAAACGGAATTTGCCGTATTTTTAGAATCCCGCAGTTATATCATCGCGCACTGTTTCGGTGGCTCCTGATGGCGACAAACCCGCCGAAGGCCTGCTTTTTGGCCAATTTGTGTTGTGGATTTGCCGTCTCAGGCCGTCACCAGCCGCAAATGCGTGATTTCCGACGGCGCGCCAAACCGCTTGGGCGGACCCCAGTAGCCCGTGCCCCGGCTGGTGTAAACCCACAGATCCTGCAGCTTGTGCAGCCCGGCGGTGAACGGCTGCTGAAATCGCACAAAGTGGTTCCACGGCCAGAACTGCCCGCCATGTGTGTGGCCCGACAGCTGCAAATCAAACCCGGCCTGCGCAGCCCCGGGCGCACTGCGCGGCTGATGCGCCAGCAGCAGCCGAAAGCCCGCATGCTCCGGTGCGCCGTCCATGGCGGCCTTCGCATCGCTGCGGTGGGATTCATCAAAATGATGGGCTGAGTAGTCACTCACCCCCGCCACAACCAGCATTGCCGTTGTGGACTCGGTTGTGGGGTCGCCATGGTTCAACACCACGTGCTCGTTCATCAGCACCTGCACCCCCAGGCGCCGCAGTTCGTCTATCCAGGCGTGAGCACCAGAATAATATTCATGGTTGCCGGTCACAAAGTAGGTGCCGTGACGAGACGTCAGCCCGGACAGAGGCGCCACATGGCGGGCCAGCTCTTTCACGCTGCCGTCCACCAGATCGCCGGTAATGGCCACAAGATCCACGCCCAGCGCATTCACCGCCGAAACAATACTTTGCAGATAACCGTGCTTGATGGTTGGTCCCACGTGGATGTCGCTGATCTGCGCCACGGTAAAACCGTGCAAATCTGCTGGCAGCCCGGCAATCGGCACATCTACCCGCACCACACCGGCCGTGCGCCGCGCGTTCCAGTAGCCCAGCGCCGTGACACCAATGCCCAGCAGCAGCACTGCAGCTGCGCTCCAGACAGGCAGGTTTTCCGGCGCCAGCACATCCGGCAAAGCAGCTGGCCACATCCATTGCAGCATGTCGGCCACCAGCAGCAACACATCGCGCAGCAGCGTCAACACAAACAGCGACGATATCAGCCCCATGCACAGCAGCCCCAGCCAGGTCAGCACGTCAGACGTGGGCGGTTTGGCAAACCGCCGCCCCACCAAGCCCATCGGCACCAAAACGGCAGACGCCGCCAGCAGCAGCCATAGCGCCCATTCAACTCCACTAAAAGCAGCAAGTGCCGGCCCTATGCGCCAACCCACATACGCGTGCAACAAACCGGAAACCAGAAACAGGGGAATCAAGGCCATAGGGCCTTATGTGGAGCAGATAACTGCGGATTCAAGCCGCAGCGCAAAAGCAGGCTGTCAACAGGATTAAGGCGAGGCTTCTTCAGCCCAAATCCGACAAACGGGAAGACGGCGTCCAGTTGGACCCGGTGGCCGGACCCGCCGCAGATGCAGGCCCCGACATCGGCCCCAGCTCCGAACCACGGGTAGAAGGAAGGTCATCCTGATTGGGCACCAGCCTGGGCAACACCTTGTGCGAGGCGGACAAAAACTCCGCCAGACGACGGCGCTGCTCGGGAATAAGCTTGCCGGGTTTTTCTGCACCGCTACGAATCTGTGACAAGCGCTCCATCACCCGCGTGGGCACCTGATCGGCATTACACACCTCGGGGAAAGCGCCGCCCAGCGGCCAGCGGATGGCCCGCATGTCCGGCACCGCCACCAGCACATCCAGCTCCAGACTGTGGAAAAAACTCTTTTGCTTGACCTTCTTGTCCAGAAAGGCCTCCAGCGCCAGCGCGTGCATCTTGGTCTCGGTCACCGGCGAGCGCATGGGCTTGGCCACGCCGCGGTGCATATTGGTCCACTGCCAGTCTGCTTCGATGTCAATCGTGCCCCGAACGGTCACGTTTTCCACCACCATCAGGCCATAGGAATGAATCACCAGGTGATGCATTTGCGAGCGGATGTCGCCCGAGCGCAGCACCAGGCCGTTAATCACGTCCACCTCGTCGCTGCTGGCAAACGCCCGACGCAAATAGTAGGCCATCTGCTCCTGGGCCTTGCCATCGAACGGATCCAACTCCTTGTAAATCACGGCGCGCTTTCACCCCTGATAAAGAACTTCAGATATTACCCGCCCCACAACCCCTCCGGCAAGCTAACTGAACGCTACTGATTTAATAGCTGTTCGCGCATAGCCGACGAGGGCCAAGTGCCAATTTATCACCCAAAAACCGCGAAAACCGGCCTTTTCAGGCCCCAACTTTGGTGTTTGTTTGCGGCTTGTGAACCGCGTTCAGGAAATCAGCCACCCGGCTGCGCTGCTCCCAAGTCAGCACGCCCGGCCCTGCGGACCGGATCGCGCATTCTTCCGTATGCTTTTTCACCCGCAGTGGCACCTGATCGGCATTGCACACCACTGACAAACCCCCGCTGGAAGGCCACTCAATCGTGCCCTTGTCAGGCACCGCCACCAGCACCGCAATCTCCAGCCGGTTGAAAAAGCTCGCCTGCTTCGCCTTTTTGTCCAGAAACTGCTTCAACGCAGCAGCCTGAGCAAAAACCCGCTCAATCGGCGACGGCATCGCTACCATGCGGCTGTTGCGCCAACTCAGCCACTGCCCGTCCGGGCGCACCTGCAAACCACCCAGCACACTCTGGCAATCCACGATCACCATGCCATACGCATGCAGCACCAGATGATCAATCTGCGCCGTGATGCCGCCCGAGCTCAGGCGCAAGCCGCTCAGCGCGTCCACTTCCAGGCTCGAGCCAAACGCACGGCGCAGGTAATAGGCCATCTGCTCTTGCGCGCGATGAATGGCCAATGCGTCCGCGTTCTGGCTGTCGAACGGGTCCAACTCCTTGAAGATCATGGTCGCCCAAGCCCTCGTTTATGTAATGTGCTGATATTACCGCCAGATTCGGCGATCCGGCAGTATGGCTGCTATAACAACCGTAGCTACCTGCGCACTGCACCTGTGGGCTGCAAGGCTTATCTGTAACTAAACGCTACAAAACCCTAAGAAGGCCGACGACTGGCCAGCTCGTGCCGGTCAGCGGC
>JAKQJK010000239.1 GCA_029561195.1 Pseudomonadota bacterium
ACCGTGTCGGGCACTTGCTCTCGGGCCATACGCCACAGGTCCGTCACCCGGCGTTGAATCATCAGGATGGCCTGGTCGGTGTTGGTGAACAGGCAGTACCGCAGAAAGCATGCGACTTCTACGGTGCGCCGTGGCTCTTTGATCCTGGCGCCAACCGATGGCGGTCGATTGGCCAACTGGCGAGCATACCGGCGCACGATGAGGTCGCTCAAAGTTCCCAAATGCTTGTGGACATCGAGGCTGTATAGCAGGCAGATGCGTTCAAACACTTGGGTAATCTGCACGGTCGAATGTTTGGCTGGGGCCTCCCATAGCCAGCTTTGCTGGACCTGTCCATCTGGACGGAGTTCAGCCAAGGTTTGACGCCATTTTTCGAGGACTGCGCTGGGGACGGTGGTGGTAATCGAAGTCCCGGTTTCTGCTTCGAGCAAATCCAATGCAGCACCAATTTGCGCACGCAAGGCCCGATCATGTTCGATCAGCAGCTTGTGGTCATACAGCCAGCGTCGGGCAAATGTCAGCAATTTATCCTTGTCGCTGACCCGGGTTACTTCATCACGCAGGGCTGCCACAAGGGCGCGACGCTTGTGGTCGGTCATCCAGCGAAGGCCCAATGTCTCTTGGGCCAATTGCTGGTGCTCGAAAAGCGTACTTCTTCGACCATACAGGGCCTTGAGCGAGGCCAATTCTGGCGGACGCACGCCAAGTTCCTTGCCCAGATGTGCCCATAGCGAAGCGGGCATGACCCGTACTGAATTCAGGGAGCGCCCACTGAGCCGCAAAAAACCCATATTCAGTGCCAGGCCAAGTTTATGGGTTGCACCGTAACGGGCGTCAATCACCTTCCGCTCGGAGGGGCTGAAAGTGAAAAAGGTCTGTAGTTCAAAGGTGCTGAGTTCGCGCGGGAGTTCTTTCAGACCCAGGTAGGTGGTGTGCCAGCTTTGCATCGTTCATGTCCGTTAATAGGGACACCGACGATACGCGGCAAAGAAGCAGCCTGAAAACCTAATGGAATCAACGATCTCCTAGGGCTATCCCCACGCCAGTACTCGAATCCAAACCGGGACAAATTGCAGGGAAAACAAATCGACCCCGACCAAGTCCTGTCCCGCGCGCTGGAGCTGGCCAATACGATTGCCGCCCAGGCCCCACTGGGTGTGGCCGCCACGCTGCGCTCGGCACGCATAGGTGTGGAGGAAGGCCAGCAGGCTGCATTCCAGCATTTGGTGCCGGAAATTCACAAGCTAATGGTGACGGAAGACGCGCGTGAAGGTGTGATGTCCTTCATGCAGCGCCGCGCCGCGCAGTTCAAGGGCCGGTAAGGCAAGCTGCCATGAGCCCATCTGTATTACTCACCATCCATCTGTTCGCGGTGGCGTTCTGGCTCGGCGTCGTGGGCGTGGAATACCTGCTGGAACGCGGCCGCGCCCATAGCCACCAACATGGCTTCAACGTGGCACGCCTGCACTTTCAGATCGACACATGTCTGGAAATGCCGACCTTTCTGGTGGTGCTGGCCACAGGGTTGGCCCTGCTGGAGCCGCAGCGCATGAGTGGGCTGTATGCGCTCAAGGTGGCGGCGGGCGCGTTGGCCGTGCTGGGCAACGTGCTGTGCGTTGTCCCCATCGTGTTGCGCAAACGCGCCGCCGAGCGCCAAGACCTGGGCGCCGTCATCCGTTACTCCCGCTGGGTGGATCGGATTTCCGCCACCGCCATTCCTGCCGGGCTGGCTGCGTTTGCACTCGGCTGGGCCTTGCCCTGACTGGTTGCCACCGTACAACCACACGGATAAACGGATAAGAGTTCCAACCACATGAGGCCAAGTATCGCACCTTGGAAGCGCCCGCGATCCGCGTGAAGCAGTCGATTTGCCGCCCCACCTGGCAGATTCACCACCAGGGCTTGATGTTCAGGAGCGTGATGTGCTGGGCGC
>JAKQJK010000241.1 GCA_029561195.1 Pseudomonadota bacterium
CCACTGATCGGACACACCAAGGCAGACCATCGGATGGACCGCTGCTGGCTGCAGGGGGCGGTGGGCGATGCGCTGCATGCGTTGGGCTGCGCGGCGGGCTACAACATCCGCTGGTTGTTGCGGGCCATCACCCGCCTGGGCATGAAGGGGCTTTTTTGCGTCTTGTCGGCGATGGCGCTCTGGGTGCTCTGGCTGGTGGGCGTGGCCTCAAACCTGTTCCGGACTGCCCGCGTCACCGACACGCATGTCGTTGGGTCAAGACGGTGCACGGCCCCGGGCACGGCGACGACCATGATGCGCTGTCCGCTCAGCGTGAAGTGAATTTCGCCGGGCCGACCATTTAATTGGCGAGATTTTTGGGCGCAAGTTTCGCTGGCTGTCCGGCGTCTGCCTTGCTTCATTTGATTCGCGAAAGGAAAAGTTGCTGAAATCGCAGACCTAAAACTTGAGCGAACCGGAGTATTATGGTGTAACGCCATTTGGCCAAAAATAAATGGCGGGCCAAATGTCAGCACGACGCAATGGGTCCGGTTGACCGAATGGTCAGACGCCGTTTTCGCTGGCCGGAGTACAAACGTTGCGCGCTCATGAGAGCAACACCGGCTGATTCCATATTGCGCAACGACCCTCGGGCTTTCATGTTCGCTCAGCTGCCAGCGATGAAAGCGCGACTGCTGCAATTCGTTGCCTTGTAATGCTTCGATCGGCGCAGTACTTGGTGTCGAGCCAAAGGCCAAGTGGTTTTGTGCCTTTGCTGGCGTTGCAACCAACACAGCAGAGGGCAATGTTCGACAAGTTGACAATCGACTCGTCGTTGACGATGTGTTCCCAGGATGCACATGCTGCACGTGGACCCTGTGGCTCACCGAACTCGCGGTTGCAGTAGATGCAGCGAAGATCTCGTTCAATGACTGTGAGCGCCAATTCCCTTGGGATCTTCCATTTGGCTGCGGTACGTAGAAGTAGTGGAGTCATGACGCCCAATTTGATTTCACGGTATAGGTCAAAAACCTGACATGACTCCATTGAACGCAATCATCGGCATCTTGGCAAGCGGTCGCATGCAGGAAATTCAGCAATCAACCCGCGCACCCATGGAAACCCGTACGGACAACCCACGTCACCCTACCCATCGAAGAATTGCGCACACCCGCTGGCAGCAATCGTCACCAAACCTCCGGCATGGCCCGCCGCCCCACCACCCACCCTCAATGCTCCCGCCCATCCTTGGCCAGCTCGCGCCGGATCGCCCGCTGCAGCATCGCCTCGGTGATCAGGCTGCCGCCCGCGTCCAGCGCCAGCAGGCAGGCGGCGCGCACGCAGTTCACGATCTCGG
>JAKQJK010000276.1 GCA_029561195.1 Pseudomonadota bacterium
GCGGAAGTCAAGCATGGTCCCATGGCACTGGTCGAAAAGGGCTTCCCCATGCTGGTGTTCGCTCCGCGAGGCCCGGCCCAAGCCAGCCTGTTAACGTTGGCTGAAGAGATGCGTCTTCGCGGTGGTCGCGTGTTGCTGGCCGCACCAGCAGGAACGCCCGGCGCTGAGCTGCCATTGGTCTCCACGGCACACGAGGATCTGGACCCTATCGCCATCATCCAGAGTTTCTACCTAATGGTTGAAGGATTAGCTCAAACACGAGGCTTCAATCCGGACGTTCCTCGCCATCTCGCCAAGGTGACACAAACGGTATAGCGTGGTTTGTCACAAGGCAGAAGTACGTTTTCAGTTGACACCAACACAATTTAGTAGCTGGGATCGGTAATGGCTTGCGTTGACGCACGCTCCCCGTTTTGGGGTGCCGACAGCGCGTGTTTGGACTCGATTCCAAACCATCACAAATTGACCTCACATAGGATTTTCGCGATGTGGCAGGTTTGATAAGAATCTTACCGGGAGGCCACTTTGGCTTTGGATTGGGCTGTGATGACGGGCTAGGTGTTGCTATGGAGTTGTTCGGCGCAGTGCTTCATTAATTCGCCAAATTCCTCCAGTTGATTTCCTGAGACTTGCCTCCTCCTCTTTCTAGCGAACCGTCACTTGTTGCACTGAAAACGAAGGAACCCCGATCATTTCTCGCTGGTCCCATCGCTGAGTCGCCAACGACTTTGCTCGATCGGCAAAAACGCTTCGATCGCCGCAGTGGCGATGACATGCGTGGTGTCTTGTTCTGCATCATGCACATTGAGTCCGCCGAGGACCGCAGTGACCTCGGCACGGCCTCGCGGAAGTTCTGCGCAGACACGGGCAATGTCGACCTTGTCCGGCTCCTGCACGCCAATGGTGACTTGCACGCGCATTTCACGGTGGTCATAGCCCAGCGACTTGAACAACACGATCGACGAATGGTGTAGGGCATCTTGCACCGCCCGGCAGGCTGCCTTGGTGTAGTCACAGCCATACAGATCGTTGCCCGACCCCATTTCCAAAATGATCCGTCTTTCAGTCATGTGCAGGCTCCATGTCAAAGGAGACTATGACCGCCGCGTTGGCGATGACGCTCCAGCCGTCCTTCTCCCGCCGGGGGATGTCCAGCCCACCCTTGACTACCCTCACTGTCGGCTGTCCGTAAGGAAAAATGCTCAAAAGCGCGTTGGTGTCCACCAGGCTTGGCTGTTGAACACCCAGTTCGACGTCGATGAGCATGCCATCCCGGGAAAATCCAAAGGCATCGGCCACGTTCAGCGAGTTGTGCCACAACGCATCTCGGATGGCACGCGCGCAAGCCTCGGTGTAGTTGCGACTGCGAATCGAGGTGCCCATGCCGAATTGCGTGACGACCCGTTTTTTGGCCATTGAAGATCTCCTGTCGAAAAAATGGCTGCTGGTGTGTCGATGTCCGTCGGCTTGGGTGACATGGACCCCTCACTGTGTCAGTGAGCTTCCTGGTGGCAGACGACGAAGTGTTTGGTGGTGGTCTCGACCACCTCCCAACAACCACTGAACCCGTTGGGGATAACAAAGGCATCACCGGTCTTGAACGAACGGATTGTGCCATTGTCGCCAATCAAGCGGACATGACCCGAGACGATGTAGCAGAACTCGTCGCGATGGGTGAACGCCCGCCATTTGCCCGGCGTACTGGTCCAGGTGCCGGCTGTCATATCACCCGCAGCACTGGAGTAGAAAACGGTGCTCTCATGATGGGGGTCGCCCTGCAGCACACGATCGGGCAGATCGCGCAGGCGCCTTGCCTCGAATGCGCCGCGATCTTGCTGGAAGTCGATTACCTGGGTATTGTGGGACATGTCGCGCTCCGCAGGTTCTGACATCAGATCTTTTCGTCGCGCAGCCAATACCACTTGTAAAGAAAAAACTGTCCGAAGCGCCTGAAAGGCGCGAAGGCTTCAGAACGCACCATGTTCCAGACGTTGGGGTATTCAAGCGGCGAGTTGTAGATCGGCAGATTGAAAACCTCTCGCCCGGCATCCTTGCCCGCCACCCTTTCGGCGATGCGCTTCCCAGCCCAGGTAGACGACGACACACCGTTGCCACCGTATCCGAGCGCGTGCCACACCGTCTCCTTGGGGTTCGGGCGGGTGATGCGCGGCATCATGTCATGGCTCACATCCACCCAACCCCACCAGGAGTGGTCGATCTGGATGCCGGCCAGCGGCGGGAACTTGCGCGCGATCGCGTCCGTGAGCAGCTTCAAGTGCACAGGATCTTCGGCATCGGCGCCGGTGATCGAGCTGCGGCTGCCCAGCTGCAGACGATTGCCTTCGAGCAGCCGATAGTAAAAGCGTAGGGTGCGCGTGTCTGTCATGAAGGTCTTGGATTTGAAGTTGCAGGCCGCCATTTCGGCGTCGGTCAGCGGGCGCGTGACCACCGAGTTGGACAGGATCGGCAGGATCTTGTTTTTCAGCATCGGATTGAGCGTCTGCCCGGTGTAGCCGCCGGTGCAAACCACCACACGCTTGGCGCGCACGATGCCGCCTGGCGTTTGCAGGTGATGTACGCCGTTGACCGTTTTCCAGCCCTGAACCGGACTGGCCGGGTGTACCTTCACGCCCAGTTCGCGCGCTTTGCGGATCAGGCCAAAGGTGAATTTCAGCGGGTGTATCCCCACGCCTTCTTCTTCAAACATCGCACCCAGGTGTTCGCGTTCGTCGCAGTGCTGTTCACGCACTTCTTCCGGGGTTAGCATGCGCGTCTTGTAGCCGAACACCTCGTTGCGAAGGCGAGTCATCTCGCGCAGGTAGTCAAGCTTCTTGGGGCGATGGGCCATGTAGAGGTGGCCGCCGTCGTAGGCCTCGCACTCGATCTCTTTGGTGAGTTGCTTGAAGTTCTCGAAGCCTGTGCGCACCTCGGCGTCCAGCCGCTTCGCGACGTCGAGGCCCCAGCGCTCGATCCACTGCGCGCGGGTGAGGCGGCCGTTGGCGTTTTGCCCCTGGCCGCCACTGCGGCTTGAGCAACCCCATGCCGTCTGAGCCGCATCCAGCACGGTGGCGATAATGCCGTGTTCGCGCGCCAGGTAGAACGCGGTGGACATGCCGGTGGAGCCGGAGCCAATCACGACCACGTCGGCATCGGTGTCGCCGCGGATCGGCCCGTCGTCGGCCGGCGGGCTGCCGGCCGACGACACCCAGTAGGTCGGCGCATAGCCAGTGCCCTGGCCAGGCGTAGTGTTCACCAGCGGATCGTATGTGGGTTCGTAGGGGCGCAACACGTGGCCGCCTATGCTCGTCGAGGTCATGAAATGTCTCCTAGGTTTGTGGGGCGCTGCCTGTCGGAGATTGCTAAGCACACCGACAACCAACGGGTCATGGAACGCTTGTTCCTTGGACCAGACCCAAGCGAAGGATAGGCAGGAGCAGCCGACACTGGTTAGGACCAGTTGCAGCCATTCCATGGAACCAGCCGCGGGCGCGCGTACTCCAAAATGGGAAAACAAGGGTTAACCCGAGTGCTTGGCACTAACGAATCGCCGCCCCTGGTTCTACATCCGTAGCCGATTCGGCCTCAACAATACAACCAGTTTGCAAACCCGTCGCACTGACGACAAACAGCCGCACCCGGCGGGCTGCAAAAAACGCGACACCGACAGCAGGAGACAGCATGAACAACCCGCAGCGCAGTATCACTGCACAGACCCTGGCCGATTTTGCCGATGCCTGGAATCGCCACGACCTCGAGGCGCTAATGGGCTTCATGCACGACGAGTGCGTGTTCCACGCAGTGGCCGGTCCCGATGTGCTGGGCCGAACCTTCAGCGGTCGCACCGAAGTTGCCGACGGGTTCAAGGCCGCCTGGATCAACATCCCCGATGCCGCCTGGCTGGACGGTGTTCACTTTGTGGCCGGCGATCGCGGTGTATCGGAATGCACCTTCAAGGGCACGCAGGCCGACGGATCTCGCATCGAAGCCCGGATGGTGGACGTCTTCACCTTCAAAGACGGAAAGATCCTGGTGAAGAACGCATTCCGCAAGAACCGCCCACCGCTGGCTGCCGCTTGAGCAGCCGACGCTTTCCCGGTAAAACCACATTGGCCGACCGGGAGCGCAGATTTTTTTATTCCGTTAACTCAAAAGACCGATCATCAAGTTGGCAGATTTTTTTCCTTTCCTAACCACCCCTGGAGACAATGATGAAATTCAAAAACACCCCCCTGGTATCGCTGCTCGCAGCCACTTCCTTCCTCGTTAGCGGCAGCGCCTTGGCCGCCACCTTCAAGGTCGCCGTGGGCGACGCCCAGGGCAGCGCCCAATGGGAGATGGCGTCCAAATTCAAGTCCGCCTTTGAAGCCAAGACCAGTGGCAAACACAAAGCCGAATTGTTTCCCAACGAACAACTCGGCGGTGAAGAGACCACGGTCAACAGCGCCTCCATGGGCACCCTGGACTTCTCAGTTCTGGCCGTCAACAACATCACCCCGTTCTCCCCCTCGGTGGGCGTGCTCACGCTGCCTTACGTGATCCAGAGCGCGGAAGAAGCCAAGAAGCTGGTGACCGGTGACGTAGGCAAGGAACTCACGGCCAACACAGTGCGCGACGCGGGTGTGCGCATCGTCGGCTGGACCTTCACCGGCTTTCGCGTGCTGACCAATTCCAAGAAACCGGTCAAGACGCTGGCCGACCTCCAGGGCCTCAAGATCCGCGTGCCCAAGAACGAAATCATGATCTCGTCGTACCAGGCCTGGGGCATCAACCCCACGCCCATGGCCTGGGGTGAAACCTTCACCGCGTTGCAGCAGCGCGTGGTCGATGGCCAGGACAACCCCTACATCACCGTGAGCTCGATGAAGTTCAACGAGGTGCAGAAGTACATCACCAACATCCGCTACGTGTTCTCCCTCGAACCCATCATCGTGGGCGAAGGCACCTTCAAGAAGCAGCCTGCCGATGTGCAGAAAGCCATTCTGGACGCCGGTGCCGAAGCTACCGAACACAGCTACAAGTGGCTGCTTGAAACCGAAGGTCGTATCAAGAAGGAACTGACTGCCAAGGGCATGGTGATCACCGACCCGGCCGATGGCGAGAAGGAGTGGATCTCCAAAGCCACCACCACGGTGTGGCCCAAGTACTACACCAGCATCGGCGGCAAGGACAAGCTCGACAAAGTCCTGAAGGCTCTGGGCCGCTGATCGGCTGACAGGGGCGGCCACGCGACGTGGGCGCCCCTTTTTTTTTCTTCCCCAGCGGGCTTGAGACACCGCCCTTTCTCTGCGCCTCGTGCGCCCCTTTTTGAGGTAATCGCCATGACGTCCCTGCGCAAATCGCTGACCTGGTTGAACGACATTGAGACGCTGGTGTGCGAATGGTTGCTCGCTCTGTTCGTGGTGCTGCTATTCGCTCAAATCCTCGCACGCCAGCTCTTCGGTTACTCGATCGCCTGGTCGGAAGAGCTCTCCACCTACATGTTCGTCTGGTTCGCCTACCTCGGCGCGGTGGTAGCGGCAAAGATGTCGGCGCACAACCGCGTCACGGTGCACATGCAGTTCTTGCCGAAGTGGATGGCCAAAACGCTGATGACCGTGGCCGACCTGCTCTGGGTGGCTTTCAACCTGTATTTCGTCTGGCTCAGCTACGACTTCGTGTTCAACCGCATGAACCTGTTCTGGAAATCGCAGACCCTGGGCGTGCCGATGAAATACATCTACATGATCCTGCCGATCGCCTTCGCCCTGATGTCGGTCCGTGTATTGTGGAACACCTACCTGAGTGTGTTCAAAGGCGAAGAGCTGCTGGATCCGGAAACCGCCGAGATCAAAAAAATGCAGAAGAACAACGACGCAGCGGCTTCGAGCTGATCGCTCACCGGAGACATCACCATGGACATGTACCTTCCTGAAATCCTGTTTGGCGGCTTCATGCTGCTCTTGCTGCTGGGCGCACCAATCACGGTGGCGCTGGGTGGCGCGGCCATGGGCGCCTATATGGTGCTCGACAAGGACCCGATCGCGCTGGTGCAGATCGCTTTCAACTCGGTCAGCAGCTTTCCGCTGATGGCCTTGCCCGCCTTCGTGCTGGCGGGTGCGCTGATGGAGGCGGCCGGCATTTCACGGCGTCTGGTCGATATTGCCGAAACGCTGGCCGGCCCGATCACGGGTGGCCTGGGCGCGGCCACGGTGTTGGCTTGCCTGTTCTTTGGTGCCATCTCGGGCTCGGGCCCGGCCACCACCGCGGCGGTGGGCATGCTGATGATTCCTGCCATGACCAAGCGCAACTACGACCGAGCCTACGCCTCGGCAGTGACCGCCGCCTCGGGCGGCCTGGGCATCATCATTCCGCCCTCGATTCCGATGGTGATTTTCGGTATCGCGGCGCTGGGCATGGAGCCTCCGCGCGAAGCGGTAGAGAAGTTTGGGTCGTTCGCTTCACTGTCGATTCCCAAATTGTTCGTGGCCGGCGTGATACCGGGTCTGGTGATGGCCAGCGGCTTGCTGCTGATGAACTATTTCATCTCCAAAAAGCGTGGCTACCGTGGGTTGTCTGAAAACTGGTCGGGGAGCGATCTCCGCGCGGCACTGAGGCGCGGCATTTGGTCGATCCTGGCACCCGCCATCATTCTGGGTGGCATCTACGCTGGCATCTTCACGCCCACCGAATCGGCCATAGTGGCGATCTTTTACACCCTGGTCGTCGGCTTGTTCGTGCACCGCGAGCTGCGCTGGTCTGCCATCAAGACGGCTCTGCGCACCACCACCTGGATCACCGGACGCGTCCTGCTGATCCTGTTCACGGCGACCGCTTTTGGCCGGTTGCTGGTCGAGCAACGCATTCCAGGCGACATCGCCGAGGCTTTGCTCACCATGACGTCCAACCCTTACATCATCTGGGCGATGGTGATCACATTCCTGCTCTTTGTGGGTATGTTCATGGAAACCCTGGCGGCCATCCTGATCCTGGTGCCGGTGTTGCTTCCGGTCATGTACTTGACCGGCGCCGACCCAACGCATGTGGGTATCGTGGTGATCTGCACACTTTCAATCGGCTTCATGACGCCGCCACTCGGCGAGAACATTTTTGTCGCATCGGGCATTGGCGGGGAGACCGTGGAAAAAATCATCGTGAAGGTACTTCCCTTCGTAGCGATCGAGGCGGTCGTGGTGTTCCTGATTGCCTATGTGCCGCAGATCTCGTTGTGGTTGCCTTCCCTGGTGGGCTATTGAGTCCAGGCAATCAGGCGCAGCGCTGTCAACCGAACTTGGACGGCTGACAGCGCTTTTGCATGTCCTTGATCACGTCGGCCAGGGTGGCGATGCCCTCATCGATCACCCGCGCATTGATCGACTGAAAGCCCAGCCGGATGAAGTGCCCGGCGGGCTTCTCGGCCTGAAAGAACACATCGCCCGGTTCGATCAATACACCACGCTCGGCGGCCCGCACGGCCAGTTCGGCGGCCGGCACGTTGTCGGGCAACTGCACCCAGCACGAGCCGCCCCCGCTCAACGGTGTGACGGTGCACTGCGGAACGTGGCGAGCCAAGGCCTCTAGAACGATGGTGCCGCGTTCCTTCTGGGCTTCGGCCAGTCGCTTTAGGTGAGCATCGTTGTAGCCCAGCGAGATGAACAGCGAGAGGCTCCGTTGGATGAACGACGAAGGGTGGCGGATCATGAGGCGGCGCAGCGCCCGCAACTCGGAGATCAGCTCGGGCGCGGCCACGATGTAACCGATGCGAAGACCCGGCGCCATGCTTTTGGACAGGCTGCCGATGTAGATTACACGCTCGTTTCGATCGAGACTCTTGAGCGCCGGGATCGGGTTGCCTGAGAAATTGTTTTCGCTCTCGAAGTCGTCTTCAATGATCACCAGATCGGCAGCGTCGGCCAGGCCCAGCAGCTGTTCGCGCCGGTGCAGTGGCATGGTGACGCCGGTCGGGCATTGGTGGCTGGGCGTGGCGTAGAGATAGTCCAGTTCGTGCAGCCGGTTATCTACCATCAGACCATGATCGTCCACCGGCAGCGGAACAATCTGCGCGGTGCGACTGGAAAAGATGTTGCGCGCGTCGGGATAACAAGGGTCTTCGATTCCGACCCGAGTTGACTCGCGCATCAGCAGGTCGGCCACCATGTAGAGCGCGTGCTGGGCCCCCACGGTGATGATGAGCTGTTCGCGCGTGGCCCAGACGCCGCGCCGCGGCAACACACGGGTGCAGATCTGTTCCACCAGCGACTCGTCGTCGCGCGTGATTTGGTCGGGCGCCCAGTCGCGGATGTCGAGCACGCTCAACGCCTTCAGACAGCAATCGCGCCAGGCGGCGGTGGGGAACAGCGATTCGTCGAACTGGCCGTAGAGAAACGGATAGGGACTCTTCTGCCAATTGGCCGGCTTGACGATGCTGCGTTGCGCACTGGGGCGCTGATACAGACGTTGCGCCCAGCTGATGGGCACGTTGGGTTGCTGGCTGCCGGCAGCGATCCGGATCTGCATGCGCTGACCGAGCAACGCGGCGCTCACAAAATGGCCCTTGCGTTCACGCGACTCCAGATAGCCTTCGTCTGCCAGTTGCTGGTAGGCCAGTACCACGGTGATGCGACCCACGCCCAGCTCGAAGGCCAGCTCGCGGCTGGAAGGCACGGGCGCACCGGGCTTGAGCTGCCCGCCCAGAATGGCCGAGACGAGCATCTCTTGGATCTGGCCTTGCAGCGTCAGGTTTTTGCGGGCGCTGCGTTGTAGCAGCTGTTTCCACATCGCGCCTTGCAGGGGCTGGGCCATGGGCAATTCCGAAACGAAGTGTGGATTGAGATTGTATAGAGAGAGCGTAGCAGAAGTCAAAATTCGCGGCTAGGCCTGTCGTAACATTCGTGTAAAACCTGCCATATCGCCTTTTTATCAGGACCGGCGGCGTAGAAACGCGTGCTGGAGTGGGCATTGGTATGGTTCGCAGTTTTGTTACTTGGAACCTCGTTGACCTCCACCGTCTCGCGTGTAATTTATCTAGAGCCACCTGATTCACTGACCCTAGGCGATTTGCAGCTCTCCGACCCAATAATCCGGCTGATCAAGAAAAGGCCATCGTCTATAACGAACCGGTGAGCAATGCAGTAGCACTGCAAACCGAGGTGAATCAAACTTAGGCACTTCATGCACTGAAGTTCAAGGGCAACAATATCCGTACTTCCGACTTGGCTTTCCTGAGCCCGTATGCCACCAGCAAACTTAAGCGACTTGGGGACTATCCGACTGACTTGGAGCCTGAGGCGATACCTACCCGGACGACATTGTCGCCATAGTAATTGGAGGATGTGGCAGGTTTCTACGCGACTCTTACCGGCGGACCTCCACTCCACTGGAGCGCGCGCGTGCACTGCGAAGTGCGAGCGTCAACTTGCCCTCGTTGGTTTTTATGTAGGAGTGGATCACAAAGCAGTAACGATCAAGCCTATACCGGCAATCAGCAACAGGAAAGCCGCCAATCGTCGGTGAGCGGATATTCGCGAAAATAGAAGAAAGTCTGACTAAGAGTTATCAGGGTCACGGCGTTGGCCGCGACCTCCATCGGGATCAGATCGAGGACACCGACCAGTGCCAGGAAAATCAAGCCAAACGCAAAGCCGGTGAGGCTCTGCACCTAGGAGGCCAAAGTGATACACAGCAAAACTCCAACCGTACCAAGGATTGGCAGAGAAACCAGCAACATCATTGAAAAGTGAGTCTCTCAATCAGTCTTGAGCCTGATGCATCCCTGCTATGAAGCACCACCATGCGTGGGCGGCGACAGAACAGTCGGCTCAATTAGATCGACATCGAAGCGGATCCGGTCAAAGAAGAAGAGTCTCTCATTTTATGAGATCTCAGACCTTGAAAACCTGGGCGGACAGGCCCCCAAGAGCAGGCACAGCGCGGAAAACGCAAGCGCCCGCAACTGGAAACCGAGCTGCACGCTCTTCACGGTCATCCCGCTGGCGCCATGAAAGAGCCCGCGCCTGTTGAACGAGTCCGCCGACATGTCCTTGGACTTCTACACCAGCAGCGGTGCACGAATTCCGGTAGTAGCGATATGCAATGTGGACGATTGGCAGATCGCTGCACCGCAGTGGAGACTGAGCCATGACGTTCACGCGCAAGCGGGTCGATGAACGCGTAAGTCTGGTCCGTGATATTTCACTGGCGTGCTGCCTCGTCGTGCTGCGCGTGGGCGACTCATTGGTTGCTGTTGAGGTAACACCGGTGACACGCAGGGCAAATCACGGTCAGAGTGCTTGACCGCCCAGATCGGTGGGAGTGGGTTGCGCGGCGGTGGCGCACTGGCGGAAGATTCGCCGAGTGCAGGTGGCACAGACCGCCGGATCGAGGCGGTGAAAGACGGGTTCGATCGGGTCCGCCGTGCCTAGGGAAATGATGCTGTTCTCTCCAATGTCGAACATGCACCCGCTCTCTCGCAACACCTTCTGGGGCTCTTCGCGCAGGCTGAACAGGGTCAGCGAACCGCCCATGCGCTGGCGCCGCGTCGCTTCCTGGGCCAGCATCTGGGCGCCCGTCAAGTCGATGAAGTTGACCCCGGGGCAGACCAGCATCAGGTGTTTCTGACTCGGTGTTTGCGCATCCACCTCGACCATGGTTTTCTGCACGTGATCGACCGCGCCAAAAAAGAGTGAGCCGTTCACGCGCAGCATCTTGAGTTGCGGGCAGTCGGGCAGGTTGGTCAGGTGGCTGAAGTGGTACTGGCCCACACCGGTGGCGGGTTTCACGTCTTCGATACGGGGCCGCGAAGTGCGGTTCAGATACAGCATGAGCGAAAGCATCACGCCTGCATAAATGGCGAACTCCAGATGCAGAAACAGCGTGGCCAGAAAGGTGGTGATGAGCACCACCGATTCCGGCCGGCTGCTCTTCAGAATGTGCTTGATGTGGTGGACATCGATCAACCCCCAAGCCACCAGAAACAGCACGCCCGCCATTGCAGGAAGTGGCAGGTACACCGCCAGCGGCGCGACGAACTGCACAATCACCGCCAGCATCACCGCCGAAAACACCGCCGCCATGGGTGTGCGGGCACCAGCCTCCAGGTTCAGACCGCTGCGGTTGAATGAGCCGCTGGATGGGTACGCACTGAAAAACGATCCGAAAACGTTGGACAGACCTTGCCCCACGAATTCTTGGTTGCTGTCAATGCGTTGACCGGTCTTGAGCGCCAGTGCCCGCGCAATCGACAGGGCTTCAGTGAGCGACAGCATGGCCAGCGCTACGGCAATCGGCAACAGCTGGCGGATCGAGTCGCCAGACAGGTCCGGCACGGTCAGTGGTGGCAGGCCGCGCGGCAGTGCCGCGAGCGTGGCGATGCCGGTTGTGGCTTGGCCCAGCCAGGCGTTCAACGCCGCAGCGAGAAGGCTGCCCACCAGCAATGCTGTGATCATGTGCGGCACGCGTGGCAGGTACTTGCGTGCCAATACGCTGGTCAAGAGCGTGCCGACTGCGACCAGTGTGACCCAAGGATTGATATCGCTCAGATGCGGTGCGAACTCCTGCAGCACCTGCGCAAAGCTGGCGCCGCGCGGAATTGCCAGACCAAAGAAGTTCTTGAACTGGCTGGTGGCAATGAGCACCGCAGCACCCGCGGTGAACCCCACGACCACGGTGTGCGAGACGAAGTTCATCAACGTGCCCAGGCGCAGCCAGCCCAGGGCCAGCATGACCATCCCGGACAAGAAAGACAGCGTGAGCGCCAGCTGCACATAGGCTGCGCTGCCTGGCTCGGCCAGCGGACTGAGCGAAGCAAACACAACGATGGAGATCGCCGTGGTCGGTCCGGCCACCATGTGCCAGGACGAACCGAACAAGGCGGCGATGATCACCGGCACCATCGCCGCGTACAGGCCGTATTCGGGAGGCATGCCAGCAATCGTGGCAAAGGCGACACCTTGCGGCACCAGAATCATGCTGCCCGTGAGGCCGGCGGAGAAATCGGCGCGTAGCGTCTCGGGGGTGAGCCGTGTGCGCCAGGCCAGAAACGGGAAATACCGCGCCCAGCGCCAGGAAGAGGCCGGTGGATTCATGCGGTCAACAGGCCCCGGGGAGGGGCCGCGCCTGTTTGGGTGGTCATAGGGCGTTGGCACGGCACCGTCATGCATCAGGAAACGGTCTGGTAATACAGGTTCTGCGGATGTTTGGCCTGGGCAAAAAAGAACCAACGCTCGGCCAGCAAACCCGGTGCCTGCGACACCAGAGCCAGCAACCAAGGCGCAGTCGAGGCACTGGAAAGACCCCACAGCAGACACAACGCGGGCACGGCAAAGGTCAGCACCTGGAAACCGAGTCTCACATTTTTCACCGCCAGCGCGCTGGCACCATGAAAGAACTCGCGCGTATTGAACGATCCCGCCGACATGCCCATGGACTTCTGCACCAGTTGCGGTGCGCGGATGCCGGTGGCGCTTTGCAGCGTGGACCTGTGGCGAATCGCTGCGTTGCGGCGAAGGGACAAGAAGCGCACCAGCCAGGCCAGCAGAGTGAGCACCAGGGTGGTGGATCCGAAGCGGGCCACGAACGCGGTTTCACCCGCCAGAGCCGCCAGAGCGCAGGCCAGCACCATGCCGGAAGACAGACCGATCAGCGTGAAATTGACGATGGTGAAGCGGTGCGCCCACTCTTCGATGAAGCGCAAGCTGGCGTAAATCATGGCGGTGCAGTACCAGAGGACAAACGAGCCCAGCAGTACCAGCCAGGGCAACAGCTTCACCCAGGCGGCGCTCGCGTGCAGCGCCAGCGCGAGCCACCAGAGGCCCACCAGACCGATGAAGGCTGGCAGCACGATGACTTCGCGCGACATCCACGAGGTGCGCCACATCAGCACCGCGCGCCAGGCGCGCATCTTGTGTCCCAGGTGCAGAAACGACGATGCCAGACCGGCGATCAACAGCACCTCGGCCACGACCAGCGCGTTCAGCACAAAACCGGGCGACATGGCCACGCCCAGCAAGGTGGCCAGCGCCAGCAGCACGGCCAGGCCCTGGGCCACCCCCGCGAGCGTGGTAAAGAACAGAATAGAAAAAGCGGGATGCATGGTTTGCTCAGCTTTCGGACGAAGGGGTGGCGCGGCGTGGCAGGTACTGGTTGGCCGGCGTGGTTTCCCACTCGGGCATCAGCGCGTAGCCGCCGCGTTCGCGGATGGCGATGGAGACTTCCGAGGTCGGGTCCTTTACGTCACCGAACAGGCGCGCACCAGTGGGGCAGGCCTTCACGCAGGCAGGTTTGCGGTCTTCGGGTGCCAGCTTTTCGTCGTAGACACGGTCCACACATAAGGTGCACTTGGTCATCACCTGGCGCTCTTCGTCGAGTTCACGCGCGCCGTAGGGGCAGGCCCAGGCGCAGTATTTGCAGCCGATGCACTTGTCGTAGTCGACCAGCACGATGCCATCTTCTTTGCGCTTGTAGCTCGCGCCCGTGGGGCACACCGGCACACACGGAGGGTCTTCGCAGTGCAGGCAGCTCTTTGGGAAGTGGATGGTGTCGGTGCCCGGAAACGTGCCGGCCTCGTAGGTCTGCACACGGTTGAAGAAGGTGCCGGTCGGATCGGCGCCGTAGGGCTTTACGTCGGCCAGTGGGCCGGCGCTGCCCGAGGTGTTCCACTGCTTGCACGAAGTCACGCAGGCGTGGCAGCCCACGCACACGTTGAGGTCGATCACCAGGGCCAGCTGCTTGGCCAGGGTTTCGCCGGGCAAGGCGCGCGCACTCGGCGGTGGCGCCGCAGGTCTGCTGGCGCTGGACGACTGCGGGTCGACCAGGTTTGATTGCAGGATGTCTTTGAGCCACTGCATCATGGTTTTTTCCCTCCGGCAAAGTAGGTCATTACCCGGGCCGCCTTGCCCACCACGCCGGGCGTGGACGGCATGCTCGGCATCTGGGGGAACGATATCTTTTCCTCTTCGGCCTCTGCGGGCCGGATGCGCACGCGCACGTCGTACCAGCCGGCCTGACCGGTGATGGGGTCTGAGTTGCTAATGGTCTTGCCGCCCTTGGGAGTGCCTTTGTTCACCGGAAACGGCAGCTCTTCCGAGATCAGGTGGTTCAGTAGGAAACCCTTGCGCGCCTCGTCGGCGCCGGGGGCCAGCTGCCAGGCGCCGTCGGCCTTGCCGATGGCGTTCCAGGTCCACACCGTGCCGGGCTCCACCGCTTCGGAGTGGCGCACCATGCAGCGCACCTGACCCCACTGACTTTCCACCCAGGCCCAGCCGCCGTCGGCGATGCCGGCGGCGGTGGCGGTAACCGGGTTCACGTGCAGGTAGTTGTGGCTGTGGATCTGACGCAGCCAGGCGTTTTGCGAGTCCCACGAGTGGTACATGGCCATCGGGCGCTGGGTGATCGCATTGAGCGGAAACGCCTGCAGATCGGTGGCTTCTTCTTCCAGCGGTGCGTACCAGAACGGCAGCGGGTCGAAATAGGTGTCCACGCGCTGGCGCAAGGCATCCGGCGGTTGGCGCCCCGGCGTCTTACCCTGGGCTGCGAGGCGAAAGCTCTGCAGCGTGTCGGAGTACAGCGCGATCTGCACCGGATCGTTCTTCTGGCGCCAGCCCTTGTCCTTGGCGAAGTCCAGGTACTCGCGGTTCCAGTTGCGCATGTAGTGCATGGACTCGGGCATGTGGTACTGGAACACGCAGTTGTTCTTCTCGTACATCTCCCACTGCCTGGGGTTGGGTTCGCCTTTCAGATGCGACTCGCCATCCTTGCCGCGCCAGCCCATCAGGAAACCGATACCGGGCGTTGGCTGGAAATTGACGATGAAATCGGTGTACCCCTTGAACTTGCGCTCGCCCTCGGGTGTGGTGAAGGCCGGGAACTTCAGGCGCGAAGCGATTTCGATCAACACCTCCTGGAACGGCTTGCACTCGCCCATGGGCCTGACCACCGGAATGCGCACCGAATCCACCGGGCCGTCGAATTCGGAAATGGGGCGGTCGAGCATGCCCATTACGTCGTGGCGCTCCAGATAGGTGGTATCGGGCAGCACCAGGTCAGCAAAGGCCACGGTCTCGCTCTGGAAGGCGTCGCACACCACCAGGAAGGGGATCATGTGTTCGCCCTTGTCGTCCTTGCGGTTGAGCATCTCGCGCACCGCCATGGTGTTCATGGAACTGTTCCAGGCCATGTTGGCCATGAAGATCATCAGCGTGTCGATGCGGTAGGGATCACCCTTCACGGCGTTGGTGATGACGTTGTGCATCAGGCCGTGGGCCGATAGGGGGTGCTCCCACGAAAAGGCGTGGTCGATGCGGATCGGCGAGCCATCGGCGTTGATCGCCAGCTCGTCTGGACTCGCAGGAAAACCGAGAGGCGCGGCATTCAGCGGCGTGTTCGGCTTGATCATGGCCGGGTCGTTGAAGGCCCGGTAGTTCGGCACGATATGGCGCGGGTAGGGCGCCTTGTGGCGAAAGCCGCCAGGCGCGTCAATCGTGCCCAAAATGCTCATCAGCACGGCCAGCGAGCGCACGGTCTGAAAACCGTTGGAGTGCGCGGCCAGGCCGCGCATGGCGTGAAACGCCACCGGGCGCGCCTGTGTGGTGGGGTGCACCTTGCCCCATGCGTCCGTCCAAGGGATGGGCATGTCGAACGCCTGCTTCAGCGCCGTGTTGCCCATCTCACGGGCCAGCTTGCGGATGCGGGCGGCGTCAATGCCTGTGATGGACTGCGCCCACTCGGGCGTGCAGCTGGCCACGCGCTCGCGCAGCAACTGGAACGACGGTGCCACGTGCGTGCCGTCGGCCAGCGTGTAGTGGCCTTCTAGGGCCGGATCGCAACCGTCGGCAATGCCTTCCGGGTAGGCGTTCTTGATGCTGCCGCTGGCCTTGTCCCACACCAGCTTGTTGTGCGGGTGCCGGCCGTCGCCCGGTGGGCCCTTCTCGGGGTTCGGGTCGTAGGCGAACAGGCCTTCGCGTTCGCCTTCATCGAGCACCACGAGTTGCGGGCCGTTGGTGAAGCGCTTCACGAAGGCGTGGTCAAACAGGTCCTGGGCAATCAGCTCGTGCAGCAAGGCCATTAGCAGGGCGCCGTCGGTTCCGGGCTTGATGGGGATCCACTCGTCGGCGATGGCCGAATAGCCGGTGCGTACCGGATTGATCGAGATGAAGCGGCCGCCGTCGCGTTTGAACTTGGACAGCGCGATCTTCATCGGATTGGAATGGTGATCCTCCGCCGTGCCCAGCATGATGAACAGCTTGGCGCGGTCGAGGTCGGGGCCGCCGAATTCCCAGAACGAACCGCCGATGGTGTAGATCAGGCCGGCCGCCATGTTGACCGAGCAGAAACCGCCGTGCGCGGCATAGTTGGGCGTGCCGAACTGGCGCGCGAACAGGCCGGTCAGCGCCTGCATCTGGTCACGCCCGGTGAACAGCGCGAATTTCTTCGGGTCGGTTGCGCGGATATTGCCCAGACGTTCTTCCAGAATCGCGAAGGTTTCCTCCCAGGAAATCGGCTCGAATTCGCCGGCGCCGCGATCAGCTCCGGCTTTGCGTCGCAACGGCTGCGTCAATCGCGCCGGCGAATATTGTTTCATGATGCCGCTGGAACCCTTGGCGCACAGCACGCCCTGGTTCAGCGGATGGTCGGCATTGCCTTCGATGAAACGCACTTCACCGTTCTTCAAATGCACCTTGATGCCGCAACGGCAGGCGCACATATAGCAGGTGGTGGTGCGGACTTCTTCGTGCAGGGCGGCGGAACCGGATTGGGAGGCGTTGATGGTTTGGGACACGCGGACATCCTTGCTGTTTCCCAACCAGATGACCTGGATCAAGGAAAGTTCAGCGTATTAGAAAACGATGATTTTCTCATGTGATTGGAATTGATCAAAGTTGAAAGCAGGGTAAGGGGTGCGACAAGCCTGCACCATGCTGGATTGCTGCGACAAGAAAGCCTCGTCATACTTCACTTCAAATACAAAACACAGCGACCAACATGAAAACCGCTTCCACGTATGAGGCATTTATTGCCCGTGCATTGGCATCACGGGAAGAGGCGAGGTTGAGCGGTGAATATTTCGCATCTGCCATGGTTCATGGCGAGTTGGATTGCATGTTGGCCGAGGCCGAAACTGAATCAAGGAGTTTGCAGCTTGACACTCACCATTGAACAAATTGCCGAGCAGGTCTTGAATCTTCCCAGCGATGCGCGCGCTTTGTTGGCAGACCGTTTGGTGGAAAGCCTTGATCCACTTGAGGACGAGGCGATCCGTGCCGTGTGGAT
>JAKQJK010000282.1 GCA_029561195.1 Pseudomonadota bacterium
TCCGTGGCCGCTTGATGGAGCTTCGTCACGATTTGTTCAGGACTGTGTCGTGTTCGTTTCATGTTGTCAGAGTTCCGGGCGGCGCTTCGCGCCGCCCAAGTCTCTCATAACACCTGGCTCAATTTAAGGGGAGCTTTCCAGCCTCCCCTCCCGGCCATCGTTTTATTGCCGTAGCATCACTGAATCCGCTCCGGATTGTCTCGGGGGTGGTTGGGGGAAACGTGTATATCAAAGTAAATGGTTCCTCCACGATTTCGATGGAATAGGCCAGGAGGATGAGTAGGCTTGAGGCATGACGCCCGAAGCCTTATTTCATGAACTGTTAGGATTAGGATTAAACTGGCAAGTGAGCGCGAGCCGTTTTGAGCTGGCCAGCGGCACGGTGTTTCTCGAGCTCCGAGAGCGGCCCTCGTTTTGGGAATCGGCCCGCTGTCCCCAGGATGGCGGGCGCGTGTTCTGCTATGACCATCCCGAAGAACTCACCTGGCGTCATCTCAATGTATTCCAACATCGCTGTGAGATTCATGGCCGGTTGCCGCGGGGCAAGTGCCGCCAATGCGGGCATGTGTTTCGGGTGCGTCCGCCCTGGGAAGGATTAAGTATTCACTTTACCAAGGAGTTCGAAGCCTTTGCGTTATTGCTCATGCGCGAGATGCCTATGGCCAAAGTGGCGGAAGTGATCCAAGAGAGCGATATGCGCCTGTGGCGGATGCTCTTCAAGCACGTGGAGGGAGCTTATCGTCAGGCTGATTTTAGCCAGGTTTGCTGCGTGGGAGTGGACGAGATGGGGATGCGTAAAGGGCAGCATTATCTCAGTGTATTTGCTGATTTGGTGGCCAAACGGGTGCTCTTTGCCACTGAGGGTCGCGACCAGGAGACCTGGTCGGCATTTATCCAGGCATTGGAAGCCCACAACGGGCACCGGCACGCGCTGACGCAAGTCAGCATGGATATGAGCCGGGCTTACCAGCAGGGCGTCAAAAAGAACTGTCGCAATGCCCAGGTGATCTTTGACAAGTTTCACGTTCTGGCCCACGCCAGCCAACGAGTAGATCAGGTGCGCCGAGCGGAGCTGCGTTTGGGGGGAGCGGAAGCGCGGGAGTCGCTGCGCCGGAGTCAGTGGCTGTGGCGCAAGAACCCCGAAAACCTCAGCCCCCAGGAGCAAGTCCGCCTGGCCAAGATCCAAACCAAGAATCTCTATACCGCCAAAGCGTATCAGATGCGCTTGGTCTTGCAGGACATCTACCGCAGTCCCAGCGCCCAAGTGGCTCAAAGACGCTTTAGGGCTTGGTGCCGCTGGGTGCGCTGGGTGGCACGGCGCAGCCGGGCGTGGATCTTTAGCCCCATGCTCAAAGTGACGCAATTGGTGCAGAACCATCTGGCGGGAATCCTGGCTCATTGGAAATGGGGTCTGACCCATGCCTTTATGGAAGGGCTCAACCGCGTGTTTAGCGCCGTTAAACGAAAGGCTCGCGGCTATCGCTCCACCGTTTACCTCATCACCATGCTCTACCTGGTGGCCGGTAAACTCCGCTTGCCCCACACCTGATTCCACTCAAAACGTTGAGGAACATACTTAATCCTTCCCAGGGCGGACGCACCCGAAACACATGCCCGCATTGGCGGCACTTGCCCCGCGGCAACCGGCCATGAATCTCACAGCGATGTTGGAATACATTGAGATGACGCCAGGTGAGCTCTTCGGGATGGTCATAGCAGAACACGCGCCCGCCATCTTGGGGACAGCGGGCCGATTCCCAAAACGAGGGCCGCTCTCGGAGCTCGAGAAACACCGTGCCGCTGGCTGGCTCAAAGCGGCTCGCGCTCACTTCCCAGTTTAATCCTAATCCTAACAGTTCATGAAATAAGGCTTCGGGCGTCATGCCCCAAGCCTACTCATCCTCCTGGCCTATTCCACCGAAATCGTGGAGGAACCGAATGAGTTCGAGGAACTCGCCGTGGGAGAGGCGATTGGCGGCGACTTCCTGCAAACGCACCGGCAGGCTTTGAGCCAGACCGGACAGGCGCAGGGCTTTGAGGGTGGAGTCGAGGTTGTTGTTGGTATTCATTCGACAGGTTCGGGTGATGGTTGTTGGTTGACGGTTGCGGGGGCAAAGCAAGACCGGCACGATGTTGCCGTAAGCTTCCAGGTCGCGGATGAGCGGATGCTTTTCTAAGAACGTTAACTGTTTGGCCGGGGCGCGCTCCAGCAGCGCACGCAGATCGCGCAAGCGCCACGCGCCGTATTCGAGGGCTTGCTGGCAGGCGTGTTCCAGCTGGGCGACGGGATGTTTTTCGGCCAACGATAAAAGCCCTTGCAACACGCGGATGGCCTGCGGGCCGCGCGTTTTGAACATCGCTTCGGCCCAGGGGCCGGAGTATGGGCCAATGAGCCGGGCGCGATCCAGGAGCCAGTCAGCGCCGCGCTCGACCAGCAGGCGCTTGTGGGAATGAATCTAATTTCCGCTGTTGAGAGGTAAGTTTTCATGTCCTGATACCTCCAACTAGCGCCGGGAGTGAGGGAGTTGCCGCGGCGGGTTTCAACTGCGGCGCAGTTGTTGCCAGCCACGCGCATACCCGCTCGTAGCCGCGGCGCAGCTGCTCCCACCATTTCCCCTGAACGCTGACTTGCAGCGTCTTTTGCCGCCCGCTTTGCACCAACCGCGCCGCGA
>JAKQJK010000293.1 GCA_029561195.1 Pseudomonadota bacterium
GGGGAGCGCCTGTTTCAGCACATCGGCCGGTTCGCTGATGGCGCCACAGCGGTAGATCGCGCTGGCCTCGCTCCAGCGCAGGGCCTTGCAGGCGCCATGCCGATGACCCGACAGCACCACGCCCAGCGGACAGGGCTCAGCCAGGCAGCACACGCCACAGCCATTGCACGGCGCACCGGGTACCGGCTTGGGAGGCGCTTCAACGTGGATCTGAATGGTTTGTGAGGAGGGAATCATCAACCTTTACACGGTTTTTACCCAGCGTTGGCTCTGTGACATGGCATTGTGCACTTGTGAAACGGACCATCGGCCTACAATTTACGGCATGAAACGACTCTGGTTATTGTTCTCTCAAACCGCCACGGTGCTGCTGGCCGCCTATTTTGTTGTGGCAACCCTCAAACCCGACTGGCTGGGGCGCTCTCCTGTGTCTCAAATCGGCTCGATCAGCCTGCTGGAAGCGCCTGCCATCTCCCCCGGCAGCGTGCCAACAGGCAGCTTCCGCCAGGCTGCACAAAAATCGTCGGCCGCCGTGGTCAGCATCAACACCAGCAAGGGCAACCGCCAGCATCCAAACAGCAACGACCCTTGGTTCAAGTTCTTCTTTGGCGACCAGGGTGGGGGCGAACCTCAGGTGGGCTTGGGCAGCGGGGTGATTGTGAGCCCTAGCGGCTATATCCTCACCAACAACCACGTGGTGGAAGGTGCTGACGAGATTGAGGTGATCCTTAACGACAGCCGCCGCACGATCGCCAAAGTCATTGGCACCGACCCGGACAGTGACCTCGCAGTGCTGAAGATCGAGCTGGACAAACTGCCCGTCATCGTTCTGGGCAACTCAGACGCGCTGCAGGTGGGTGACCAGGTTCTGGCGATTGGCAACCCCTTTGGCGTAGGTCAGACCGTGACCAGCGGCATCATCAGTGCACTGGGGCGCAACCAGCTGGGCATCAATACGTTCGAGAATTTCATCCAGACCGATGCGGCCATCAACCCCGGCAACTCGGGTGGCGCTCTGGTGGACACCAGCGGTAACCTGATGGGCATCAACACCGCCATCTATTCCCGCTCGGGCGGCAGCATGGGCATAGGCTTTGCTATTCCCGTCTCCACAGCAAAGCTGGTGATGGAAGGCATTGTGAAAGACGGTCAGGTCACGCGTGGCTGGATTGGAGTGGAGCCCAATGACCTGTCGCCCGAGCTGGCAGAAACCTTTGGCGTGAAAGCGAAACAGGGTGTGATCATCACCGGAGTGCTACAGGATGGCCCAGCCGCTAAAGCCGGCATTCGTCCGGGCGATGTGGTGGTCAACGTGTCAGGCAAAGTGGTGGGCAATGTATCTGAGCTGCTGACTAGCGTGGCCGCCCTGAAGCCGGGTACACCATCGAAATTTGAAGTGCAACGTGGCGACAGCAAGGTGGCTCTGGATGTCACGCCGGGCGTGCGTCCGAAGCCCCGCAGGGCGCCCTAAAGGTAGCTGCCAACTGATTTCTTTTTGCTATCATATTAGTAGCTACTCACGCATATTTGACATTGGCTTGATGCCAATCTGGCATCAAGAATTGGCAGATTCGGCAGTCTCGGGCGGTGCCTGTGTGTGCTTGATGAAGATTTGCGCCGCCCAGATGCCGATCTCGTAAAGCAGACACATGGGTATTGCCAGCGCCAGTTGCGACACCACATCTGGTGGCGTAACGATGGCAGCAATGATGAACGCCAGAACCACAAAGTAGCCTCGAAAATCCTTGAGTTTCTGGATGGTCACGATGTTCATGCGGGCCAGCACAATCACCACAATCGGCACTTCGAACGCCATACCAAACGCCAGAAACATCGATAGTACAAAGCTGAGATAGGCTTCAATATCAGGTGCAGCGGTGATGCTTTTCGGGGCAAATCCCTGAATGAACTTGAACACCTGGCCGAAAACGAAAAAGTAGCAAAAGGCAACGCCGACAAAAAAAAGAATGGTGCTGGACGCCACAAGTGGCAGTACCAGTTTCTTTTCATGGGTATACAGGCCCGGAGCTACAAAGGCCCACACCTGCCACAGCACCACAGGCAAAGCCAGCATGAAGGCCGCCATCATCAAAATCTTGAGCGGCACCAGAAAAGGTGAGATCACCGAAGTGGCAATCAGCGTGGCACCTTTGGGCAGGGTAGCTACCAGCGGCGCAGCCATAAGGTCGTACAGCGCAGCCGGGCCGGGAAAGAACGCCAGCAACACGCCGGCTACCCCAATCGCAATGGCGGCCTTGATAAGCCGGTCACGCAACTCCACCAAGTGCTGCACAAAGGGCTGCTCGGTACCAGCCAGCTCGTCATCTTTGGAATTCTTGTCAGCCATTCTTCACTTGTTGGGTTGTGGTGCCGTCAGGCACCCCGCACGCACGGGTCAATATGCGCCGGTGTCTGGTTTGGAGGGGCGGAACCGGGCAACCCGGGCTGCGCCAGAGAGCGCCTTGGTCCGCACACCGTTGCGTGCCTTGTACCAGTTGGGGGTGGCACCCTGCTTCACGCGCCACTTCTTTTTGGGATGCCGGTAGGCTGGGTAACTTTCGGGAAAGGACAGGTTGTCGCTGGATTGTGAATTCGAGTCCATGTTCGTGGCGTCAGCCCAGGACTTCTCGAAATCGCTGGCGTTGGTCTGTATGGAGTTCTCGACGTCCTTGGCGGCACCCTCAACCGTATCCTTCATCTTCTTCAGCTCATCGAGCTCAATGGAACGGCTGACCTCAGCTTTCACATCCGCCACGTAGCGCTGTGCCTTGCCCAGTAGTGTGCCGACCGTACGGGCCACGCGCGGCAGCTTCTCGGGCCCGATGACGATCAACGCCACAGCGCCGATGAGCGCCATTTTGGATATGCCGAGATCAATCATTGAGCGCGGTCAGTCCTAGTTTTGCCACCGGGCAGCGCAGCACACGAAGTGTCCAGCGTGGGAGCCATTGTTTTCAGGACTTCTGCTTGGCTTCCACGTCGATCGTGGTTTTGTCGGACGCCGCGGCGTTGGCCACCTGCGCAGCAGGTGCAGCAGCCTTGTCATCAGGTGCGGCTGAGCCGTCCTTCATGCCATCCTTGAAACCCTTGACCGCACCACCGAGGTCGCTGCCCATGTTTTTGAGCTTCTTGGTGCCGAACACCATGACGACGATCAACAGCACGATTAGCCAATGCCAGATAGAAAATGAACCCATGAGTAACTCCTAACTTCCAAAGAATTTGACTGATTTTAGTCGGCGAAGCCGGGCTGGACCACCCAACCCTGCAATTTAACCCCTGAACCTAACCCCTCAGCCAGGGACGCGGACCACCCATCACGTGAATGTGCAGGTGGTGAACTTCCTGCGCGCCTTCCGCGCCAGTATTGCTGACAATGCGAAAGCCACCTTCCGGATAAGGGTTACACCCCTCCTGCAAGGCCAGCTGGGGCGCCAGCGTCATCATGCGCCCCATCAGCTGCACGTGCTCGGGGCCGAGCTGCGCGAACGAAGGAATGTGCATTTTGGGAATCATCAAAAAATGCACCGGCGCCCACGGGTGGATGTCGTGGAACGCGAAGATGTCGTCGTCTTCATAAACCTTGCGGGACGGAATCTGTCCGGCAACAATTTTGCAAAACAGGCAATTGGGGTCGTGCTTCATCGTCAAACAATCCTCATTGCCCGACTGGCTGGCTCTTGTTCATCGCCACCATGCCGCGCACGATGCGGTACAGGAACCAGATGGAAATAAGGCCCCAGGCAATCCAGCCCGGTGCGATCAACAGCAGCCACAGCGGCGAAGTGATCAGGTACAAAACGCCCGCCCAGATAACGGAACGAATACGCCATGAAAAATGACTCGCCTGCCAAGTGCCCTGGGCTTCATCTTTCTTTACCAGGTCCATCACCAGAGCGATGATCAGCAGCACGGCGCCCGCCTGCCCGCCCGGGATGATGGCGCCGACCGCCACGATCAGGTGCAGGATGTAGCTCACCCAGCCAACCGTCTTGAGCTGCTGCGCTTTTTCCGAATCTATGGTTATCACGTCGATCACGTCACTCATGGCTGTTCTCCTCGTTTCAATTGGTGTGGTGCTGCCCGGCGGCGCCTTCACGCGCCAGCACCTTGCGCAGAGCTTTTTCTTCGATGCCACTGGTACCGGCCCGACGCTGCAGTTCGGCCAGCACGTCAGCTGGTGTCAGCCCGTAGTGGGCAAGCGCGATCAGGCAGTGGAACCACAGGTCGGCCACTTCACCCACCAACTTGGATTTGTCGCCGCCATGGTCGGCATCTTTCGCCGCCATGACGACTTCCGTGGCTTCTTCGCCAATCTTCTTTAAAAACGCATCCGGGCCCTTGTGCAACAAACGGGCCACATAGCTGGCCTCGGGGTCGCCGCCGCGCGCGGGCAGGCGGCTTTCTATGACTGCCGCCAGATTGGCAAGCGCTTCGGTGGTGTTGATCGGCAACATATCAGCAGGCATGGACAACTATTTGTAGATGGATTCAGGGTCTTTCAAGACCGGCTCGGCAACTTTCCAGGCTCCATTGTCGTAAACATGGAAAAAACAGCTGTGGCGACCGGTGTGGCAGGCGATGGACGGCTCAGCGAGCTCATGCCCCAGCTGAGTCACCTTCAGCAAAATCACGTCGTTGTCGCAATCCAGCCGGATTTCGTGCACCGTCTGCAGGTGGCCGGATTCCTCGCCCTTGAACCACAATTTTCCGCGTGACCGGCTGAAATACACGGCCCGGCCCAGCTCCGCCGTCTTTTGCAGTGCCTCGCGGTTCATCCAGGCAAACATCAACACATCGTTGCTGCCAACTTCCTGTGCAATCACGGGGATGAGACCCTTGTCGTCCCATCTGACTTCGTTTAACCAGTTCATGGGCAGATTGTCGGGCATGAATCACTAAAGCCGAACCGGAATCCCCGTTGCAGCCATGCGGGCTTTGGCCTGCCCGACCGTGAATTCGCCGTAATGGAAGATGCTGGCCGCCAGAACAGCATCAGCACCACCCAGGCGGATGCCATCGACCAAGTGATCCAGCGTACCGACTCCGCCTGAGGCGATAACCGGCACGCTGATGGCGTCGCTCACGGCACGGGTTAAAGCGAGATCAAAGCCGGATTTGGTGCCGTCACGGTCCATGCTGGTCAGCAGAATCTCGCCCGCACCGCGTCGCGCCATCTCCGAAGCCCACGCCACCGCGTCCATGCCCGTGTTTTTGCGGCCCCCGTGGCTATACACATCCCAGCCCTCGCCGCGCTCCAGCATGTCGTCGCCAAACCGGCGCTTGGCGTCGATAGCCACCACGATGCACTGTGCGCCGTATTTGGCAGACGCGTCTTCAATGACTTGAGGATTGGCAATGGCTGCCGAATTGAAGCTGGTCTTGTCAGCTCCGGCATTAAGCAACCGGCGCACATCTTCCACCGTGCGCACACCGCCGCCCACGGTGAGTGGAATGAACACTTGCGAAGCAACCGCTTCGATGATGTGCAGAATCAAGTCGCGCCCGTCGCTGGTGGCAGTAATGTCCAGAAACGTGAGTTCGTCCGCGCCCTGGTCGTTGTAGCGCGCTGCGATTTCAACCGGGTCACCAGCGTCACGCAATTCAACAAAATTGACGCCTTTGACGACCCGGCCGCCAGTGACGTCAAGGCAAGGAATGATGCGTTTGGCTAACATGTCTCGATTGTAGAGACCAGTCGCTGCCAACCCTGCCACACTTCGCCTGCGCCCACCGTGACGGGTTCCGTTACCTGAGCAGCCTCCACACATAGCATTTGGGCGTACCCATCCGGCGGCAAGTCAGACAGCTGCGCGCAACGCTCGGCACCCGGATTCCACACGACAGTGTGAGACCAGGTCTCACTTTGTTCCAGGGTCAACACACGGGGACCACAACGCAAAGTCAAAGCATGCGGCGCAGCAGCATAGACACGGTCAAATTCCCCGTCAAAGGTCAGTACCGGTGCCGCCACACCGTGGACGTCGTTCAGTGCATCCCATTGCGCTTGGCCTTCCAGCCCCATGAGTTGGGTGCGGGCAATGTCACTCACTGCCAAATAAGTATGAAGGGCACCACTGAAAACCAGAGGAATTGAATCAGTATTGTTGACGCTCAGCGTCAACCGCAACACTCCGGGGGTCAGGTCGATGTTGAATGCTGCGATAAAGCTCTGGGGCCAAATCGCCCGAGTCGCCGAGTTGGCAGCCAGCGCCAGAGTGATGTGGGCGGCATCGCCCCGGACCTCAACCGACTGCAGGTCCCAAGGCATATTGCGGGCGAATCCGTGGCGCGGCAAGGGGCCACGCTGGTTGAACTGGGGAAAACACAAGGGTACGCCGCCGCGAATGGCGGTACGCCCATCCAGCACAGCACGCGGGCTCAGGTAGAACTGCTCCACACCGCCAACGATCCAGGACAACACGTGGGCACCGTGTAGCGCCACCAAAACGCTATCACCACCCGGTAAAGTAATACGCTGACATGACAGGTCGCCGTAGCGTTCTGACGCACAAGCGACGTCTGCGCCAGCTTGCACCATGGGGAGTCAGCCGTTGAGCTCGTCAGCCCGTTCTTGCGCTTTCTCAAAATCGAGATCACCACTGTAAATTGCTCGCCCGCAGATCACACCCTCAATGCCTTCGTCTTCGACGTCACACAGCGCTTCAATGTCGGCCATGTTGGACAAGCCGCCCGAGGCGATCACGGGAATCGTCAGTGCCTGCGCCAGCTTGACGGTGGCTTCGATGTTGATGCCGCTGAGCATGCCGTCGCGGCCAATGTCGGTGTAGATGATAGATTCGACGCCATAGTCTTCGAACTTTTTACCCAGATCCACCACGTCGTGGCGGGTGAGCTTGCTCCAGCCGTCGGTGGCGACCTTGCCGTCTTTGGCGTCCAGCCCAACGATGATGTGACCGCCAAACGCGGTGCAGGCGTCCTGCAGGAAGCCGGGGTTTTTCACTGCTGCAGTGCCGATGATGACGTAGCGCAGCCCCGCGTCCAGATAACGCTCGATCGTGTCCAGATCACGGATGCCGCCACCGAGCTGCACATCCACCTCGCTGCCCACCTGCTTGAGAATCTTGCGGATGGCCGCTTCGTTTTTGGGATGCCCTGCGAAGGCGCCGTTCAAATCCACCAGATGCAAGCGACGCGCGCCCTTGCTGACCCAGCTTCGGGCCATGACATCCGGCTCTTCGCCGAAGGTGGTGGATTGATCCATGTCGCCCTGTTTGAGGCGAACGCAGTGACCGTCTTTCAGGTCAATGGCAGGAATGAGCAGCATGTGGGCGCGGAGTCCGTCGGGGGAGGAAGGAACAAGAGAGGCAGAAAAGAGGGGCTTTGCCAGCGCCGGAGCGGGCGAACGGAAGGTTAATCACGGTTTCCAGTGAAGGAAGTTGCGGTAGAGGGCCAAACCATGGTCTGCGCTTTTTTCGGGGTGAAATTGCGTCGCAAAAATATTATCACGTGCAACGGCTGCACAAAAGCGTCCGCCGTAGTCCGCTTCGCCTGCGTTGTGGCGCGCATCAGACGGTTTGACGTAAAAACTGTGCACAAAGTAGAAGTAACTGCCGTCCGGCACGTCGCCCCAAACAGGATGGACGGGGGCACCATTGTGGCTTTGGTAAACCTGATTCCAGCCCATCTGGGGCACTTTGTAGCGGCTGCCATCGGGCTGAATCTGCCGGTCTAGTGCAAATTTGACAACGTTGCCGGGGATCAGCCCCAGACACTGCACATCCTGCTCGTCGCTGTGGTCCAGCAGCATCTGCATTCCCACACACACGCCCATCAGCGGCTTGGTAGCAGCTGCGTGCAGCACGGCGTTGAGCATGCCCGAGTCACGCAACTCGCGCATGCAGTCGCGCATGCCGCCCTGCCCCGGCAGCACTACACGGTCTGCGGATAACACCTCCCGCGGGCTGCGCGCCCAGACCACGTTCACGCCGGAGCCCTGGGCCGCGTGCACCACCGCCTGGGTGACCGAGCGCAGGTTTCCCATGCCATAGTCCACCACGGCAACGGTTTTAGTTGCTATCATATTAATAGCTTCTCACGAATAGCTGACGAGGGCTAGGAGCCAATTTCATGCTAAGAATGGCTGTTTTTGCCTACAGCGAGCCTTTGGTGGAGGCAATTGTGTCCATGGCGCGCGGGTCCATCTCCAGCGCCATGCGCAGGGCGCGGGCGAAGGCCTTGAACACCGTTTCGGCCTGGTGGTGGGCGTTTTCGCCGCGCAGGTTGTCGATGTGCAGCGTGACAAACGCGTGGTTCACAAAGCCCTGAAAAAACTCGTGGGCGAGCTGGCTGTCAAAGGTGCCGATCATGCCGCTCTTGAACGGCACATTCATGATCATGCCCGGGCGGCCGGAAAAATCGACCACCACGCGGCTGAGCGCCTCGTCCAGCGGCACATAGGCATGGCCGTAGCGGCGGATGCCTTTTTTGTCGCCCACGGCCTTGTGAACCGCCTGGCCGAGCGTGATGCCGACGTCTTCAACTGTGTGATGGCCGTCAATATGCAGGTCGCCCAGCGCCTGAATGTCCAGATCGATCAGGCCGTGGCGGGCGATCTGGTCCAGCATGTGGTCAAAAAAGCCGATTCCGGTGCTGAGGCTGGCCATGCCGGTACCGTCCAGGTTGACCTTGACCGTGATTTGCGTCTCGGCAGTTTTGCGGGTGACTTCGGCGATGCGGGGACCTGTGCTGGGCGTCATGTGAATCGGTTGATATTCGATGGGTGAAAGCGATATTGTCCCAGTTCGCGACTTGAACGGCTACAGACTGGCCTTCAGGGCTGCGAGCATCTGCGCATTTTCACCGGCGGTGCCCACCGTCAGGCGCAAGCAGTTGGCCAGCAGGGGGTGCAGGCCGGACACATTCTTGATCAGCACCTTGCGCGCTTTCATGCCTGCGAAGGTCTTGGCAGCATCCGGCACCCGCACCAGCACCATGTTGGCGTCACTCGGGAATGCCTGCAGGCCAGACGTCGCCTTCAGCGCTTCAAAAAGCAGAGCGCGTTGCGCACGGATATCCAGGGCCTGAGCCGCAAACGCGTCGGCATGTTCGAGTGCAAACAACGCACATTCTGCGTTCAACACACTGATGTTGTAGGGCGGGCGTACCTTGTCGACCTCATCGATCAGCGCTTTGGCACCCATCATGTAGCCGATGCGAACCCCCGCCAAGCCGAACTTGCTCAGTGTGCGCATCAGCAGCACGTGCGGGTGTCGGACCATGCGTTTGATGTAGCTTTTGCTGGAAAACGGCTGGTAGGCCTCGTCCATCACCACCAGACCGCCCTGTGCACCGGCGACTTCGATGATTTTCTCAATCGTTGCATCGTTCCACAGGTTTGCAGTGGGGTTGTTGGGGTAGGCCAGGTAGGTGATGGCGGGCTTGTGCTGGGCGATGGCGGCCAACATGGCGGCTTCATCGAGTTCGAAATCAGGTGTGAGCGGCACGCCAATGAATTGCAGTCCCTGCAACTGCGCGCTGATGCCGTACATGACAAAACCCGGCACGGGGGCCAGGACACAGGCACCAGGAACATCGCAAGCCATGGCCAGCAGCGAGATCAGCTCGTCCGAGCCGTTGCCCAGCATCAGGTCGAAACCTTCCGGCATCTGCGCGTGCGCTGCCAGCGCGCTGCGCAACTGGTCGATGCGATCGCCGGGGTAACGGTTCAGTGCAAGTGCACCCAGCCGCTGCCCCAGAAGTGCCTGCAGCTCAGGCGGCAGACGATGCGGGTTTTCCATCGCGTCCAGCTTTAGCATGCCAGCCGAGTCCTGAATGGCATACGCGTGCATGGACACGATGTCCTGACGGATGTTGCGTCGGATCAAGGGCTGCAGCGCGTCGGTTTCAGCTGTCATGAACACATATATGCAGTGGACAGCGCGTTCAGCATGACCAGCTGGACCGGCATGTCGGCCTCATACAGGTCCTTGTTGCGCTGCAGTTCTCCGTCATACAACGGTTTGGCCATACGCGGCTCCAGACGCCGCCCATTGAGACAAATGAGAGGCTTTGCCCCGGACCGAACAGACTGCGAATTAGCCTCCAGCACACCTTCCATGGCACCCACCAGGTAATACTGGACATAAATTGCGCCCTGCTTTTTATCGGACAACTCCAAGCCACGGAGCTCACGAATGGTCATGGCAGAGGTTGCGGTTGCCGCGAGCAGACTACAAAGCAAAAAGCACCATGACGCAAGCCGGGCAAGGCTTGCAGGGAAAAAGCGATCCTGTGTCATTTCAGCCTCATTTCTGCGGCCCGTGCGTGAGCCTGCAAACCTTCACCATAAGCCAACTCGGCGGCAATTTTTCCCAGCTTTTGGGCACCCGCTTCACTGACCTCGATCAAACTGCTGCGCTTTTGAAAGTCGTAAACACCCAGCGGGCTGGAGAAACGCGCCGTGCCGCTGGTAGGCAACACGTGGTTGGGGCCTGCGCAGTAATCACCCAGCGACTCGCTGGTGAACGCACCCAGAAAAATGGCACCCGCATGTTTTAGCAGCGGCTCCCAGCGATGCGGGTCGCAGCTGCTTACTTCCAGGTGCTCGGGCGCTATGCGGTTGCTGATCTCGCACGCCTCCTCCATGCTGCGGGTGAGAATCAATGCGCCACGTCCGTTGAGCGATTTGGCGATGATCTCGGCACGCGGCATGGCAGGCAGCAGGCGGTTGATGCTCTCCTGCACCGCGTCGATATACGCTTTGTCTGGGCACAGCAAAATGCTTTGCGCCAACTCGTCGTGTTCAGCCTGGCTGAACAGGTCCATCGCCACCCAATCGGCGGGCGTTGAGCCGTCGGCCAGCACCAGAATTTCACTCGGGCCGGCAATCATGTCGATACCCACGGTGCCAAACACGCGGCGCTTGGCTGCAGCCACGTAAGCATTACCGGGGCCGGTGATTTTGTCCACGTTGGGAATGGTGGCCGTGCCATAGGCGAGCGCGGCAACAGCCTGCGCGCCACCCACCGTGAAAGCTCGGGTCACACCCGCCACGTAAGCAGCTGCCAATACCAGCGCATTTTTTTCGCCCTTGGCACCGGTTGCGGTGCAATCTTTCCGGGCTGGCGTAGGCACCACCATGATGATTTCCCCCACTCCCGCCACGTGCGCGGGAATGGCATTCATCAGCACAGAGGATGGATACGCAGCCTTGCCGCCGGGCACATAAATGCCCACGCGGTCCAGTGGCGTGACCTTCTGGCCCAGCAGCGTGCCGTCTTCGTCGCGGTAGCTCCAGCTCTCGCCACATGCTTTCTTTTGTGCCTCGTGATAAGTGCGTACCCGACTGGCAGCGACCTGCAGCGCATCACGCTGGGCGGCGGGAATGGACTCAAACGCCGCTTTCAATTCAGCCTGCGTCAGTTCCAGCTCGGTCATGGTGGTGGCTGCAAGGCCATCAAACCGGTTGGTGTATTCCAGTACGGCGGCGTCACCACGCTGTTGCACGTCAGCCAGGATGTCGGCCACGCGCCGTTCGATAGCCGCGTCGGTGTCGGCTGACCAATGCTGTCTTGCCTTGAATTGAGCATCAAACTGGCTGTCAGCCGTTGACAGGTATACAGGAGCAGCTATCAAATTCATAGCGAATTTAAGAAAAATCAGGGATTGGCGAGCTTCACCGCTGCCGAAAACGCATCGATGATTCTGCGAATCGATTCCTGCTTGAGCTTGAGCGCAGCCTGGTTCACCACCAGCCGGGAGCTGATCTCCATGATGTGCTCCACCTCCACCAGATGGTTGGCCTTGAGCGTGTTGCCCGTGGAAACCAGGTCCACAATCGCATCCGCCAGACCGGTAAGCGGTGCGAGCTCCATGCTGCCATAGAGCTTTATCAAGTCCACGTGTACCCCCTTGGTAGCGAAAAACTCGCGGGCAATGGCTACGTATTTGGTTGCAACCGTCAGGCGCGAACCCTGTTTGACGGCAGACGCGTAATCGAAGTCTGCACGCACCGCCACGCTGATTCGGCACTTGGCGATTTGCAGGTCCAGCGGCTGGTAGAGCCCCTCGCTGCCATGCTCCAGCAGGGTGTCTTTGCCGGTGATACCCAGGTCTGCACCGCCGTATTGCACATAGGTTGGCACGTCGGTTGCTCGCACCACTAGCACCCGTACATCGGGCAGATTGGTGGTGAGAATGAGCTTGCGGGACTTTTCAGGGTCTTCCAGCACCTCGATGCCTGCTGCCTTGAGCAGCGGCAGGGTGTCGTCAAAAATGCGGCCCTTTGACAGGGCAAGCGTGATCATTTCACCCTCTCGATATCGGCGCCGATGCCACGCAACTTGGCTTCCATCTGGTCGTAGCCGCGATCCAGGTGGTAGATCCGGTCCACCAGGGTCTCCCCATCGGCCACAAGACCCGCAATCACCAGACTGGCTGATGCGCGCAGGTCGGTCGCCATAACGGTTGCACCAGACAGTTGTTTCACGCCTTCAATCACTGCCACCTTGCCATCAATCTGAATGTTCGCACCCAGACGCACCATCTCGTTCACGTGCAT
>JAKQJK010000309.1 GCA_029561195.1 Pseudomonadota bacterium
AAAAAATAAAAAAAGCGCGTTCAATGTGACATATCCCCTTGACGGAGTGTTACATGCATGTTTCCGAATTTTCAAGCCTGTCGCAAACCAGGATCCCCCGCAACCCTCCATTGTTACCAAGGCTGCGAGATCGACTGGAAAACCAGTTCATGCCGCACTGGAACAAGCAGTGGAGCGGCAAATGCATTCTGCATGGCGCCACCCCGGGTGCAGGCGCCATCCGTCTGGATGGTAATGACTACCTAAATGTTTCCGGGCATCCTGATATCGTTCGGGCACAAATTGATTCGCTACGCCGCAATAACGAGAGTGTGATCCAGTCGGGTGCGTTCTTGCTGGATGCGCACCCCAACAGAACTTTGGAGGCCTCCTTGGCTTCCTGGGTTGGAAAAGAAGACGGCTTCGTATGCCAGTCCGGTTACGCCGCAAACGTCGGGCTATTGCAAGCCATTGCAGACGAGCAGACCCCTGTATACCTTGACACTTTGGCCCACACTTCCCTTTGGGAAGGCGTGCGTGCGGCAAAGGCGCCGGCCCATCCATTTCGACACAACGACCCGGCGCACTTGTCACGGGTGATTTCCCGCAACGGCCCCGGGATCGTGGTGGTCGATTCGGTCTACAGCACAACCGGCGCCATTTGTCCGTTAACCGAAATGGTGGAGGTGGCCGAGCAACATGGCTGCACCATTCTGGTTGACGAATCCCACTCTCTGGGAACGCATGGCCCACAGGGTGCAGGACTATGTGCGGAACTGGGGCTATCTGACCGGGTTCATTTCATTACCGCCAGTCTGGCAAAAGCCTTCGCTGGGCGCGCGGGGTTCTTCAGCGTGCCCGCGGAACTACGCTTTTATGTGCTGCACCACAGTTACCCGAACATTTTCAGTTCCTGCCTGCTGCCACACGAGATTGCCGGACTGGCTGCGACGCTGGAAGTCATCAAGCAATGCGACGATGAGCGGGCACGGCTGCAAGCCAACACACTGCGCCTGCGTAACAGCCTCACCGAGCTTGGCTACCCGATCCATCAAGGCACTGAGCAGATAATCTCGTTGGAAGCGGGGCTGGAACCCGACACCATGGTGCTACGCGACCGACTGGAGGAGCACAACGTGTTTGGCGCCATCTTCTGCGCGCCTGCCACCAGTCGCAACCGTGCAATGGTCCGCCTTACACTCAATGCCAACCTCACAGACGCGGAATTGAGCCACATAGAAACTGCGGCCCGAGACATAGCACCACTGGTCAAGCCTTGGGATTGGCCTATCGCACGGCGCGCCAAGAGCACCGACTAACCCCTCAAATGCAAGGCGTCGTGGGCCTCACTCCGGCAACTCGCGGTCTCCCAGCGCTGCTAGGTGGGCCGCGTAACCTTTACTAGAACCAGGGCAAACCGCTGGATTAATGGTAAAAACTGCACCCCAAAGTGGTGTGTCGGCAGCGCCCAAAGCAATAGCGGACGCCAGTCGAGCGGGCTGGCCGCTGTTAAGGGCCAGTTGAAGTTCAAGATCGACGAGTTTGCGGCCTGATCGAATATCGTCTACGTCGGGCGCGGCGATGCCCTGCGACCAGGCCAACTCTGCAAGGTCTCGCAAATTGTCCCGGTGCTCCAGTTGCAGCCAACTGGCCTGACCCACGGCGTCCAGTCCCAGCACACCAAATGGTGTTCCGATGACCACATGCTCCACCCATCGTTGTCTCTGCACCAGGGCGCCCAGCAGAGGTGCGATAGTTGGCGAACACAGCAGTGCATATTGCTCTCGGCTCAAGGTGGCGCGCCAGATTTGTCCCTGTCCGCGCACTGGCAGTTCCAGCATGCGCTTGATTGCATCTGTCAGCCTGCGCGTAATGTCCACAGACTGTTTGGGAATAAACTGCTCGATAAGGCCCTGATTGAACGCGGTCACAGCAATCTGTTCGTCCGCCTGCCCCGTCAGCAATATGCGGGAGCCGGGCCAATCTTCCAGGGTGCCCAGGGTTTGAAGACCATTCATCGCCGGCATGGAATAGTCCACTACAAGGATGCGGGTCAGGTCGAACCGGTTGTTTCCATCCTCAGCCCAATAAGTCAGGATTTGCGGAATGAGTGCCTGACCATTGCGCGCCCGGTCAATCATGTCCTGCTGGCGCCAGGCGTCTGCCTCCCAGCGCGCAGGCTCGCTCTGTATATGGTGGATACAGTCGAGTGGGTCAATGAACAACTTAACCGACCAATCGCGAGGCATAACGTCCGCCAGCATTTCCAGGTAAGCCGGGTCGTCATCGAGAAAAGCCACTGTGCCGGGCCGGCGGTAGAGTGGAAATGTCATGAGTTCGAGTCTCCCTGATGTGTATTATTTGTCTGAAGCAGGACAGGCAATTCAATGATGAACGTCGCACCTTCAAGAGGTACCGATTTGACGCTCAATGTGCCTTTGGCAGTCTCCACGACCCGCTTGCAAAACGCAAGTCCAAGCCCGTGACCAGTTCCTCGGTTAGTGGAGAAGAAGGCTTCAAAAATATGCGGCAGCGACTTGGGATTTATGCCCATGCCCTGATCAATGACAACGATGCGGCCCTTGGCTCCCGACGCGCCGACTTCGATCCGAAGGGCTCCATGCGGGAATGCAGAACTGGCTGTTTGCAGGGAATGAAGTGCGTTCTTGATCAAGTTATCCAGGACCTGCGAGAACTGTGCCAGTGATGACCGAAACCAGAATTCCCGATGAAGTGTTACCACGATGCATTGGCGCTCACGGCTGGAGCGGTATGGGTAGTTGCCAACCACCTGCTTGACCAGATCGCCCGCCGAAATCAGATCACCATCGCCTGGCAGTTGCATCAATCTTGCATTTGAAATTTGCGTATCAATCTGGTGGTTCATATTGCGTGTCAGGGCCCGCAGCCGCTCGGCCAGCTTCGCAAGTCGTTTTGCGCCATCTTCATTTCCGGCCGTCTCTGATTGCATTTGCAGCGCATCACTGATCAAGCCAGCCGTTGACAGCGGGGTGCGCAATTCGTGCGCCATGATCCCGATGGTCGTCAACGTGTTGTCAAGATGTTCACGGCGAAGGTTGGCCGAAGAGATACCTAACAACAGTGCGCAAGACCACGCGAACAGGAGAATGACCACACTGACTGCGTGCTGATTGTCTGGCTGGGCTGGCGCGGGAAGGCCCAGGATGTGAAATACCACCCAACACAGTAGCGCTCCCGCGATGGTGCCCAAGGTAGCAATGCGCCAGTCCGTCAGGTGGTAGTAGATCAATACCATTGAGCATGCACTGGCCAGCCAGGCTGCATTGCCACCGTTGCAGAGAAACATCCAGCTAAAGAAGACGGGTAGCTCCAGCCAGATCACCACCATGGATAGGTGCTGCGTGCGCTTGCTCAATGGATATTTGCTGACAGCCGGAAGCATCAAAATCAGGCCAATAAAGCCTAAACACACACGCAACAACGGGTTTTCGTAGGGCTGAACCAGCCATTGCGACCAGATGAACCCAAACAGCGGCTGCCCGACTGACAAACCCAGCCCCAGCAATCGCAGCCTCCATGGGGATGGGTGGAGAATGGGTTCCAGCGGCTGGCGCAGGAATCTCTCGCGCGCCATACTGGTCGCAGCGCGGAGGGAGAGACGATTGCCAAGGCCTGGCTTGTCCAACGGATTCACCTATGTATTAATTCGCACCCTGGCAGGGAATTCTTCAGGGTGATTGATGGTATTGTCCCCGCTTCATTTACAACTCGCTATGAAAGTGCCTGTTAACTTTGACAGTGTGAACCTGGACGGCATCATGAACGATTGGCTGTGCGCCTTGAAGGAGCACTCCGTCGAAGCGATTACCGTTCTGGGACCCGATCCATTTGGCACCAAGGAGGATCGGATCGTCCTGACCCAGCACCCGCCGCGCCTTTTGGATGCGGCCATCGCGCTGGCGGAAAGCCGCGACTTTGGAGCGCCTTGGCGTGACTCCGATGCGCCACTGGTCGCCTGGCAGGACATCGCCAAGTCATCCTACGAAAACCAGAGCCGCTGGCGCCGCCTGTGGCTAGCGCATGGCTACCAGAGTGTGGTGAGGGTGGAGTTTCCATTGCCCGCGAACAGGGCGTTTGAGTGTTTCATGTTCAGCCCGCGCGAATGGCACGACCGCAGTGAAGCCGCTGCGCTGACGTGGTCCACGCTGAACATCTGGCCGCTGCTCAAGCGTGCATTGGCAAGGGAGCGCAGCCCTTTAAGCCCCCGTGAGTGCGAATGCCTGGCGCTTGCATTCGAAGGCCTCACGGCAAAAGAAACCGGCGTTCGGCTTGGATGCAGCGAGCGGACCATCACGTTTCATGTGACCAACGCGATGGCCAAGCTCAGGGTAGATAACAAGCTGGCCGCGATTCAGCGAGCCTGCTGGTTTGGCGTAATTTAAGCCGCAGGCGGAATGCGCAGCTTCTGGCCCGGATAGATTTTGTCTGGGTGGCTGAGCATGGGCTTGTTAGCCTCAAAGATAACCGGGTATTTGGCCGCATTGCCGTAGTAGGTTTTTGCAATAGCCGACAGCGTGTCACCGCGCACCACATCGTGGTACTGGGACTCATCCGCTGGGGCCGACACAGCCAGCAAGTTGGAAACGCTCTGCACACCGCTCACATTGCCGCAGCAAAGAGCAACTTTTTCGCTGGCTTCCTGTGAAGGCGCCTCACCCTGAACTGTCACCGTACCGCTCGCACCATCAAACGCGACATCCAGACCGGAAATACCGAGCTGTTGCGTTTCGATATATGTGGCAATTGAACTGGCTGCCTGCGCGTTAAGCGTATCCAGACGGGCTTGCGCAGTTGCGTCTGCTGCGGCCGTGGCAGCGGCGTCTTCCACCTCTTTGCTGCCAAACAGCTTTTGACCAGCTTCCTTGATAAAACTGAACATTCCCATGAAATTACCCCTTAAATAGATTGATATGGAGGACCAATATACAGGTCCCCTGTGACAGCTTGCATTGAACAGGCAGGATAAACGTAAAACATATGGCTGTTAACCCGTAGATGCGACGCCCCATAAACCCGCAATAATCCCGCCCATGACCTTTCTGGCAATTGACGTCGGCAATACAAGGCTGAAATGGGCGATTTACGATGCGCCGCACACCCGGGCCACCATCCTGGCGCAGGGTGCAGAATTTCTCGAAAACATCGAAAAACTCTCCGAAGGCCCTTGGGCCAAACTGGCAACGCCTGACCACATGCTTGGGTGCATCGTGGCTGGCGACGCGGTCAAACGCCGGGTTGAGGAGCAAATGGAACTTTGGGACATATCGCCCCAATGGGTTGTATCTAGTGAGGCAGAGGCCGGCTTGGTTAACGGCTATGACCACCCGGCCCGTCTGGGCGCAGACCGGTGGGTGGCCATGATCGGCGCGCACCGTCTCATGCTGAATCAGGGGCCTCCCCGGCCTATGGTGGTAGTAATGGTGGGCACAGCGGTCACGGTGGAGGCGATTGATGCAAGCGGCAAATTTCTGGGCGGCCTGATCCTGCCAGGGCACGGAATCATGCTTCGGGCGCTGGAGGCGGGCACGGCCGGTCTGCACGTACCTACCGGCGACGTGCGGGAATTTCCGACCAACACAAGCGATGCACTCACCAGTGGTGGCACCTTCGCCATAGCTGGCGCGGTCGAGCGCATGGTCCAACACCTGCAAGTACATTGTGGTGTCAAACCCCTGTGCGTCATGACTGGCGGCGCGGGCTGGAAAATGGCGCCGAGCATGTCAGTCCGGTTTGAACTGGTAGACAACCTGATCTTTGACGGTCTTCTGGTGCTGGCTGAAACCCGCTTTGCCGCCTGATCACACGATTGGCACGGGGCAAGGGACGCTCCGCCTAGTGGGCCCGATAAGATGCTATATATTTCATAGCAACTCACGCATATCCGACGGAGGCTGGAACCCTATTTGCCTTATAAAATCAGGCTTTCAAGCCGTCTACAGCCTGAAACATCGTTTGCCGGGCCTGACTGATGATCTGACCCTTCCAGACATCGGTATCGGTATAAAACGCGTCCAGCAGACGTTGTTTGATGCCAGCTGCCTGCTCTGGGGACGCCTGCGGATGGTTGTGCAACCAGTGCTCGGCACGGAGTGCATCCAGCATGTCGGTGATGGGTACGGTGCCAAATTCCAGGGCGATGCCGGTGTATTCGGCCTGCGGGCACTCGTCGTACAGGGCGCTCCACATCAGCCCGGTCAACCTGGCCGAGGTGGATGAGCCGTCGTAAAACGAAGTGATGGGCGTGGCACCACCGCCATCCCACCAGGCGCGCGCACGGATAAGGGCTTGCGGGTCGTCCCGGCAGGAAAAGATGCGTTCGCCCGCGCCACTGGGGCCTAGCCCGGTGTGCAGGTCGATCCAGCCGACGTGATCAGCCCGGCGACCAAACTGGTGCAAAACCTGACGGAAAACAGTGTTGCTCCAGGTTGGCGCGACTCCGCCATAGAACATGCCGTCGGCAAATGCATGTTGCCCGCGGGTGACAGCTGCCTGAAATTCGCGCAAGCCATGCTCGCCTAAATACCGCTGAATGGCTGCCGTGTTCTCCGCTGTGGGCGGCCACGTGTCCGGCAACAGCAGGGCATGTAATTGCCGGTAGGCCTCGTTGGCAGGCAAGGTCTGGGCGAAGTTCTGAAAATTGCGGTTTAGGTCCACGTTTTCGTGGGTGGTGCGGCGAAGGTGCGAAAAGCCGTAAGGGTTGAGTGCGTGGATGTACAGCACGGCCACCTCGAGCTGCCGGGCATTGGCCAGCCATTCGCCATCATGCAGCGCGAACACCTGCGCGCCGCTGCCACAGTAGCCTTCGACGCCGTGGCAGGCGCTGGAGACGATGAGCAGTTTGTCTGCGTCCGGGCGGCCGGACAATGCCACATCCATGGCAAGTGTCTCGCCATCGCGCCCCGGCAGCGGGTGGTTGAAAGATTTGATCGCTAGCCCGGCCATGGCTGCGGCCTCCAGAAACTTGACCCGCGCTTTGGCATAACTGGCTGAAAAGGCCTCGGCAATACCGATCATGCCGCCCCAATCGGTTGGGCGGCGGCGCCCAGCCAGACTTCCGCCAGCCGGACCCAGTATGTGGCGCCCAGCGGAATCAGGTCGTCGTTGAAGTCGTAACTGGGGTTGTGCAACATGCAGGGGCCGCCGCCATGGCCCATTTCGCGGTGGCTGCCGTCGCCATTGGCAATGAAGCAATAGGCGCCGGGTTTGGCCTGCAGCATGTAGGCGAAGTCCTCGGCACCCATCGTTGGCTCCTGTGCCGTGACGTTACCAACACCAACGATGTCTGTCATCACTTTCGCGGCGAAAGCCGCCTCATTTGCCGAGTTGATGGTGGGTGGATAGTTGCGGACAAATTCAAACTCACAGATCGCCCCGAAAGCCGCGCAGGTATGTTCCGAAATTTCCTTCATGCGCCGCTCAATCATGTCAAGCACCTCCAAGCTGAACGTACGCACGGTACCCTGCAACTCGCAACTGTCCGGGATGACATTGGTTGCCTCGCCGGCATGGATCATCGTGACCGAGATCACACCGGCATCCACTGGTTTCTTGTTGCGGGTAATGATGGTCTGAAAGGACTGCACGAGCTGGCAGGCGATGGGCACCGGGTCGAGCCCGTTGTGTGGCAGTGCAGCGTGGCCGCCTTTGCCGCGAATAGTGATCTTGAACTCGTTGCTGGAGGCCATGACAGGCCCAGCGCTCACTGCAAATCGGCCCACCTGATCGCCGGGCCAGTTGTGCATGCCAAATACGGCGTCCATCGGGAATTTGTCGAACAAGCCGTCCTTGATCATTTCCCTGGCACCGCCACCGCCCTCTTCGGCTGGCTGGAAGATCAGATAGACCGTGCCATCAAAATTGCGGTTTTTCGCAAAATGCTGTGCCGCCGCCAGCAACATGGCGGTGTGGCCGTCGTGCCCGCACGCGTGCATCTTGCCGGCATGGGTACTGGCATGGTCGAACGTATTGAACTCCTGCATGGGCAGGGCATCCATATCCGCGCGCAGACCAATAGCCCGGCTACTTGTGCCATTTTTGACGATGCCGACCACCCCAGTGGTTCCCAGCCCGCGGTGAATGGGAATCCCCCACTCCGTCAACTTGGCGGCCACCAGATCGGCGGTACGCACCTCCTGAAAGCACAGCTCCGGGTGCGCATGGATGTCGCGTCGCAGGCTGGCGATACCCGCTGCCTGGGTGACGATGGAATCTAGAACCTTCATGGATCCTCCTGTTGATCGCAGTCTAGCGTCTGACGGTCCGCCACGCTTCGTTTAGGTATTTTGCCGGACAATATCGCAATGAATACAGCGACAGAGAAACCGGGATCATCAACCATCGTCATTGGCGCGTGCCCACATGATTGCCCGGACACCTGTTCACTCGCAACGACTGTAGAAAACGGCGTTGCCGTGAGGGTGAATGGCAACGCTGCGCACCCTCATACCGCTGGCGTGCTGTGCACCAAGGTATCCCGATATACCGAGCGCACATACCACCCTGACCGGTTGCTATACCCCCTTAAACGCACTGGCCCCAAAGGCTCAGGGCAGTTTGAAAGGGTGAGCTGGGAAGAAGCGTTGAATGACATTGCTGAGCGGCTGAGGGTAATTGCCTCGCGCGGCCCCGCGGCGGCGCAAGCCATCCAGCCTTATAGCTATGCGGGAACCATGGGCCTGGTGCAGGGCGAAAGCATGGCAGCCAGGTTCTTCAACAAACTGGGCGCGTCTTTTCTGGACCGCACCATTTGTGCCTCGGCGGGGGGCGAAGGACTCACCCAAACACTGGGTGGCAAGGTCGGAATGCGGGTGGAGTTTTTTGCGGAATCGAAATTGATCCTGATCTGGGGCAGCAACGCCATCGCCAGCAGCGTCCATTTTTGGCGGCACGCCCAGGCAGCCAAACGCAATGGCGCCAAACTGATATGCATTGACCCTCGTCGCAGTGAAACTGCAGACAAATGCCATGAGCATATTGCGCTCTTGCCCGGCACGGACGCAGCACTTGCGTTAGCCATCATGCATGAGTTGATCCAGCATGACTGGCTGGATCACGACTACCTGGACCAGCACACGCTGGGTTGGGATCTGTTGCGCGAGCGTGCCCTTCAGTGGAGCCCCGAACGTGCGGCGGTGATTTGCGGCATCCCTGTCGACCAAATCCGCTCTTTGGCAAAAGATTACGGCACGTGCGCGATGCAGGGTGAGCCGGTAGCCATCCGCATGAACTATGGCCTGCAGCGTGTGCGTGGCGGAGGCAATGCTGTGCGTGCTATTGCGTGCCTGCCAGCGATGGTCGGCGCCTGGCGTCACCGGGCTGGCGGCGTCCTGTTATCAAGCTCAGGCATGTTCCCCGTTGATCGTGAGGCACTGCAACGCAATGACCTGCTGAACGGCCGGACACCGCGCACCATCAATATGGCCACGATTGGTGACGACCTCCTGCGACCGGCATCCGCGTCGTTCGGACCTGCGATAGAAGCGCTGATTGTCTACAACAGTAATCCGGTCGCGGTTGCGCCCGAGTCTGCCAAAGTAGTTCAGGGCTTTTCAAGACAAGATCTATTCACCGTCGTGCTGGAGCATTTCCAGACGGACACCGCTGACTACGCCGACTATGTGTTGCCAGCCACTACTCAGCTGGAACATTGGGATGTGCACTTGAGTTATGGCCATACAGATGTGTTACTTAATCGACCGGCTATTGCTCCTGTAGGCGAAGCGAAACCGAATACAGAAATCTTTCGGGAACTGGCACTTCGCATGCAGTTCAATGAGGCTTGTTTTCGCGAAAACGACCTCAGTCTCTGCCGCACAGCGTATGGCAAACTGGTCGACTTTGAGAAGCTTCTGAGCCAGGGGTTTGCATCTTTACAGGTGCCGGAGGCACCTTTTGCGCATGGTAATTTCCCCACACTATCCGGAAAGTGTGAGTTTTTCAGTGCTCGACTGGCTGGTGAAGGCAAAGATGGTTTACCCGATCATGTGCCCAACTACGAGGCATTCGGCACTTCGGCTCACTTTCCTTTGGCGATGATCTCACCTCCTGCACGCAACTTCCTGAACTCCACATTTGTGAACGTCACGAGTCTTCGCGATATCGAAGGAGAGCCTTTGCTTGAAATTCACGCACAGGACGCTCAAACCCGAGGCATTCAATCAGGTTCCATCGTCAGGGTTTACAACCTGCGGGGGGAATACCGTTGCCGAGTTCAGATTTCAAGACGAGCCCGTGCCGGCGTAGTCGTTGGCCTTGGCATCTGGTGGCGCAAACTGGGCATGGATGGCAAAAACGTAAACGAGGTGACGAGTCAGCGCCTGACCGACATGGGGCGGGCTCCAACGTTTTATGACTGCCTGGTCGAAGTTGAAGCGATCTCAAAAGACTGATTGTCGCCAGGACCGTACAGAAACAGAAACGCCCACATAAGTGGGCGTTTCTGTTAGCGAAAATCGCTATTTTTTGGTTGCGCGAGGAGGATTTGAACCTCCGACCTTTGGGTTATGAGCCCAACGAGCTACCAAGCTGCTCCATCGCGCGGTAATCTGTAAGTATACCCTATTAAGCCTTCACTGCCTCGGCAGCAGGAGCTTCCACGACTTCTGGGCGGTCAACTAACTCAACCAAAGCCATTGGTGCATTGTCGCCAACGCGAAAACCCATTTTCAGGATACGTGTGTAGCCACCTGGACGAGCCTTAAAACGCGGGCCAAGGTCGTTGAACAGCTTGGTAACGCTGTCGCGGTCGCGCAGACGATCAAATGCAAGGCGGCGGTTGGCAACCGTTGCCTCTTTAGCCAATGTGATCATGGGCTCAACCACGCGGCGTAGTTCCTTGGCCTTCGGCAATGTGGTCTTGATGACTTCATGTTCAATGAGCGAATTCATCATGTTGCGCAACATGGCGAGGCGGTGCTCGCTGGTGCGGTTGAGTTTACGTAGTCCGTGTCCGTGACGCATGGTGCTTATCCTTTAATTTATGTATGAGGCAGCCGTATCAGGTACTGCCCTTGGCACTGAGCCCTTTATTGGGCCGTTTCTCTATCTAACGCTTTTCGAGAGCCGCGGGTGGCCAGCTTTCCAGTTTCATTCCCAAGGTGAGGCCGCGGGATGCCAACACCTCCTTAATCTCGTTCAACGACTTGCGGCCCAGATTAGGAGTCTTCAACAACTCATTCTCCGTGCGCTGAATCAGGTCGCCGATGTAGTAAATATTCTCTGCCTTGAGACAGTTTGCAGAACGAACGGTCAACTCAAGTTCGTCCACAGGACGCAGCAGGATAGGATCAAACTGCGCATTGCCGCGGGGAGCGGGGGAGTCGAAAGCTGCAAGTTCGCTACCTTCAAGTTGTGCAAATACTGCCAACTGCTCTACCAATATTTTGGCAGAAGCGCGAACGGCATCCTCTGCAGTGATAGCACCGTTGGTTTCAATCTCGACAACCAGTTTGTCCAAATCGGTGCGTTGCTCGACTCGAGCACTCTCAACCGTGTAGCTAACACGCTTTACCGGGGAGAAAGATGCGTCAAGGACGATGCGACCAATGGATTTATTCGGCTCGTCACCGTGGCGGCGAATCGTACCTGGAACATAACCACGACCCTTTTCAACCTTGATTTGCATGTCAAGCTTGCCACCATGAGAAAGGTTGGCAATGACGTGGTCAGGATTGATGATTTCGACATCATGTGGCGTCTGTATGTCCGCAGCGGTCACAACGCCTTCGCCGTCTTTGCGCAGGCTTAACGTTACTTCCTCGCGGTTGTGCAGTTTAAAAACTACACCCTTCAGATTCAACAAAATGTTGACGACGTCTTCTTGGACGCCGTCAATCGACGAGTACTCGTGCAGAACACCAGCAATCGTGACTTCAGTGGCAGCGAATCCGGGCATGGACGACAAAAGCACCCGGCGCAACGCATTGCCCAAGGTGTGACCATAGCCGCGCTCAAAGGGCTCCAAAGCCACTTTGGCACGGTTGGTGCCCAACTGTTCTACATTGATTGTTTTTGGTTTCAGCAGATTATTTTGCATGCGGACTTCCTCTCAATACCCCCGGCTCGTTACACCGGTAAGGCTGGTGAAGCACCTGACCCACAGATCTCCATGAGCCAGGAACGATAACTAACAAAGACCAGAATTAACGTGAGTACAACTCGACAATCAGTGACTCATTGATGTCAGAAGCAAATTGATCCCGGTCCGGAACCTTTTTGAAGGTACCTTCGGCTTTATCAATGCTCACTTCGACCCAGGCTGGCATGCCAACTTGTTGTGCCAGTTGCAGCGCCTCAACAATGCGATTCTGCTTCTTGGATTTGTCACGGACAGCCACAACATCACCGGTCTTAACCGAATAAGACGGGATGTTTACCGTGTTACCGTTGACGGTGATTGCTTTGTGGGATACCAACTGACGTGCTTCAGCGCGGGTGGAGCCGAAGCCCATGCGGTACACCACGTTGTCCAGCCGGGATTCCAACAGAAACATCAGGTTAGCGCCTGTGTTGCCCTTGCGACGATCAGCCTCTTCAAAGTAACGACGGAACTGACGCTCCAGCACACCATACATGCGCTTGACCTTTTGCTTCTCGCGAAGCTGCAGGCCATAGTCGGACGTACGAGCACCTGACGTCCGTCCGTGTTGACCGGGCTTGGAGTCAAATTTTGCCTTGTCACCGATAGAGCGACGGGCACTCTTCAGAAACAGGTCTGTGCCTTCACGGCGGGATAGTTTGGCCTTGGGGCCTAGATAGCGTGCCACTTGAACTTCCTTTTATGTCATCTGCCACAGCAAGCTGTGGGAGCCATCAGTCGCAGACCAATGGCGGTGGGCTTGGTTGAGAGAAACTAAATACGACGACGCTTTTGAGGGCGGCAGCCGTTGTGCGGAACAGGTGTCACGTCCGCAATCATGTTGATGCGAATGCCCAATGCCGCGAGAGCACGAACCGACGATTCACGACCTGGCCCTGGGCCTTTGATTTCAACGTCAAGATTCTTGATGCCTTGCTCCACAGCGGCACGCCCAGCCACCTCAGAGGCCACCTGCGCAGCAAATGGAGTGGATTTGCGTGAGCCTTTGAAGCCTTGGCCACCGGATGACGCCCATGACAAAGCATTGCCCTGACGGTCTGTAATCGTGATGATGGTATTGTTGAACGACGCGTGCACGTGTGCAACACCATCGGCAACGTTCTTGCGAACTTTCTTGCGTACACGCTGGGCAGCGTTATTGGCGGGAGCTTTTGCCATAGTGATCTTTCAATGCCTGTTATTTCTTCAGTGACTGGGCAGCTTTGCGCGGACCCTTGCGAGTACGTGCATTGGTGCGCGTACGCTGACCGCGCATGGGCAGACCGCGACGATGACGGAACCCGCGATAACATCCAATGTCCATCAAACGCTTGATGTTCATGGTCGTCTCGCGACGCAGGTCACCTTCTATGGTGAACTGTGCGATCTGGTCGCGAATTTTTTCCAGATCTCCATCGGTCAAATCCTTGACCTTTTTGGAGTAAGCAATGCCACAGGCTTCGCAAATTTTGCGAGCGCGGGTGCGACCGATACCAAAAATGGCAGTCAAGCCAATTTCAGAATGCTGTTGCGGCGGAATATTGATGCCAGCGATACGTGCCATTTTTGTCCTCTAAAACTCTTGCAATTAACCCTGGCGCTGTTTATGACGCGGATCTGTACAGATCACACGCACAACGCCCTTGCGACGGATAATTTTGCAGTTACGGCAAATTTTCTTCACCGAGGCCGAAACCTTCATTTCATTCTCCTAAAACTCTTCGCCCAGTTCCGACTTTCAATCGCGCGGAACATGCGCTGTTACTTGGCTCTAAAAACAATCCTCGCCCGACTCAAGTCATACGGCGTCAACTCCACGGTGACCTTGTCACCCGGCAATATGCGTATGTAATGCATCCGCATCTTGCCCGAAATATGCCCCAACACTACATGTCCGTTTTCCAGCTTGACGCGGAATGTCGCGTTAGGGAGGTTTTCAACCACCTCCCCCTGCATCTGGATCACGTCATCTTTTGACATCTCTACCAACAACTAGGAAGACTTGAAATTAGCCTTCTTCAATAGTGACTCATACTGCTGGGACATCATGTAATTCTGCACTTGCGACATGAAATCCATGGTCACCACCACGATGATCAACAGGGACGTGCCTCCAAAATAGAACGGCACGTTGTACTTCAAAATCAAAAACTCGGGCAACAGGCAAACGAACGTGATGTAGATCGCACCGGCAAGAGTCAGTCTCAATAGAATTTTGTCTATATATTTCGCGGTTTGATCACCCGGACGAATACCCGGTATGAACGCGCCGCTTTTTTTCAGGTTATCCGCAGTTTCACGACTGTTGAACACAAGTGCCGTGTAAAAGAAGCAGAAAAACACAATCGCAGCGGCATAAAACATCACGTAGATGGGCTGACCTGGTGTCAGCGAACTAGCAACATCCTTCAACCAGCGCATTGACTCGCCGGCACTAAACCACCCAACGACCGTGGCAGGCAACAAAATGATCGATGACGCAAAGATGGGAGGAATCACGCCCGCCATATTCAGCTTCAACGGCAAGTGGGAAGACTGGCCACCATAAACCTTGTTTCCAACTTGCCGCCTAGCGTAATTCACCAGAATCTTGCGCTGACCACGCTCTACAAATACAACAAAATAGGTAACCAAAGCCACCAAAACAACAATAAACAAAGCCACCACAATGCTCATTGCACCAGTACGAACCAACTCCAGCAACCCGCCGATAGCATTGGGCAAACCGGCTGCAATGCCGCCGAAAATCAGAATGGAGATGCCATTACCCAAACCACGCTCGGTAATCTGCTCGCCCAACCACATCAAAAACATCGTCCCAGCCGTCAACGTACATACCGCAGTAAACCGGAACCCAAAACCGGGTGAAATCACCAAACCAGCTGAACTCTCCAACGCCACTGCGATTCCCATCGATTGGAACAAAGCCAAACCAACAGTGCCGTAGCGGGTGTACTGCGTAATCTTGCGACGCCCGGCTTCACCCTCTTTTTTCATCTGCTCAAAAGCAGGCAAAACATATGTCAGCAACTGCATGATGATCGATGCAGATATGTAGGGCATGATGCCTAGGGCAAAAACAGTAAATCGGGACAGCGCGCCGCCCGAGAACATGTTGAACATGCCCAGAATCCCGCCCTGCTGTCCTTTAAAGAACTGCTGCAACTGCGCCGGGTCAATTCCCGGAACCGGAATGTGCGCACCAATGCGATACACGACCAGCGCGAGCAACAAAAAGACAAGTCGGCGACGTAGGTCACCGAACTTGCCAGTCTTTGCCAATTGAGCTGCGTTAGTTGCCACGTTTACTTCTCTTACCAAGCGTCCAGTTAAGCGACGCTACCGCCAGCGGCTTCAATCGCGGCCTTCGCTCCAACCGTTGCGCCGATGCCCGTCAATTTGACCGCTTTGCTCAGTTCGCCGGTTTTCACGACCTTCACGACCTTGGCCAATTGACCAACCAGGCCAGCTTGCTTCAACGTCAACATATCCACTTCAGACGCGCCCAACTGCTCAAGCGTCGTCAATGTGATTTCTGCATTGAACTTCAGCAGATGAGATTTGAACCCGCGCTTAGGCAAGCGACGCTGCAAAGGCATTTGACCGCCTTCGAAACCAACCTTGTGATAACCACCAGCACGGGATTTTTGACCCTTGTGACCCCGACCCGCGGTCTTTCCAATACCCGAGCCAATGCCGCGACCTACGCGCCGCTTGTAGTGCTTGGCGCCATCAGCCGGCTTGATGCCATTGAGTTCCATCATCAACCTCTTAGAGCACTTTGACCAGATAACTGATCTTGTTAATCATTCCACGCACTTCAGGTGTATCGACCAATTCGCTGGTACTGCGAATTTTGCGAAGACCCAAACCACGAACTGTTGCACGGTGCGACTCTTTGCAGCCGATTGGGCTACGCACGAGTTGAACCGTCACTTTTTGTTGAGTAGTCATTTTGAAGCTCCCGCTATTCAAACAATTTAAACGAAGAGCTCTTCAACCGTTTTGCCACGCTTTGCAGCCACTTCCGATGGCGTCGTGGAAACAGACAACGCATCAAGAGTGGCGCGAACCATGTTGTACGGGTTGGTAGAACCGTGGCTTTTCGCAACGATATCGGTGATACCCACCACCTCAAACACTGCGCGCATTGGGCCGCCAGCAATGATGCCCGTGCCCTTTGGAGCAGGAGCCATCATCACATTGGCAGCGCCATGATGACCCATCACTTTGTGATGGATGGAGCCGTTCTTCAACGACACCTTGATCATGTTGCGACGAGCTTCTTCCATGGCCTTTTGAACAGCAGCAGGCACTTCTTTGGATTTACCCTTGCCCATGCCGATACGACCATCGCCATCACCAACCACCGTCAAAGCAGCAAAACCGAGAATACGACCACCCTTCACCACTTTGGTGACACGGTTGATCGCGATCATCTTCTCGCGCATGCCGTCTTCAGGACCCTCTGCCTTGCCCTGCATTTTCGCTTGAACTTTAGCCATGTTTATTTCCGATCTGCTTAGAACTGCAAGCCAGCTTCACGCGCGGCATCAGCCAACGCCTTGACTCGACCGTGATAGGCAAAGCCCGCACGGTCAAATGCAACCTTTTCAACGCCAGCGGCCTTCGCTTTTTCAGCCAAGCGCTTGCCGATAGCCTGAGCTGCAGCCACATTGCCGCCTTTGCCAGACCCACCCAGGGATTTGCGAACCTCGACTTCTGCCGTGGATGCCGTTGCCAGCACCTTGCCACCATCGCCAGAAATGACGCTGGCATAGATGTGAAGGTTGGTACGGTTCACCGTCAATCGCGCCACACCTTGTGTAGCAATACGAATGCGGGTTTGACGTGATCTGCGAAGACGCTGCTGTTTTTTGGTCAACATGATGCTGCCCCTTACTTCTTCTTGGTTTCTTTGATCGTGATTTTTTCGTCCGCATAACGGATACCCTTACCCTTGTAGGGCTCGGGCGGACGAATCGCACGAATCTCGGCGGCCACCTGACCAACACGCTGACGATCCGCACCCTTGATCACGATTTCCGTGGGGGTGGGGGTGGCAACGGTGATACCGGCCGGCATATCTTTATTGACAGGATGGGAATATCCAACCGTCAAATTCAACTTGGCGCCTTGAGCCTGGGCTTTGTAACCCACACCTACCAGGCTCAGCTTCTTTTCAAAGCCTTTAGTGACACCAACCACCATGTTATTAACCAGCTGACGCATGGTCCCGCTCATGGCATTGGCTTCGCGCGAATCATTGGCGGGAACAAAGCTGAGTTTGCCAGCATCACTGGTCACTTTAACCAATGCGTTTTGGGTCAACATCAAGACTCCACCGGAACCCTTGACGCTGATTTGATCTTCCTTGACCGACACGTCCACGCCAGCGGGGACGGCGACAGGCATTTTTCCTACACGAGACATTTTCTGTTACTCCTGAATGTCACGCTTTAAGCGACGTAGCAAAGAACTTCACCACCAACACCGGTAGCACGCGCTTTGCGGTCTGTCATCACACCCTTGGGGGTGGTGACGATTGCCACACCAAGGCCGTTCTGGACTTGAGGGATCGCATCGCTGCCGCGATAGACCCGCAGACCGGGGCGGCTCACGCGTTCGATGCGCTCAATGACAGGCTTGCCTGCGTAATATTTCAGGGCGATTTCCAGCTCGGCCTTGCCGTCTTCTGTGCTCACCTTGAAACCGTCAATGTAGCCTTCGTCTTTCAACACTTGGGCAATCGCAATCTTCACTTTGGAAGAGGGCACAGATACCGTGGTTTTTGCCACCATCTGCGCATTGCGGATGCGTGTCAGCAAGTCGGCGATAGGATCACTCATGCTCATGTTTATGTCTCCTGCCGCTTACCAGCTGGCCTTGACGATGCCAGGAATTTCCCCAGCAAAAGCCATTTCACGGATTTTTGCGCGCGCCAGACCGAAATGCTGGAACGTACCACGGGGACGACCCGTGATTGCACAGCGATTACGTTGACGGGTCGGATTTGCGTTTCGCGGGAGCTTTTGCAAACCCAGACGGGCTGCAGCACGCTCTTCGTCGCTACGCTTCATGTCACTGGCGATGCCCTTGAGTTCCGCGTGTTTCTTCGCGTACTTGGCAACCAGTTTATCTCTCTTGAGCTCGCGCTCGATCAAAGCCATTTTTGCCACAGGTCGCCTCAGTTCTTGAACGGAAAACGGAAACCAGCGAGCAGCGCCTTGCACTCTTCGTCAGTCTTGGCCGTCGTGGTGATGCTGATGTTGAGACCACGCAAGGCATCTACCTTGTCATACTCAATCTCAGGGAAAATGATCTGTTCTTTCACACCGATGTTGTAGTTGCCACGACCATCGAATGCGCGACCAGAGATACCACGGAAGTCGCGAACACGGGGCAAAGCCACGGTTACGAAACGATCCAGGAATTCAAACATTTGAACACCACGCAAGGTCACCATGCAACCAATGGCCTGGCCTTCACGGATTTTGAAACCAGCGATTGGCTTCTTGGATTTGGTCACGACCGGCTTTTGACCTGCGATTTTCGTCAGATCGGAAACGGCGTTGTCCATCACCTTCTTGTCAGCTACCGCCTCGCTCACACCCATATTCAGGGTGATCTTGGTGAGACGCGGAACCTGCATCGGGGAGGTGTAGCCAAACTTGGCCATCAGCTCCGGAGCGACTTTTTCGCGATAATGTTGTTGCAGACGTGCCATGCTTATGCCACCTTGATTTCTTCACCACTGGACTTGTAAACACGGACGCGTTTACCATCAGCCAGCAACTTGATACCGACGCGATCAGCCTTGCCCGTAGCGCCATTAAAAATGGCTACATTGGACTGATGGATCGGCATTGTTTTTTCAATAATGCCACCCACTACACCCTTAAGGGGGTTGGGCTTAGCGTGCTTTTTAACCAGGTTAACGCCGTCCACCACCAGGTGAGCATCGTCTTTGCGCAGCGACACCGTGCCGCGCTTACCCTTGTCGCGCCCCGTGAGCACGATGACTTGGTCGCCTTTGCGAATCTTGTTCATGGCACTTCCTTACAGAACTTCAGGAGCGAGGGACACGATCTTCATGAACTTCTCGGTACGCAGTTCACGCGTGACCGGG
>JAKQJK010000327.1 GCA_029561195.1 Pseudomonadota bacterium
AGCATCACGCTGCCGTTTCGCCAGTCGATGCGTGCATGCATGCGAGAAACACGCGGATCGTTGACCAGGAATTCAACTTCACGTACCCGGCCAATATGCATTGGCATCTCGAAAGACTTGAACACCTTGTTCGTATCCACCCATGTCAGCTCAATCTGACCACCCAAAACGTCTGTCGGCAGGTCGCCAACCCGCGTGTCCAGACTCGCCTGCATGGTCAAGAATTCTGTTGACTCACCCTCCTTCCACTCAACCTGGTAGGCTAGGCAGGGCTCAGCACGACCACGGATTGTGATGGGTCCGAGCGAACGCATGCGAATGCCGTCCCGCAGATTGACATGCACCAGACTCTCGCCATTGGCCCAGATCTGATGAGGGCCACTGAGGTCGCTCAACCTCGCGGCAACATTGACGGCGTCGCCAAAACAGTCCCCGGCCACGATTTCCACCTCACCGCTTGCAACGCCAATACGAATGGGCATCTGAAGATTGGCCGGCATGTGCACCATGTTCTTTTGATGCGTACGCTGCATCTCGACAACGGCTTCAATGGCTTCCGGGCCCTCAGGAAATATTGCCAGCACGCCGTCACCCATGGTTTTAACCACACGGCCACCGTAGGCAACGCAGACCTCACCAATCCACCCTGTCAAACGTGTAACGACCTCGGTGGCTTTGAGGTTTCCAACGGCTTCAAAGACCCCGGTGCTGCCAATTAAATCGGTGAATACAACTGTCGTGCGGACACTCATTCCCTGAACTCTTCCGTTTCTTTAGTTGTCGTTGAGTTTAGGGCATAGCCCCGCAGTTGTGAACACTGACCAAGTGCAAATTTGTTCACCGGTATAACGGCTTGTCATCGGTTTTGCTGCCAGTTGAACCATGTTTTTTCGCTCGGCGAGAGCATCTTTCGCCAGAATGTTGCTGGCCCTTACACCAGACAAACAAATAATGTCAATTGGGTTGTGCTCGCGGCAGACGTATCAACTTCGCAGAGTTTTATCAGGTGCCACATCACGAAAATCAGGCAAGTACCTGATTTGATTGTTGTTTATTCTTTACATTTCATGCGCCTAACCCCTTGCGCGGGCAGAATCCCGGGTGTAATCTCGCGACAAATATCACACTAAATTGCTTTTGATACAAACCCATGCGTTGGACTGCTGCAAACATCTTCCATAACGTGAACCACTTTCTGGGTGGTTTTCACCGTGAGGAAGGTGCATCTATCACTGATCGGACCGAGGAAATCCGCCTCGCCATGCTGGATTGCCTGGGAGAGTCCGGTTGCGTTGCTTTTCCCATGACCGAGCGCAAAGTGCGGTTTGCAAAGGACGTTCAGGATCTCTGGTACCTGCGTGCTGATGTTATGGCTGCAATGTCAGCCATGCAGGGCGAACGCGTGGCACGTCAAAAAGTGGAAGAATTTTCACCTAAATTCAGGGGCCTGTTGCCACGCAGTCTGGATACCCGCTCCAGCGGGTTCTGATCCGTTTCTCTAACCCCAGAACAGCAGGGCGTCTCTTCCCTCCACTGCCAGTTCAACTGTTGCGCCGACCGGCAGTACCACTTTGGTGGCAACGTGTCCGTACGGCAGGTTGGTCAGAACCGGCGTCTTGATCTGGCTTCGCAGCCAGTCCACGACGGTTTGCAGTTTGAAACCCTTGTCGTGCGGCACCAGTTTGTATTCGGTGAATTGACCCAGAATAATCGCCTTCTGGCTGGCCAGCACACCCGAATGCAAAAGTTGCGTCAGCATGCGCTCCACTCGATACGGATGCTCAGCCACATCTTCCAGAAACAGCACCCCCCCCTTGATGGCCGGAAAATAGGGGGTTCCCACCATTGAGCTCAGGACTGCCAGATTGCCACCCCAAAGAGTCACTTTTCTAACGGAAAAAGTGTCCTTAGGTCTTGCGGAATATGCGTGAGTAGCTATTGAACTGACAGCGCTTGACAGGGGCTCCCGGTTTTGCCGCCAGCCGGCACCCTCGCCTTGGCCGATGATCAAATCATTGAAGCAGTCTTCCATGATGTCGTCTGGCCCGGTTGCCTTACCCGGAGGGTGGGACGCCCCTGTCTGACGATGCCCGTCAGCGTGGTCAGACGCATCGGCCACGCCGAAACCTTCACACAGCGCGGGGCCAGCCCAAGTGACTTTTCCGGTTTTCGCCAGCACAGCCAGCGAGAACGCCGTGAAATCGCTGATCCCTACAAACAGCATGCCTTTGTCAATGGCTTTGGCCACCGCCTTGTAGTGGATGCCACCCAGAATGCGGGTGATGCCATAGCCACCGCGTGAAATCAGTGCCACGTCGGCACCGCTAGCTGCAGCCCGGTGAATGGCAGCCAGGCGGGTCTCGTCGTCGCCGGCAAAGCGCTGATAACTGGCCAGTGCGTCGGGGTCCACTTCAACCTCGTGCCCCAACGTTTTCAGGCGTGCAATTCCTCTCTTGAAGGCAGCCTTGTCACGCACGGCGCCTGAAGGCGAATAGATGTAGATATGTTTTTTTTGCACGGTAGATTTTGGTGAGGGCAGCTCTGTTTTTGACGTTTGGCCGGGGCATTATGCGGGCTGGAAATACGCGATGGCCGCCTGGGCGACGGACTCGCCATGCTCCGGCACAAAATGTCCCGCCAGAGGCAATAGCATGGCGGGCGGGCAACCCCGGAAGATCTTTTGCAGGTTTTGCATCACGGGCAGACCCAACACCGGGTCCTGAACACCCACGGCCATCAGGGTCTGGCCTTGCCAGCGTTCGGACCAGAACGTGCGCGCAGCACGGGATACATCGGCACCTTCGGCATCAGGCAACTCCGGCACCATGGCAGGAAAAGCGCGCAGGGCTGCGCGATGGCCGCGGTCAGGAAACGGGGCGTTATAGGCGGCACATTCCTGCTCGCTTATATGTGGGTTCCCCCGTGCAAAAAGACGTGCCACGTCAAATTCGGGATGTTTGGCGCACATGTCACGCCAACTCAGGAACCCTTCAGACAAGGGCGCATCCCCCGTGCCCAGAGTCGTATTCATGACCAGCAGACCTCGATAACGCTCCGGCGAAGCCATTGGCAACGTCAAACCCAGCAATCCGCCCCAGTCCTGCACGACCAGCACGACGTTTCGCAGATCCAGACTGTCCACAAGTTCAAGGAGAACCTGCCGGTGCCAGTTGAAATGGTGGTCCTTGTCTTTCTTGGGTTTGTCGCTCTTGCCAAAACCGATCAGGTCAGGCGCCACAACCCGGTGACCTGCCGCCAGGAATACCGGGATCATCTTGCGGTACAGGTAGCTCCAGGCAGGGTTACCATGCAGGCAGAGGTAAGTGGTCTGCAGGTTTGGTTCAGGGTCCTTCGCCAAGTTGCCTTCATCCAGATAATGCATGCGCAGGCCGCCCAGACTGGGAAAGTCGCTAACAAAATGCGGCTCCCAGGGGTAATTTGGCAAATCCGCGAAGCGGTCATCCGGCGTCCGCACAGCGTCATCACGCAGGGGCGAACTGATCTGGCGAGCAGTGTCGCGCCGCTTGCGGAAGAATTCATGCATCAGTGCCGCGCATTGATCTGCCAGCACTCCGCCCTGCACCTGCGTTTGATGATTAAGCTGCCTGTTTTCAAACAGATTGATCACCGACCCTGCAGCACCGGTTTTGGGCTCGGTGGCGCCATAGATGACCCGACCCAGCCGCGAGTGGAGCATGGCCCCGCTGCACATGGCGCAAGGCTCCAGCGTCACGTACAAATCGCAATCGTCAAGGCGGTAGTTGCCGAGTTTTTGGGCCGCAGCCCGCAAAGCCACGATTTCGGCATGAGCCGTAGGATCATGGCCATCAATAGGCGCGTTACGGCCGCTTCCAATCACCTCGCCATTTTTTACAACCACAGCGCCTACCGGCACTTCCCCTGCAGCCATTGCCTCACTGGCTTGCGCCAAGGCCAGTTGCATAAAGGCGCTATTTATCATCTGGAACAGGTCGTGCCTGATGCACGGCCGCTTCTGCCGCAGCCTTGAACTGTTGCTGGATTGCCTGCGATTGCTGCTGCACGTTGCCTGTGGCGCTAACGGCGGGTGTAGCCGTGTCAGTCGGCGCCGGCAAGACAGGCACTTGATTCTCGCTGACTGATTTCACCTGCTTACTGGCGAGAAATCCCACCACGGCGACAACGACCAGAAGACTCAAAACGCTCAATAAAACACGCATTGCTTCAGTCCTTGTCGGCATGCATGCCGAGTTTGTCCATCCACAGGCCCAGTGCTTGTTCGTTTTCGTTGCCAGCGGCGTACCCCGCACGCATTTGCGCATGGGCCTCCGGGCGATGCTGGTTGAGTTTGAGTTTGGCCTGAATGGCCGTCACCTGCAACTCAAACGCGACAATACCAGCCAGCATCTTGTGCTGGTATTCGGTACCCAGATCCATCCATTGAGGTGCATAAGCCGGGTCATGGTCACCGATCAGTTTTTTGAGCAGGCGGTCCTTGGCCAGTGGGTCGTCGATCAGCGTGGCCTGCACGGTGCAATGCACAGCCAGGTAGTTCCAGGTAGGCACACGTACCAGGTCGGGATAAACCTTTGGCGACATATAAGCGTGAGGCCCCATGAAAGTGACCACTGCCGTGGGGCGTGCCTGCAGGTAGCGCCAGTGAGGATTGGGCTTGGCCACATGACCCAGCAGCACGGTTTGGCCGTCCTGCATCTCCAGATGTAACGGCAAATGGGTAACAAATGGCAAACCTTCGTCGTCACTGGAGATCAGCGACGCAAATGAGTAGGTACGAATCAGCTCCCAGACGTGCGCCTGATCTTTGGATGTGAATTGGAGCGGCAGATACATAGTGCCAGCATTATGGGACTTGGGGACTACCGCGGCGCACAGTCCATGCGATCTGCTGGGAAGACTTTAATCATGCTCCAAGCTTGGTCAACTGTGCAGTCTAGCCAATAGTCATAGTTGGACTCATCAAGAATAACGACCATGCGTTTCTCCTCGCCAGGTTTATGGAATCGCTTCATCATAGGATGTTCGTCTGCATTAACGGTAAGCATCGTGAAACTCAAAATCTCTTTCCCAGACGCTGGGTCGAGGCACCAAGCCCACACACCAGCTATCCCGAAGGGTGTCCAACCTCGCAAACCAATGCGCCACCAGATCGACTTGCCCGTCTCATAGCACGGCTCGTAGATTTGTTCTGCCGGCACAATGCAGCGCTGGCCACGACGCCAGGCGTCTCTGAACGATGGCTTTTCGGCCACCGTCTCGCTGCGCGCGTTGTACATGCGCTTGCCCATCGCCAAGTCCTTGGCCCAATGCGGAATAAGGCCAAAGCGTCCATCGACAAGTTCACGCCCGGCGGGCGTCGAATCATCACCCCTCCGTATGAATGGAGCCAGGTTGCCCGGATAGCAGTCTATAGGAAGTGCATTCTCCGGCCGGATGATATTGAAGTGCCTGAGCAGCAGGTCACTACGGGTGACTGGACGATAGTTTGAACACATTCTTCACGCTAGCATTTCACCTGTGAGGCCAAGGCTGGCCTACCTCTACTCCCACTCAATCGTCGCAGGCGGCTTGGAGCTCACGTCATACGTCACCCGGTTAATGCCCCGCACTTCATTGATGATGCGGCTAGACACTTTTTTGAGCAGTGCGTAGGGTAATTCCGCCCAGTCTGCAGTCATGAAGTCGCTGGTCTGCACGGCGCGCAGGGCGACCACATAGTCGTAGGTGCGGCCATCGCCCATCACGCCGACGCTCTTGACGGGCAGAAACACTGTGAAAGCCTGGCTGGTCAACTCGTACCAGGTTTTGCCCGTCGCATCGTCTTTGAAATTGCGCAGCTCTTCAATAAAGATAGCATCCGCGCGACGCAGCAGGTCGGCATATTCCTTCTTAACTTCACCCAGAATACGTACACCCAGGCCAGGGCCAGGGAACGGGTGGCGATAGACCATATCGTGCGGCAGGCCCAATGCCACACCCAGCTCGCGCACTTCATCCTTGAACAAATCGCGCAGGGGTTCGAGCAATTTCAGGCCGAGCTGCTCGGGAAGACCACCGACGTTGTGGTGGCTCTTGATGGTAACGGCTTTCTTGGTTTTGGCGCCACCAGACTCGATCACATCAGGGTAGATGGTGCCTTGCGCCAGCCATTTCGCTCCGTGTTTGCTAGCGCCCGACGCAGTCAGCTTTTGGGCTTCGGCCTTAAACACCTCTACAAACTCGCGACCGATAATTTTGCGTTTGGCTTCTGGGTCGCTCACGCCCTTGAGATGCCCCAGGAACTGGTCGGCAGCATCCACACGAATCACCTTGGCATGCAGCTTGCCGACAAACATGTCCATCACCATGTCGCCCTCGTTCAGGCGCAGCAGGCCGTGATCGACGAACACGCAGGTGAGCTGGTCGCCTATTGCGCGATGAATCAACGCGGCGGCTACGGATGAATCCACGCCACCCGAGAGGCCCAAAATGACTTCCTCATCACCAACCTGCTGCCGAATGGCCTCGACGGCTTCACCTATGTGGTCGCGCATGACCCAGTCAGCCCGTGTGCCGCAGATATCAAGCGCGAAACGCTCCAGTATCGCCGCACCTCGGCTGGTGTGGGTGACTTCGGGGTGAAACTGCACGCCGTAGAACCGGCGATCTTCATCCGCCATGCCGGCAATCGGACAGCTGTCGGTGCTGGCCATGAGTTTGAACCCATGCGGTAGTTCGGTGACTTTGTCGCCGTGGCTCATCCACACCTGGAGCATGCCGTGGCCCATGGGCGTGGCGTAATCCTGAATGCCGTCCAGCAACTGCGTGTGACCATGGGCACGAACGTCAGCGTGCCCAAATTCACGTTTGTTGCTGGGCGCCACCACACCGCCCAACTGCACCGCCATGGTGAACATGCCGTAGCAAATACCCAAGACCGGTATGCCCAGTTCGTATACGATTTTCGGTGCACGCAAATCATGTTCTTCGTAGGTACTGGCGTGGCTGCCGGAAAGAATAATGCCCTTCAGCAGCCCGTCATGCGCGTAAGCGCGAATCCAGTCGTCGGTGACATCGCATGAATGCACTTCGCAGAAAACATGCGCTTCGCGCAGACGCCGGGCGATCAGTTGGGTGACCTGGGAGCCGAAATCTAGGATGAGGATTTTTTGATGCATCACTCTGCCCTGTAGTTGGGCGCTTCTTTGGTAATCTGCACGTCATGGACGTGGCTTTCGCGGATGCCAGCGGCGGTGATCTCCACGAACTCAGCCTTGTTCTGCATATCGGCAATCGTGGCACATCCGCAATAGCCCATGCTGGCCCGCACGCCGCCAGCCATCTGGAACACGATGGAGACCATCGAGCCCTTGTACGGCACACGGCCTTCAATGCCCTCGGGCACCAGCTTGTCGGCGTTGGGGTTGCCGGTAGTGGATTCCTGGAAATACCGGTCGGCGCTGCCCTGTTGCATGGCGCCAATCGACCCCATGCCACGGTAACTTTTGTAGCTGCGCCCCTGGAACAGGATGACTTCGCCAGGCGCCTCTTCGGTACCCGCAAACATGCCGCCCATCATCACAGTGCTTGCCCCGGCGGCAATGGCTTTGGCAATGTCACCGCTGTAACGAATGCCACCATCGCCAATCAGGGGGACACCCGTGCCTTTGAGGGCGGTTGCAACGCTGTCAATCGCCATTATTTGAGGCACCCCCACACCTGCTACGATGCGGGTAGTACAGATGCTGCCGGGGCCAATGCCCACCTTAACGCCATCCGCACCCGCTTCAACCAAAGCAAGCGCTGCTGCACCGGTGGCAATGTTGCCGCCGATCACATCCACCTGGGGATAGTTCTTCTTGACCCAGCGCACGCGCTCGATAACGCCCTGGCTATGACCATGGGCGGTGTCTACCACGATGGCATCCACACCCGCGCGCACCAGTGCTTCGACACGCTCTTCAGTGCCTTCACCAACGCCGACAGCAGCACCTACCCGCAACTTGCCATAGGCATCACGTGCCGCATTGGGGAAACTGGTTTGCTTGGTAATGTCCTTAACGGTGATCAGGCCCTTGAGCTCAAACGCGTCGTTGACGACCAGCAGGCGCTCTAGCTTGAATTTGTTCAGAAGTGCCTTCGCTTCAAGCAGCGTGGTGCCGTCTGGCACCGTGACCAGCTTGTCGCGCGGGGTCATGATCTGGCTCACCGGAATGTCATAGCGGGTTTCAAACCTCAAATCACGCCCGGTCACAATGCCAACGACCTTGCCGCCATCGCACACCGGGAAACCTGACACGCCCAACTGCTCTGACAGATCAATGACCTGGCGCACCGTATGGCTGGGGGTAATAACCACCGGGTCGCGCAGCACACCAGACTCATAGCGCTTGACACGGGCCACCTGGGCGGCCTGCTCTTGTGCCGTGAGGTTCTTGTGAACGATTCCGATACCGCCCTCCTGCGCAATGGCAATCGCTAGGCGGGCTTCGGTGACGGTGTCCATGGCGGCAGACACCAGGGGCAGGTTCAGGGCGATGTTGCGGGAGAAACGAGTCGAAAGTGAAGTGTCCTTGGGAAGGACTTGGGAGAACGCTGGCACCAACAACACATCGTCGAAGGTGAGCGCTTTGCCGAGAAGGCGCATGTCAAAGCTCCAAAAAACCGATTGTACCCGCGTCGTTGGTGGCTACCTCGCAACAGCCGCCGACAAACGGCCACGTAAACGGGTTGAACGGAAGGCGCGTTAAGTGAAATCCTTGGTGTCCGCGCTAAACTGCCCTTCATGAAGTCACTCCAATTCTTCCGTCTGTCTATTTTGACCCTCGCCTGCGTTTTTTCGGCCGCGGCGTTTGCCCAATGGCAGTGGATCGACAAGGATGGCCGCAAGGTATTCAGTGATCGCTCGCCACCACCGGATGTGCCGCAAAAAAACATCTTGAAACAGCCGGGCAACCAGTTCAAGGCTGCAGCGCTGCCCATGGTCGGCGATGGCACGACCGAAGCGGCCTCGTCAGTTGCGTCCAGCCCGGCAACAGGCGCCAGCGCACCCAAAATCTCATCGGCTGACAAGGAACTGGAAGCCAAAAAGAAACAGGTTGCCGACGCCGATGCCGCAAAACGCAAAGCCGAGGAAGAGAAGGCCGTGAAGGCCAAGATCGAAAATTGTGCCCGTGCCAAACAGGCCAAAACCACGTTTGACTCTGGAGTGCGGGTTGCCAGAACTAATGCAGCTGGTGAGCGCGAAGTCATGGATGATGCCGCCCGTGCCGCCGAAGTCAAGCGGATTCAGGCGGTGATTGATTCGGACTGCAAATAAGCTTCTTTCTGAAAAGCCTTTGCCTTAATACCCGGCTTTGGCACCCTGCCGCTTTTTCGCAAACAATCCGGTTGTTCTCGCGCCCTGTTTAACGAAGCGTTCGCGTCTGGCGACTTTGGGGTCCACCTGCAACTCTCGGTAGATTTCAATGCGGTCTCGATCGCGCAATCGCTGACTGGGCCCTACCTTGCGCCCCCAGATCCCTACGATGGATCGCGACAGGTCCAATTCAGGAAACTTTGCCGGTAAACCACTGAGATGCACGGCTTGTGCAACTGTCGCTCCATTTTCAACTGCTACGGTGACTTCGTGAACGACCCGCGCGACCGGCGAATAGACCACCAGAACCTGAATATCCATCTCACGCCCCATAGACCTGCTCGGCCCGTTTAACGAACGCATCAACCATGCTGGAAGCAATTTTGTCGAACACCGGGCCAACCAGCTTACCCAAAGTAGCATTGTCGAACCCATAGTTCAGAGTCAACTCCACTCGGCAGGCCCGCTGCGAACCGTCGCCGATGGGTACGAAATCCCATTGCCCATCCAGCCGGGAAAAGGGGCCATTTACCAGCGTGATGGCCACCTGCCGGTCCAGCACATGCTGGTTGCGGGTGGTGAAGGTCTGGCGAATGCCGCTAAACGATATGCCCACCTCGGCCGTCATGCCCGCATCATCAGAGTCCAGAATGCTGGAATGATCACACCAGGGCAGAAACTGCGGATAAGCCGGTACGTCGGTGACCAGGCCATACATTTCCTGCGGGCTGTACCAGATCAGGACGGACTTCTTGACTGTTTTCATAGAATAGGGGGCTGCGCGGGATTGTAGACAAGCCTTGTACGCATGACTGACAACCCCATCTGTTCCCTATGGCCAAAAAATCTGATCCCACTACCCTGAAGGGCGCACAAAAGGCGACCCGCATTGCCGACAACAAAAAGGCTGCCTACAACTACTTCTTTGAAGAACGTTTTGAGGCCGGTCTGGTGCTGGAAGGGTGGGAAGTCAAATCTCTGAGAGAGGGCAAGGTGCAGCTGACGGATGGCTATGTGGTTATCCGAAATGGCGAGTTGTTCCTGATCGGGCTGCAGGTCAACCCGCTGGGCACAGCATCCACACACATCAGCCCGGACAAGGTGCGGACGAAAAAGCTGCTGATGCACAAGGATGAGATTCGGCGCCTGATGGGCAAGGTTGAGCAAAAGGGCTATACGCTGGTGCCGATCAACCTGCACTGGAAGGCCGGTAAAGTGAAATGTGAAATTGCGCTGGCCAAGGGTAAGGCCGAGCACGACAAGCGCGACACCATCAAGGACCGCGAAGGCAAGCGTGAGGTGGACCGGGCCATGAAGAGCCGACAGAAATAAATTCTTCAATGGGGGAATAATCGGACCCTCTGCGGTGTTTATCCCCTTGCAGGCCTCTTCTGCATGCCCCCTATCGGAGAAAACCATGAAATTCATCGCTATTACTACTTTGACTGCTGCGTTGCTCGGCGGCTGCGCTTCCATGACAGCGAATACCCCCGCCCAAACGACCGATGGCGTGCTGGTCGGCGCCAACGGGATGACCTTGTATACCTTTGATCGCGACGTCCAGGGCAGTGGCAAATCCGTTTGCAACGGCCCCTGTGCCGTGAACTGGCCACCCATGATGGCGGCAGAAACCGACAAGGCCAGCGGCGACTATTCCATCGTGACCCGTGACGATGGCAAAAAGCAGTGGGCCATGAAGGGCAAGCCGCTGTATTACTGGATTAAGGACACCAAGGCCGGCGACAAAACCGGGGATGGTGTCCAGAACGTCTGGCACGTTATCAAACCCTGATATCAGACTGATCAGGGCCCGGTACAGTCGCCAACAAACGTGGATCACGTCAGGATCATCGCCCAGATACCCGGTTTGCGGCGTTATGCGCGGGCGCTGACCGGTAACGCCTGGGTGGCGGATGACTTGGTGCAGGACACGCTTGAGCGCGCGTGTTCGAAATGGCGCCTGTGGGCGCCCGACAGCGATTTGCGGGCCTGGATGTTCACTTTGATGCACAACCAGTTTGCCAACGACGTTCGCCGGTTGTCCCGGCAGCGTCAATCCGGAGTCCAGGTTGACCTGGACGATGTGCCCAACGAGCTGGCAGCGCCTGACGCGGGTCAGGACCTGTCGATTGACCTACAGCGCTGCCTGCTGCAGTTGCCCGAGGAGCAACGGGAAGTGCTGCTGCTGGCCAGCATGGAAGACATGCATTACGAAGACATTGCCCGAGTGACAGGCACGCCTGTGGGCACGGTCATGTCACGTCTGTCGCGGGCACGAGCCCGCTTGCAGTTGTTGCTCGACGCACCACCAGTTGCTACCGGCCAGTCAATGGCCATGGGGAGCACTGTGACGCCCCTGCGCCGCATGAAGTAACCGACGATGAACAACATGGACCGCAAAACACCCCGACCGCTGAGCGATGATGAACTCCACGCACTGGTGGACGATCAACTGCTGCCTGTTGACCGGCCAGCATTTGAAAAGCGGCTTGCTCAGGACCCTGATGCACAAGCCAGGGTGGCTGTTTGGCGGCAGCAGAAGGCCGCGCTTCGTGATCTGCACCGCGCCATGCTGGACGTACCCGTGCCGGACCAGATGATGGTTGCCGCCCATCGTGTGGCAACGAAACAGCAGGACGTCAATCAGTGGTGGCGCTGGGGCGGCATGGCGGCAGGTGTCATGCTTGCCTTTGGTGTTGGCTGGTTTTCGCACACGGCCTGGAGCGGTTCAGGCCAACGCAGCGCGTCGGCAGCCCAAACAGACTTTGTGCGGCAGGCTGGTTTTGCCTATGCCGTCTATGCCCCGGAAGTTAAACATCCGGTCGAAGTGACTTCCGCCGAAGAGGAGCATCTGGCGCAATGGCTCTCCAAACGCACTGGCAGGCCATTGAAGATACCCAAATTGAGTAGCGAGGGGTTCGAGCTGGTGGGTGGCCGCCTGTTACCGGGCGAACAGGGTGCGCGGGCGCAATTCATGTTTCAGAACGCACAGGGCACGCGAGTGACGCTGTATCTGGGTTCGCTAGGCGCTTCAGTGAAGGGCCTCGACAGCAGGGAAACCGCATTCAGTTTCAACCCGGATGGGCCAGTACCCAGCTTTTACTGGGTAGATCAAGGGTTTGGTTACGCCATCTCCGGCTCTGTGCCGCGCGACCAGCTCATGAAGCTGGCTGAATCGGTGTACCGGCAGCTGTAGTGGCGTCAGGCCAGATCGCGCAACGGGTGGGCATGCGCCGGCCACGGGCTTTGAAAGAACAGCTCCACCATCTCCGGCGTCACGTCTTCCATGCGTGCCGGGTTCCAGCGCGGGTTGCGGTCCTTGTCCACGGCCAATGAACGAATGCCCTCCATCGTTTCACTGGCCGGTCCAGGCCGCAGCGTGAAGCAGCGGCGCACCATGTCCCGCTCCATGCGCAGATCGTCAGCCAGACTCATGGAGCGTGAACGGCGTATCTGTTCCAGCGTGACGTGCAGCATCAACGGCGACGCTTTGCGCAGGAGTGCCGCGGTTTGTTGTGCCCACTCATCAGCATCGGCTTCCAGCGCCAGAATCATTTCCGGGACCGAATTCAATGAAAAATAGTGGTTAATTTGGCCTGTAGCCCTCGTGGGGTATGCACAACCAGCTATCGAATGTGTAGCAACCCATTGTTCCAGGGTGCTGCCATCACCAAACGTCAGTTCGCCGAGGGCGTCCCAGGCTTGGGGTAGATTGCCTACTGCCATGCGGACATCAGCCAGACCAAACTGCACCGCGTCATCAGCACCAATTTGCGCCCCACTTAGCGCCAGCCATTCGCCAACCCGACCCGGACAACGGCTCAAAAAGTAGCCACCACCAACGTCAGGAAACAAGCCAATATGCGTTTCTGGCATCGCCATCTGAGTGTGCTCCGTCACCACCCTCACGCGCGCACCCTGGCTCAGGCCCATACCACCACCCATCACAACACCGTCCATGAAGGCAATGGTGGGTTTCGGGTAGTTGTGGATGAGGTGATTGAGGGCGTACTCTTCGGTGAAGAAGTCTTCTAGCTCAGGATTGCCAATGCCAACAGCCTGGTGGAAAAACCGGATGTCACCACCCGCGCAAAACACGCCAAAAGGCCCGGTTTTGCCCATGCCCCGAATGGCAATGGCCTGAATGCGCGAATCTTCCCGCCAGGTCAGAAGACTGGCGGTGATGGCTCGGATCATCGGCAGCGAGAGTGCGTTCAGCGCCCGGGGCCGGTTTAGGGTGATGCACCCTACCTGCCCCCGGACCTCCGCCAACACCTCGACTAACGCTACCACGAGTGACCTTTACAGAAACCCGCGACCAGCCTTCTTGCGCTCACTTTCCGTCAGATGGCGCTTGCGAAGGCGAACCGACTTGGGTGTGATTTCGACCAGCTCATCGTCCTCGATGAATTCAACGCCATATTCCAGCGTCAACTCGATCGGTGGCGTAATTTTGATCGCATCTTCCTTGCCAGACACACGGAAGTTGGTCAGCTGCTTGGTACGCGTGGCATTCACCACAAGGTCGTTGTCACGGCTATGGATGCCGACAATCATGCCTTCGTACACCGGATCGTTGGCGCGCACAAACATGCGGCCACGGTCGTCCAGCTTGCCCAGGGCGTAGGTGAAGATTTCGCCCGCGTCCATGGAGATCAGCACACCGTTCTTACGGCCGCCAATGTCACCCTTGTGCGGCTCGTAGCTGTCGAAGATGTTGGAGATCAGGCCCGAGCCGCGCGTCAGATTCAGGAACTCGTTGGTGAAACCAATCAAACCACGTGCCGGAATGCGGTATTCCAGGCGCACACGGCCACGCCCGTCCGGCTCCATACTGCTGAGTTCGCCTTTGCGCTCACCCAGAGCCTGCATCACGCCACCCTGGTGCTGGTCTTCAATGTCAACGGTCACCAGCTCGATAGGCTCGTGCTTTTCGCCATTCACGTCTTTCATCACGACGCGTGGCTTGCTGACAGCCAGCTCATAGCCTTCGCGGCGCATATTTTCCAGCAGGATGGTCAGATGCAATTCGCCGCGCCCCATGACTTCGAAGATGCCTTCTTCGTCGGTTTCCTTCACGCGCAGGGCCACGTTGTGTTGTAGCTCTTTTTGCAGGCGGTCCCAGATCTGGCGGCTGGTGACGAACTTGCCTTCACGACCGGCCAATGGACTTGTGTTGACGCAAAAATTCATGGTCAGGGTCGGCTCATCAACCTTGAGCATGGGCAGCGGTGCCGGATTCATCGGGTCGGTGATGGTCACGCCAATGCCGATGTCCGTCAGGCCGTTGATCAGCACGATTTCGCCAGGGCCAGCTTCCGTAGCCTGCACGCGCTCCAGCCCCTGAAACGTCAATACCTGGTTGACACGGCCCTTGACGGGTTTGCCGTCCACACCTTCCATCACGACCACATCCATCATGGGTTTGATCGTGCCCTGGCTGATGCGGCCCACGCCGATGCGACCGACGAAGGTCGAAAAGTCGAGTGCAGAAATTTGAAGTTGCAGTGGTGCGGCCGGGTCGCCTTTCTGGGCAGGCACGTGGCTGAGGATGGTGTCGAACAAGGCCGACATGTCGGGACCCCACTGTTCGCCCTGTCCGCCCTCTACCATGGACGACCAGCCGTTAATGCCAGAGGCATACACCACGGGGAAGTCCAGCTGTTCATCGGTGGCGCCAAGCTTGTCGAACAAATCAAATGCCGCGTTGACCACGTAGTCGGGGCGCGAACCTGGCTTGTCTACCTTGTTGACCACCAGAATGGGCTTGAGGCCCAGGGCCAGCGCTTTTTTGGTCACGAAGCGGGTCTGGGGCATTGGGCCCTCTTGCGCATCGATCAGCAGCACCACGCCATCAACCATGCTCAGGGCACGTTCCACTTCGCCTCCGAAGTCGGCGTGGCCCGGGGTATCAACGATGTTGATGTGGGTGCCTTTCCAGGTCACGGCGCAGTTTTTGGCCAGAATGGTAATGCCACGTTCTTTTTCGATGGCATTGTTGTCCATCACGGTGTCCACAACCTTTTCGTGTTCGGCAAAGGTGCCGGACTGGCGCAGCAACTGATCCACCATGGTGGTCTTGCCGTGGTCAACGTGGGCGATGATGGCGATATTGCGAATTTGTTTCGTACTCATGGTTCACTTTCTCTTAAATCTGTTCTGTCTCTGCCTGCCGTTCGACCGGTGGCGCTGTCAATGTGTGCTGTATGCTGGCTTGCTGAACCTCCATCGGGCTTAGCAAACGTCCAGGAATTAACTCACCCGCTTTGATATGGGCTGTGCCCAGCAATGCAGTTTTCGGGCCATAGACTGCTACCTGCGCAGCATCGGGCCAGTTTCCTCGGCGCCGCAGACCGCTCAGAAAGCGCCCTGCATTGTCTTCGTCCAGCGTGACGGCGACGTGTCCTTGTAGGAGCGACTCCACCGGCATCACACGCGCCTGGCGCTCGTCATCACTCATGGCCTCAAGTGCCTCCAGCGTCACGCATTGCGCTTGCAAAAAGCCACCGGTTTCCGTACGACGCAGAGCCGACAGGTGCGCGCCGCAACCTAGCGCCTCACCGATGTCTTCTCCCAGCGTGCGGATGTATGTTCCCTTGCTGCATTTCACTATCATTTTAATAGCAACTTGCGCACTGTTTTCCGGGGCTAGTGTTACTTTTAACTCACGAATCGTTACTTCCCTTGCCTCCCGCTCTACTTCAATGCCTGCCCGCGCGTATTCGTACAAGGCCTTGCCATCTTTCTTCAATGCACTGTGCATCGGCGGCATCTGCGAAATGCGCCCCGTAAACCGGGCTTCCACTTTTTCCAGATCTCCTTGTGTAAGTTTCACCGCCCTTTGGGCGATCACTTCGCCTTCAGCGTCTCCGGTGCTGGTTTTGATGCCCAACCGCGCAACGGCCTCGTAGGTTTTATCGGCATCCAGTTGAAGCTGACTGAACTTCGTGGCCGCACCAAAACATAACGGCAACACACCCGTTGCGAGCGGGTCCAGCGTACCGGTGTGACCTGCTTTTTCCGCGCGCAGCAGCCACTTCACTTTTTGCAAAGCGTCATTGCTGGACCAGCCCAATGGTTTGTCCAGCAACAGCACCCCGTGCACGGGGCGCCTGGCAACCCGTGCTCGAGGCGCATTCATCGGGTCAGTCCTCTTTGGCGCGGGACGACACGGCCCGCGCAATCAGCGCATTCATGTCTGCCGCGCGCTCTGTGGTGCGGTCGAAAATAAAGTGCAAGGTGGGCACGGTGTGGATATGCAGGCGCTTAAACAGGCCGGCACGCAAGAAGCCTGCAGCCTGGTTCAAACCTTCTTCGCAGGCCTTGGAATCGCCGACCAGCAGGCTGAAAAACACCTTGGCATGGGCATAGTCCGGCGTCACTTCCACTGCTTGAATCGTCACCATCCCCACGCGCGGATCTTTCAACTCGCGGGCGATCAACTCCGTCAGATCACGCTGGATCTGATCGGCAACCTTGAAGCTGCGGTTGGGGGTGGTGGACTTTTTCGTGGCCATGGTGGCAGGAGGTTACAGCGTACGGGCCACTTCGCGAATCTCGAAGAACTCCAGCACGTCACCCTCTTGGATGTCGTTGTAGTTCTTGATGTTCAGGCCGCACTCGAAGCTTTCCTTGACCTCCTTCGCATCATCCTTGAAGCGCTTGAGCGAGTCGAGTTCACCTGTGAAGATGACCATGTTGTCGCGCAGCAGGCGCAGACGTGCTGTGCGACGCACGACGCCCGCGGTAACCATACAACCGGCAATGGAGCCAATCTTGGAAACCTTGAACACCTGACGAATCTCCGCAGTACCGATGACTTCTTCCTTTTTGTCTGGCGTCAACATACCCGACATGGCGAGCTTGAGCTCATCCACGGCGTCATAAATGATGTCGTAGTAGCGGATGTCCACACCGTTGTTCTCGGCCAGCTTGCGCGCGCCAGCATCAGCACGGGTGTTGAACCCGATGATGACGGCTTTGGCAGCAATCGCCAGATTGACGTCGGATTCACTAATGGCACCCACAGCAGCGTAAACCAGTTGCACTTTGACCTCGTCGGTCGAGAGCTTGAGCAGAGACTGGGCCAACGCTTCCTGAGAACCCTGCACGTCGGCCTTGACGATGATGGGTACCAGCTTCACCTCGCCAGCGGTCATGTCGGTGAACATGTTCTCCAGCTTGGATGCCTGCTGCTTGGCCAGCTTCGTATTACGGAACTTGCCAGCACGGTAAGTGGCAATTTCACGGGCACGGCGCTCGTCGGCCAGCACCATGAACTCATCACCTGCCTGGGGCACTTCGGTCAGACCCTGAATTTCCACTGGAATGGATGGTCCAGCGGTCTTGATGGCCTTGCCGTTTTCGTCCAGCATGGCGCGCACGCGACCATAGGTCTGGCCAGCCAAGACCACGTCACCGGTCTTGAGCGTACCGGACTGCACCAGAATGGTCGCCACGGGGCCACGGCCCTTGTCCAGACGCGCTTCGATCACCAGGCCCTTGGCCATGGCATCAACCGGAGCCTTGAGTTCGAGCACTTCTGCCTGCAACAACACCTGCTCGAGCAACTCGTCGATGCCCTGGCCGGTCTTGGCGGACACAGAGACGAAAGGGGAGTTACCACCAAACTCTTCCGGTATGACCTCTTCCACCACCAACTCGTTCTTAACGCGCTCGGGGTTGGCATCAGGTTTGTCGATCTTGTTGACGGCAACGACGATTGGAACTCCAGCCGCCTTGGCGTGCTTGATGGCTTCTTTCGTCTGCGGCATGACGCCATCGTCGGCTGCAACCACCAGAATCACGATGTCGGTTGCGTTGGCACCACGGGCACGCATGGCGGAGAACGCCTCGTGACCCGGGGTATCGAGGAACGACACCATGCCGCGCGGGGTCTCCACGTGATAGGCACCTATGTGCTGCGTGATACCACCGGCTTCGCCTGAAGCCACTTTGGCGCGGCGAATGTAGTCCAGCAAAGACGTTTTGCCGTGATCGACGTGGCCCATGACGGTGACGACTGGCGCACGCGGCAATGACTCAGCTTCCTGTTGTGACACCTCATCAACCGTGAAGGCTTCCGGATCATCCAGCGAAGCCACGATGGCCTTGTGGCCCATCTCTTCCACCAGGATCATGGCGGTGTCCTGGTCCAGCGGCTGGTTGATGGTAACCATCTGGCCCAACTTCATCAGGTGCTTGATCACTTCCGATGCCTTGACAGCCATCTTGTGCGCCAGTTCGGCCACGGTGATGGTTTCAGGTACATGCACTTCCAGTACGCGGGCTTCCACCGGCGCTGCTTGGGTGTGGTCTTCGCGATCCCGATCATTGCTGCCACGGCGCCCGCGTGGGCCGCCACGCCAGTTGCTGGCACGACCTGCACCTGCACCCGTGTCACCACGGGTTGGAATGGCCTTTTTCTTGGCGGGGTCGCCTGCCCAGCTGCTGGACAACTTGGCGGACTTGACTTCTTTGCCTGAGCCAGGAGCGCCAGCTCCTGGAGCCCCGGCTGGACCCGACTTGGCAGGCTTTGCAGCCACGGTTCCAGCGGCCGGCTTGTGTAAGGTGCCTTTCATGCCAGCTTTGCCGTCAGCGCCAGCGGTCGGCTTGACCTCTTCAGGCTTCTTAGGTACCGGCGCTTTTTTGGCCGGTGCGGACATCATCAAACGAATGGCGGCAGCCTCGGCCTCGGCTTTACGGCGGCGGTCACCCAGGTCAGCTGCGCGGGCCACTTCTTCATCAGCACGGGCCTTGGACTCAGCCGCCGCTTTTACCTTGGCATCTGCAGTTACTTTTTCAGCTTCGGCCTTCGCAGCCAGAGCGGCCGCAGGAGCAGATTCACTGGAAGTCGTGGAACTGGGAGCAGCGACTTTTTCAGACTCTGCCAAAGCCTGAGCAGCCAGTTTTTCCGCAGCAAGTTGGGCTTTGGCTTCCTGCTCTTCCCGCTGGCGACGACGCTCAACCAGCTCTTCTTCCTGACGGCGGATCAATTCTGCCTGGCGCCGGGCCTCTTCTTCACGACGTGCCAGTTCAGCGTTATCGATTATGGAAACCGGTTCAGCCGCTACTTCGGGCGTATCAACTTCCGGCTCAGAGCCGCCTTCCGCGGTCTCGTCACGACGAACGAACGTGCGTTTTTTCCGCACTTCCACCTGAATGGTGCGTGCCTTGCCGGTGGAATCCGCCTGTTTGATTTCGGTGGTGGATTTCTTCACCAGAGTGATCTTCTTGCGTTCCGCTCCAGCAGTACCATGACTGGTTTGGAGGTAATTCAGCAAGCTGTGTTTATCAGCGTCAGACAGAGTGTCGGACGCGGTCGATTTGGCTACCCCGGCAGCTTTGAGCTGTTCAAGCAACGTATCGGTTGGTTTTTTGAGTTCGGTTGCAAACTCGGCGACGGTCGTACTGGACATTTGTTGTGTAACCTTTCATGACCATTACTC
>JAKQJK010000382.1 GCA_029561195.1 Pseudomonadota bacterium
TCTTTTCCCATTTCAGACTCCGAAAAGTAACTAATCTATCTAATCAAACCAAAAACTGGTGCCCATTCCGGGAATCGGACCCGGGACCTCTCCCTTACCAAGGGAGTGCTCTACCACTGAGCCAAATGGGCCTTGAATTGAACGCTGAAACCAGCCCATCAACCCACAACCATCAAACTGCACAACTTGCCGCGTGGAGCGGGAGACGGGAATCGAACCCGCGTCATTAGCTTGGAAGGCTAGGGTTCTACCATTGAACTACTCCCGCCTTGAAGTCGAACTCTAAACCCGAATTCTCAACCGCAAAACGTGCCACCCACGCGCGCCAACCTTACTCAGAACTACCAGACTCCGTCGATTTCAACGTCGCCTTAAAATCCGTTTATCACTGGTGGAGAGGGCTGGATTCGAACCAGCGTACTCGTAAGAGGGCAGATTTACAGTCTGCTGCCATTAACCACTCGGCCACCTCTCCTTCAGAGAACCTCAGATTATGCCATGGAATGACAGTCACTGACAAGGTGACAGGCCTGTTGACTTCTACCAAATAATGGGGCGCCGCCCCCCGCGCCGAAGAAATTCATTGGCCAGCCCGAAATGCCCGCAACCAATAAACGGGCTTGGCGGCCGCAGCGCAGACAGCGGCGAAGGGTGGTTCGAGCACAAAACCAAATGCCGCCCTTGCCCACCCGCCTGGCCCGAAGAACCCGCCAGCAAAGCCCGCTTCCCGTGCGCATGAGCACCCCAAAGCATAAAGACAACTGGAAGCTCACTCTTCGATGTAGCCTTGATTAATTCGTCAGTAAGCGCTTCCCAACCTTTTCTGGAGTGGCTTGCAGGCTGCTCTTTTTCTACAGTCAAACAGGTGTTGAGCAACAAGACGCCTTGTTGCGCCCACCGGATCAGCGACCCATTCAACGGCGGGGACAGCCCCAAGTCGCGTTGCAGTTCCTTCTGGATATTTCGAAGAGATGGCGGCGGCTTGACGCCTGCCGACACCGAAAACGACAAACCCTCCGCTTGCCCCGGTCCGTGATAGGGGTCTTGCCCAAGAATGACCACCGAAACCTCGGCCAGCGGCGTCAGGGCCAGTGCGCGCAGAGGTTGCGGGGGATAAATCTCCGCTCCTTGATCAATCCGCGTCTGGATGAACCGACCAAGCGCCACACCGGCAGCGCCATTGATAAAAGTATCCACAACGCCGCGCCAATCAGGCGCCACCGGCCAGTCAGCAGGATTCCAGCCTGTCAGCCCCGAAGTGCCCGACAAAGACTGATTTGGTCCAAAATCAAACGTCAAATTGGCCTTCAGCCCTCTATTCATATGCGTGAATAGCTATGAAATTAGCAGCAATATAGGAACTTTGACTAACGCTAACGCCTATTGCCCAAACAGCGCAGCCAGCGCCGTGCCCGGATCGGGCGCACGCATGAAGGCTTCGCCCACCAGGAACGCGTTAACGCCCGCCGAGCCCATCCGCAGCACGTCATCGCGGCTGAGAATGCCGCTCTCTGTCACCAGAATACGGTCTTGGGGCACATCACCAATCATGGACAGGGTTGTATCCAGCGTCACCTCAAACGTGTTGAGGTTGCGGTTATTGATACCCATCAGCGGTGTTTTCAGCTTGAGGGCGCGCTGCAACTCGCCTTTGTCATGCACTTCCACCAGCACAGCCATATCCAGACTGCGCGCGATGGCCTCGAATTCAGCCATCTGCCCATCGTCCAGACAAGCCGCAATCAACAAGACGCAATCGGCCCCCATGGCGCGCGACTCGTAAATTTGATACGCGTCAATCATGAAATCCTTGCGCAGCACAGGCAATTGACAGGATGCTCGCGCCTGCTTGAGGAAGTCCGCGCAGCCTTGAAAAAACTGCGCATCGGTCAAAACAGAAAGACAGGCTGCACCAAACTCGGCATAACTCTGCGCAATATCGGCCGGAATGAAATCTTCGCGAAGGACACCCTTTGAGGGGCTTGCCTTCTTGATTTCGGCGATCACGGCGGGACGACCTTTGGCGATCTGCGCGCGAATGGCGCCAACAAAGTCACGGGTCAACACCCGGGACTCGGCGTCCGAGCGCATTACCGCAAATGATTTTCGCTTGATGGCCGCAGCCACCTCTTCACGCTTCACGGCAACAATTTTTTCCAACACACCGGACATCGCCATGACTGAGCACTTCCTGAAAAAATGGCCCGAGCGTCTTTTGTCTTTTGATGGACAACACTTGGGCGAATCATCTGATTTTCGCAGAAAGCCCGATAGGCCGACTTGATGCTCTCCACACACGGGTGATAACCTCTGCGGCTTCACACCACCAACCAATCCTTCCCCATCATGAATCAACAAGTACCCGCCTCGTCTTTGACCGCCCGCATGGCCTTCGCCGAAGAGCTGGCCCGCGAATGTGGAGAACTCGCCGTGCGCGAGTCTGCACATCTTGCTGTCAGCTCTAAAGGTGCGCATGATGTATTGACCCAAGCCGACCTGGCGGTGGAGCGCCACATTCGAGAGGCGGTCGCCCAAGCTTTTCCCGGTGATCAGGTTGTTGGTGAAGAAATGGGTGGGCAAGGTGACGTTGCCGCCGACCAGGACTACTGGCTTGTGGACCCGATTGATGGCACTGCCAATTACGCTACCGACGTTCCGCGCTGGTGCATTTCCATTGCTTACCTGAGAACCGGGAAACCCGTCATTGGCGTGTTGTTCGACCCTGTCATCAACCGCATGTACACAGCCATATTGGGCGGCGGCGCGTATCAAAACGGTAAACCGATTCACACGCGATCGACATCTTCACTGGATGGCGCCACCATCGAATTAGGCTGGTCGGCACGGCGCAGCTACACCGCTTACTTGAAGAAGGCAGAAGCACTCATGAAGGC
>JAKQJK010000357.1 GCA_029561195.1 Pseudomonadota bacterium
CTGGTGATCGCGCTGGGCGTTCCCGCGGAACAAGTGGTGCTCGATCCCGCCCGGGCTGATGGCTCCATCGAATACTGGCGGGACGGCGAAGACATTCACCACGTTCCCAAACTGGACCTGGAGGACCTGCTCATCCCGGAAAGCTGATCCGGAAAGTCTTTCGCGCCTATCCCCCAAGCCAGCCTCCCGCGGCCTCTTACCCGGCTGTCCGGGAATTGTGAACTATCCCAACTAATACTGTCAAATTAACAATTTTCATCTTGACAGTTTTAAACTCTGGCCAGAGCATGAAATCCGATGTGCGGGACCAAGCCAGGCTTGGTCGATATTCTTATTCAACAATATGTTAACCAAAGGTCGAAGGAAGTATGGCCGGTAATGTAAGCCGCTTTTCAATTGCCAATATTGGGTGTTTTCCTCCCCACCAGACTGGGGATGGACCGCAAAAATTCCCTTCAGTTTCGAACCGTGTAGAATTTTGTCCACAATCGTGGGATGAAACCATTGCCATAACCCAATGATCCAAACAAGGAGAGATCATGAAACGTTTTTTATTTGTCCTGATCCTGTTGACAGCCGCGGCCGGGCTTCTGGCGCAGACCACTTATACTTGGACGGGTAGCACCAGTCAAAACTGGAGCACATCGGGAAACTGGATTCCCAACGGAGTACCCACCAGTTCGGACGGCGTGATCATCCCCTCAACCACGAACAAGCCGCACATCACCGCCAACTCGTTCTGCAACGGCATGATCATCCAGACAGGCGGCGAACTGCGGGTGCTCTCATCCTACAGCCTGACCAACGGCGGTTACTTAATCAACAACGGAACCCTGACCATGAGCAGCACCGGCGGAGTCTCGATCGCAAGCAACCTAGATAACTACGGGACCATCTCTGTGACGGGCACCGGCCCGCTTTCTGTTTCTGGAACTGCATACTGGCATCCGGGCTCTTCTACTGTGGACAGTGGTCTCACTTTATTCAATTTTTTCGGTAACCTCACCATTTACAATGGGGCCGGATTCATCATGGACAGCGGAGGTAGTGTCAGCTTCAAAGGCACGGCGGATAGCCATATAAGAAATTACGAACCCACCACCGAGTTTGGATATCTGAACGCCGCAAAAACTGCGGGAACTGGCTACGTGAATATCAACTTGGACACCACCCAGCCGTTCAAGATCAACAACGACCTGGTGAACAACACCGGCAACAGGTTCTTTTGCAGCGAAAACATCGTGGTGACCCTTCTGGGCCACCTCCTGGACTACAACCTGGGCAACACTGTCGGAACTTATGGCATCAAATTCAACACCGGCACGCTCAAGATGGACGGTGCTTTCCAATACATCGACCTGCAGGGGCCGGGCTGTTGGCTTTACAACCTCATTTGCAGCGCCACCTCTGGAATTGTCTCAGAATACAACCTCACCCTCATTGGCAACCTCACCATCGAAAGCGCTTACCTCTCTGTGGATGGCTACAACACCATCAAGATCGCCGGCAACTGGGACAACCAGGTGGGCCCGGACGGCTTTGTCGAAGGCGCGGGCAGGGTTATCTTCAACAACAGCACCACCTGGCAAACTATCCTGAGTGATGAAACCTTCAACATCCTGGAAATAGACATGTTCTCCGCCCTGCGCTTCACCAGCGGCAAGACCGTCACCTGCGCCCAGTACGACTGGACCTCCGGCGGCATAGACATGAACACCAATGCCACCTTCACCGCGAACGACCTGGCTGATGCCGGAATCTACGGGAAATGGTGGCTTACCGACCAGTTCGGTGCCATCAACGTCACGAACGAGAATGTGGACCTCAAGGGAGACATTACCATCAGCAACGGGTATTTCAACGTTTACAGCTCCGCTGAATACTCCACCTGGAGTTCCTATGACGATGCTTCCCTGGTCATGATTGGCGGGTACCTGGATTTCCACCAGACAGGGATAGCCGTTTACAACGTTTTGGGAAGCCCTGCCCCAACTTACCTTACCATCAGCATCTCCTCGGGGTACATCAGAACCGAGGGAGATTTCGAAGGCACCTGGTCCGGCTTTGCCCCCACCGGTGGCATCTTTGTATTCTACGGCAGCTCAAACTCCCTGATAGAATTGCAACTCGGCAATTTCCACAACCTCACCATCGCCAAAACCTCTGCCACCGCCGCTTTCTGGGGCAACGATTTCGACCTTGGCGGCTGGCTATACGTTTCCAACGGAACCCTGGACGCCAGCGGAATTCAGATCAATTGCGCCACAGCCTTGATCTCAGGCCAGCTGATCATGAACACAAAGCTCGATTCCGCGGGCGATATAAAATGGTTTAACGACAGCCAACTCACTGCCGCCAACAACAGCATCATCGAATGCGGCGGAGACTGGACCGTGGAAAGCGGAGCCAACGTGCAGATCAATCCCACTGTCGCGGTTTATTTCACCAGCACGGCTGCCCAAACCATACAAATAGATGAAAGCAGCCACACCATCGGCCAGCTCGATATCGGCAGGGACAGCTCCGGCGCCACCTACACCGGCGGAGTTTACTCGGTGGCCGCAACCAGCACCGCTGACCTTGACGTGCCGGGAAAGCTGACCATCCGCGCCGGTAACACCCTGGACCTTAATCAGAGGGGGATGAGCGTGGGTGATGATTTGGATATTTGGGGTACCCTGATGGTTGATTCCGGCGAAGTGGTCGTAGCTGATAACGGCGTTGTTTCTGGAGGGACCCTGCAGATAGACACCGGGTCCGTGACCATAAACGGCATTTTCTATTTCAACCCCGCTGGGACCATCAACATCAATTCTGGCACCTTCGCCCTGCCCAATTACAGCCTGGGCATTCCCACCAGCGCCGTGGTTACGCTGGTTTCAGGCACCATCAGATGCGGTACGCTGGACGTGTATGGCACTTTTCAGCCCGTGGGGGGAACGGTGGTTTTCAGCTCCAATGTTTCCAGTACCTACCAAGTCTATCTTGGCCCCGGAAACTGGGTTCCCAACCTGACCATCGATTCCAACCGGACCTATCACCTCAGCAGCGACCTCACCATCAAGGGCGATTTTACCCTCGATTTTGGCGCTTTGGACGTTCAGCACGTTTCCGGCTCTCCTGATTACAACATCTATCTTGCCGGAGACTGGTGGAACAACCAGGGTCCCTCAAATTTCATCGAAAGAACAGGCCGCGTGGTCTTCAACGGTGGCGGTCACCAGTATCTGAACACCCCTGAAAACTTCAACATCGTGGAAGCGGACAAGAGCGGCGGCGCGATCCGCGTGAACTACGAAGGCGGTGAAGTGAACATCGCCCAATACGACTGGACCGCCGGCGCGGTGGACATGATCTCGGGAACGCTGAACATCAACGACCTGGCCGACAACGGCCTCTACGGCGCTTACTATTGCAATACCAACTGCGTTCTGAACATCACCGATGATACAGGGGTCAACCTCTTTGGGGAACTGCACGTCTATGGCGGTGAGGTGAACGTGTATTGCAGCAACCCCGCGGTGTTGTACTCCTACTGGCCCGCGGCCGCCACAGCCGGGATCGAGATGGATGGCGGGCGTCTGAGTTTCCGCGATAAAGGCATCTGGCTGCAAAACGGCTACGCCCTGGCTGTGGACATCACCGGCGGCATCATCTGTTCGGCCGGAAATCTGGTTGGCCGCAGGGATTATTTCGCCCCCGCCGGAGGCACCTTCGCCATGATCGGCTCCACCAACGCCACCATCGACATCGACTTCAATACCATCAGTTTCTACCACTTCAAGATCGACAAGGACCTCCCCTCGTCCACTGTGGAACTTGTTAGTGGTACATCTGTCCCCCTGATCTGCCGGGGCAATTTCACCGTTTTTCACGGCACCTTCCACATGAACCGCGAGGACCTGCGCTGCCACGGCAGCATCGGTATCTCCAACGGCGGCAAGATGTCCTTTGCCTCCTACAACCATGTCCGCCTGGCGGCCGATCAGACTTTCAGCGTCTATGCTGGCGGCATGGTCGACGTCTATGGCTCCACCGCCGAACAAGTGACAACCTTCACCCACCTCGACGACGGCTATTTCTACTTCAATGTCAATCCCGGAGGTGACCTCACCGCCCAGCACGTGATCTTTGAATACATGAACACCAATGGGGTTTACATCCATGATGGCGCCACCGTAAGCGGCCTTCACTACTGCACCTTCCAAAATGGAATCCCCGGAGGGGTGCTCTTCCGCGTGGACAACGAACAGGACCTGAACATCACCCACGCGAACTTCCCCACCTTTGCCGGTGCCGGCTCCCACAACGTCTGGAAATCGGTGAATGCGGGCACTGTAACCTTCAGCGACTACCTCGGCGTTTTCAGCGGAACCTACTACGAAGATGACCCCAACTATCGGATCCACTGGCTGGGAGCCAGCATGAACCTGCAGATCGTTAACGTAACCTGGGAACGCCCTGACGGTTACGTTTGCGCCCCCGCGACCGTAAGGGTGTATGTCATGAACACTGCCAGCAACACCATCGTTGAACCTTTCCGGATCGACTTCTACAAA
>JAKQJK010000368.1 GCA_029561195.1 Pseudomonadota bacterium
CTAGTGTAGTGCTTCATTCTTTTTGGAGCTTAATCGGGAATTGGCGCGAATGACTTTTTGCAAGATATCGCGCGCGCTTTTGGTCCAGATGAAGGGTTTGGGGTTGGTGTTGTGCTCGACGATGTATTCGTCGATGGCAGCAATCAGGTTGGGGACGCTGGTAAAGACACCGCGACACAGTCGTTCCGTTGTGATGTCGCGGAAGAAGCGCTCGACCATGTTCAACCAGGAAGCCGAAGTCGGGGTGAAGTGCATGACAAAGCGTGGATGCTTTTCCAGCCACGCCTGGACAGCCGGGTGCTTGTGCGTGGCATAGTTGTCGGCAATCAGGTGCAGCATCTTCTCCTTCGGCGTCTCACGGTCAATCTTGCGCAGGAACTTCAGCCACTCGGCATGGGTGTGCCGTTGCTGACACTGGCCAATGACCTGGCCATCCAGCACGTTGAGCGCGGCGAACAGCGTGGTGGTGCCATTGCGCTTGTAGTCATGCGTCATGGTCGCCGCACGTCCTTTCTTCAGGGGCAGGCCAGGCTGGGTGCGGTCAAGTGCCTGCACCTGGCTCTTCTCGTCGCAGCACAACACCAGGGCGTGTTCGGGCGGCGACATATACAGGCCCACGATGTCTTCCAGTTTCTCCACGAAGTCCGGATCACGCGAGACCTTGAAGCCGCGCACAAGGTGCGGCTTCAATCCATGTGCTCGCCATACCCGCAACACCGTGGAGTCGCTGACCCCCATCTCCTTGGCCAGCGTGCGCGTACTCCAGTGGGTCGCCGCCACAGGCAGGGTCTGCGTTGTACGCCGCACAATTTCAGCGGCGTCCACCCGAGGCTTGCGGCCACTGCGTCGAAGGTCGCGTTCAATGGCGGCCAGTCCTCCTTCCACATAGCGTTCCCGCCAGCGTCCAACTTGTATCCGGCCAATCTTCAGTTCTGCCGCAATCTCCCGGTTCGACTGTCCCGCCGCCGCCATCAGGACAATGTGCGCCCGCCGGCTCAGACGCACACTCGTGGTATGCGAGCGCGCTAAGCGCGTCAGACTCTGTTCTTCTTCTACACTCAGTTGGATCGTAGGGGCTGCTCGCATCGCGTGGATTCCTGTTGTGACCGTCCTCGGTCGGACAGAAATCGGCCAGTGTGGTTCCATTAATTACGAAGCACTACACTAG
>JAKQJK010000383.1 GCA_029561195.1 Pseudomonadota bacterium
AAACTTTCGAAACTGGCCACGGCAGTGGCATTGGTGGTGGCAGGGTCTTCGGCTTTCGCCGGAGAAGTGGAAGTCCTGCACTGGTGGACATCGGGAGGGGAGGCCAAGTCGGTCGGTGAGCTGAAGAAGATCATGCAAAACAAAGGCCACACCTGGAAAGACTTCGCCGTTGCCGGTGGTGGTGGCGATAACGCAATGACCGTGCTCAAAAGTCGTGTCGTGTCGGGTAACCCACCTGCCGCGGCGCAGATCAAGGGACCTGCATTGCAGGAATGGGCGGCGGAAGGCGTACTGGCCAACCTGGATGCAACGGCCAAGGCAGAAAAGTGGGACGCTTTGCTGCCCAAAGTGGTAGCTGACGTCATGAAATACAAAGGCAACTACATCGCGGCGCCTGTGAACGTGCACCGGGTCAACTGGATGTGGGCCAACAAAGCCGTTTTGGACAAGGCGGGTGTCAAAAGCACTCCCAAGACCTGGCCTGAGTTTTTTGATGCGGCGGACAAAGTCAAGAAGGCCGGTCTGATACCTGTGGCTCATGGTGGTCAGAACTGGCAGGATTTCACGACGTTTGAGTCGGTGGTGCTGGGGGTGGGTGGCGCCAAGTTCTACAACGATGCTCTGATGAAGCTGGACCAGAAGGCTTTGACCAGTGCGACCATGACCAAATCGTTGGAGACGTTCCGAAAAATCAAGGGCTACACCGATGCGGCGGCGCCTGGGCGGGACTGGAACCTGGCCACAGCGATGGTGATTCAGGAAAAGGCCGCTTTCCAGTTCATGGGTGACTGGGCGAAGGGTGAGTTTGCCGCAGCTGGCAAGGTTCCAGGCAAGGACTATATTTGTGCCGCAGCGCCAGGTACTGACAAGGCTTACACCTTCAATGTGGACTCGTTCGCCATGTTTAAGCTGAAGGATACCGGTGCTCAAAAGGCCCAGGCCGATCTGGCGGCAGCCATCATGGGGAGCGAATTTCAGGAAATATTCAACTTGAACAAAGGCTCCATCCCGGTTCGCCTCAACATGAGCATGACTAAATTTGACGATTGCGCCAAGCTCTCCGCCAAAGACTTTGTTGACACCGCCAAGATCAGTGGTCTGGTACCGTCCATCGCCCATGGTATGGCTGTCAAACCCGCGGCAGAAGGTGCCATCAAGGATGCAGTAAGTCAGTTCTGGAACGACGACAAAATCTCGGTGGCCGATGGTGTGAAGAACATCGCCAAAGCGGCTGCTACCAAGTAGTCGTATCGGACAGGACCCACCTGAACATTCCCGCTTGACTCAGGACGGGGTTATTCTTTGGGTCTAGGCCGATGGACAGTCACTTGCGTGGCAGCCATTACATTTCTTCCATGAAAAGC
>JAKQJK010000380.1 GCA_029561195.1 Pseudomonadota bacterium
CCCCGAAGGAAAACGCCTCATCTGCCATTCACGCGGCAAGAAAAGCCAGGCTGTGGTGGGGGACCGCGTGTTGTGGCAGGCCAGCCAGGACGAAGGGACAATTGAAAAAATAGAAGAACGCCGCAATCTGTTTTACCGGCAGGACGAGATTCGCACCAAGTCGTTCGCAGCCAATCTGGATCAAGTCCTCATCCTGATCGCGGCTGAACCCGAGTTCTCCAGTAGTCAACTGTCGCGAGCACTCATTGCCGCGGAGGCCGAACACATCGCACCTCTCATCGCGCTGAATAAAAGCGATCTGGTAGATCCGTTTGCTCGGGCCTGGGAATGGCTGCTTCCCTATCGACACATGCACTACGGGATGCTACCACTGTCACTCAAACGCTCGGGTGACGTTGATCGGGACATCTTGCTCAAGCACCTGAAGGGGAAAACTACGCTGGTTCTAGGCCCTTCTGGCGCAGGCAAAAGCACTTTGATTAACCTGTTGGCGCCCGGCTCACTGGCCCAGACGGGCGAGATTTCACAGGCGCTGAATTCCGGAAAACACACCACCACCAGCACCACCTGGTATTGGGTAGATGCAGAGAAAACGACGGCCCTTATCGACTCGCCCGGATTTCAGGAGTTCGGCTTGAACCACGTCGATCCAGCCCAGCTGGCCGCCTACATGCCCGACTTGAAACCCCATGTGGCCAACTGCAAGTTTTACAACTGCACGCACCTGCATGAGCCGGGTTGTGGTGTCATGGCAGCTGTTGAAACCAAAGAAACTGGCCTCAGCCCTCATGAAATAAGCGCGAATCGTTACAAAATTTATAGCGACCTGTTTGCAGAGCTCAGTCAGTCAAAGTATTGACAACATATCGTCCAGCGCATGAATCAGCGCATCACATTGCGCTGGAGTACCGACGCTGATACGCAAATACTGATCTATACGCGGCAACTCGAAATGCCGCACCAACACTGCCCGTTCCCGCAGGCCCTTAGCCAGTCTGCCAGCATCCTGAGCGGGATGCCTTGCAAAAACAAAGTTGGCCTGTGAGGGCAAAACCTCAAACCCTCTCTCTTCGAGCTGCAACACCATGCCTTCACGTGTATGGACAATGGCCGCACAGCATTTTTCAAAGTAGTCTTGATCTTCAAACGCAGCGACACCGCCCGCAATGGCCAGCCGATCCAATGGATAAGAATTGAAGCTGTTTTTCACGCGGTCCAGCGCTTCGATCAACGGCGTCTGTCCGCAGGCAAAACCTATCCGCAGGCCGGCCAGCGAGCGCGACTTGGACAAAGTGTGCACCACCAGCAAATTGGAATACTTCGCAACCAGCCCCATGGCGGTCTGGCCGCCAAAGTCCACGTACGCTTCATCAACGAGCACAACACGATGCGGCAGCATTTGTACGAGTTTCTCAATCTCTGTAATCGGTAGACCGATTCCGGTCGGAGCATTGGGATTGGCGATGACAATGCCAGCCACATCACGCTGCAGGTAAGGTTCAAATGCGCCGACACGAATGCCGAGATCTACTGCCAAAGGAACCACTTCGAAAGGGATGCCGTACAACCCGCAATACACCCGGTAAAAGCTGTACGTGACGTCTGGCATCAGCAAAGGTGTACCGTGCTGGAAAAATGTGAAAAATGCGTGTGCCAGCACCTCGTCTGATCCATTGCCTACAAATACCTGGCTTATATCCAGACCGTGATGCGCGGCAACGGTACGCCGCAGTGCTCGCGATTCCGGATCTGGATACAGTTGCAAGCCATCCATTGCCGCCGAAGTGATAGCTGCCACCACATTCGGTGATGGGGGGTATGGGTTTTCGTTCGTGTTGAGTTTGACCAGACCATCAATGCGGGGTTGCTCGCCCGGCACGTAGGGAATCAAGCCCTCGACGATTGGGCTGAATAGCGACGTGCTTGTCACCATGCCCGTCATCCGAGCAGGCGCGCTAGTGTCAGCAAGGCCAGCAGCAACATCCACATGACGACGGAACGCCACACCAGCCCCACGATCGTTCGCAGGTGGGCTAGCTCGGGCGTCTGCCCCACTCTGGCTGCTGATCTGCGCTCCATGCGACGCGGAGGGTCGCCAACGAATACTGCCTTCAGGTTCAGATTCAAAGCACCGGCCGTTGCCGCGAGGATGATGCCGTCGTTGTCACTACCCCGACCCTGATCCACGTTTCGCCAGTTATCAATAGTGTCTTCAAAACTGCCAACGATGGCGAACCCAAATGCTGTGATTCTGGCTGGCAGCCAGTCAATCGCCTGCCAGGCGGAAACTGAGACCGTCTGCAAGGCGGCGCTCACGGGTTGGCGCAGCGAATGGCTATGGTGCTTCCAATAGCGGGCTACAAATTCACTCAGCCGATATAAAACCGCTCCTGCGGGACCCAAACCAAAGGCCGCCAGCACGGAATACCAAGCCAGCACGCCAAATACATGGCGATGTGCAGCCAGCACAGATTGTTCGATTACCTGGCGGACAATTTCGCTTTGGGGCAGATCCTTGGCATCAATTTGCTGCCACCTCGCCAGCAGCGTTCGTGCCAGCTCTTCGTCTTCCTCCTCCAGCGCATCCCTTATGGCCGTGAAATGGTGACTGAACTGCCTAAATCCCAGCGTTGCATATAAAACAATCACGTTCCAGATCACGGCTGCAGGCCAACCCATCGTTGCGACTAACGCGCAATGCACGGCCAGAGTCACCGCCGAGGGTATCAGGACCGCAAAACTCCAGGCAAGCCAGCCGTGTGATTGTTGCCCCGCATCAAAGTTCCTGGCCGTCCACCGCACCCAAACCCGAACATTGTTATGCACCAGGTTGCCACTGGTCAGCGGCCGCGCCTGCTCAATCAACAGGGCTACAAGAATGGCAACAAAACTCATGTAAACATCATAACCAGCCCACCAGGCGTCAGGCCGACAGAAACCGGTAGAAATTGCGCAGCATTCCTGCCGTGGCCCCCCAGATGAAGCGCTCGGTCGCGTGGTCGTCAAGGTATGGCATGGACAACCACTCACGCCGGACACCTTCCCACTCGAAAGCATGGCGTCGATGATTGGCAGGGTTCATCAGATACTCCAGCGGCACCTCAAACACGTCGGCGACTTCGTTCGCGTTGGGCGTGAGCTTGAATCCCGGGCGAACCAGCCCCACTACCGGTGAAATGATGAACGATGTGCCCGTAACATAAACCGGCAACGAGCCCAGTACCTGAACATGATCGGGTGTCAGTCCCACTTCCTCCTCGGTCTCACGCAATGCAGTGACATAAAGGTCAGCATCCTGTTCGTCCTGTTTGCCCCCAGGAAAAGCTATCTGACCTGAGTGAGTGGAAAGGTGAGCCGTGCGTTGAGTGAGCAGTACTGTAGGCACCTCCCGCATCACTATTGGAATCAATACCGATGCGTTCATGGGTTTGCGGTCAGCGAACTTGCGTTCGACGAGCAGCTCGGGCTCCCAGACAGGCGGCTGGTGAAACCGCTGCCGGAGTGACTCAGGCGTCAATGACGATGCCGCGACCGCGGGCAAATGCGCGTCAACTCCGATCACCGGAATGCGTCGCGGGTCAAAATTTGGCAGCTTCGATAGCGGTGTGATGACGTCGGGCTTGGACACAATAGTTAGGCAATAAAAAAAGCCGCCAAAGCAACTGCTTGTGGCGGCTCCTTGACAGGCCAGTCGTGCTTTACGCGACGGTCGTCTTCTTGGCTGGCAGCTTTTCCTTGATACGGGCCGATTTGCCGCTGCGGTCACGCAGGTAGTACAGCTTGGCGCGACGCACATCGCCACGGCGCTTGACTTCAATGCCGGCGATCAGCGGGCTGTAGGTCTGGAACGTACGTTCCACGCCTTCGCCGCTGGAAATTTTACGAACGATGAAGCCGCTGTTCAGGCCGCGATTGCGCTTGGCGATCACGATGCCTTCATAGGCCTGCACACGCTTGCGGGTGCCTTCAACCACGTTGACGCTTACGACAACGGTGTCACCAGGCGAAAACTCGGGGATATTTTTCCCGAGGCGGGCAATTTCTTCTTGCTCCAGGGTTTGGATCAGGTTCATGATTTCCTCAATGGATCTTGTTCGCGCCAGCGCCGGAATTGACACTAAAGGCCTCAACGCAAAAAAGCAGAGGCGGCCGAGCAGAGGATCAGTTAGCCTTAAATTATAGCAATATTGGAGAGCTGAGCCAGATAGGCTTCATCCTGGAGGCTTAACCCCCCGGCAGATCGGGCTTGCTCGATCAATTCCGGACGAAGCCGCCACGTCATCTCCAGGGACCGCTCACGGCGCCAGCGGTCGATATGAACGTGGTGTCCAGACAACAAAACCGGCGGAACTGGAACGCCCCGCCACTCTTCCGGTCGGGTGTAGTGCGGGCAATCCAGCAAACCGTCCAGCGCCGGGTTGAAGCTGTCCTGCTGGTGGCTGCCCTCGTCGTTCAACACACCAGGCTGCAGACGGGCCACCGCGTCCAGCAAGGCCATCGCGGCAATTTCACCGCCCGACAACACAAAATCGCCCAGACTGATTTGTTCGGTCACATGCGTATCAACAAAACGCTGATCGATGCCTTCGTAACGGCCACAAATTAGCACGGCACCCTCACTTTTCGCCCATCGCTGGACCGCATGGTGATTCAGGGGTTTGCCGATGGGCGAAAAGAGCACAACCGGCGCCTGGTTCCCGCGCGCCAACTGGATGCTATCAAGGCATGTCGCCAAAGGCTCGGCCATCATGACCATACCTGGGCCACCGCCGTAAGAGCGATCATCCACCCGCCGGTAATTACCCTCGGCAAAGTCGCGCAGATTCTGGAGCTGGACGTTCACCTGGCCCGACTCAAAGGCACGTCGCGTAACACCCGCAGTCAAGAACGGTGCAAACAGTTCGGGGAACAGCGTGACAACATCGAACCGCATGACGGCAGGCTCAGTAATCGGGTTGCCAGTCAACCGTGATCCGGCGCGCGGCCAAATCAACGTCATCGACGTACGCCGCAACAAAGGGAATCATGCGCTCCTGCGGCTTACCATCCTGCTCATAACCCATGACCAGAACGGTCTGCGCCCCGGTGGAGAGCAATTCCTTGACACTACCGAGCGCAATGCCTTCGCGGTTGATCACATTCAGACCAATGAGATCAACCCAGTAGTACTCGTCTTTTTCAGCAGTCGGGAAGCTTGAACGAGCGATGAAGATTCGCGCACCCCGAAGGGCCTCGGCCGCGCTACGGTCATCCACGTCCTGAGCCGTGGCCACAACCGTATCGGAATGCTCCTTGGCTTCCTTGATGACCAGCTTAAGCGTGCCGGCGAAGGTTTTTACACCCTTTTCCGTGGGCAGCAAATACCAGCGTTTGGAAGAAAAAAGCGCCTCGGGTGAGGCGCTGTAGGGCAGGACCTTAAACCAGCCCTTGATGCCCCAGGCATCAGCGATGCGCCCGACTTCGATGGCGTCCGCTGGCAATTCAGCGGCTTCGAGGCCGGACAGCATGGCTCGGGATCAGGCCGCTTTTTTGGCGGCTTGGTCGATCAGGCGTTGCACGGTAGGAGAAGCCTGCGCGCCCACGCCAGTCCAATAGGTCAAACGGTCCTGGGCAATGCGGATGCTTTCTTCGTTGGCCGTAGCGATCGGGTTGTAAAAGCCGATGCGCTCGATGAAGCGGCCGTCACGACGGGTGCGCTTGTCAGCAACGACAATATTGAAGAACGGGCGTGCTTTTGCACCGCCACGGGAGAGTCGAATGACGACCATGATTTATCCTTTGGGGGTGGCGAAAATTACTTTCCACCTTATTTCAACGTTGAGACACGTAACATGACCACCCGGCCAGAAACACGTTGAAAAGCCCTCTATTATATCCGGATTGATACCTATGCCCATGATTCGACCCAGCCGCGACGAGGACATCGCATCCATCACCGCCATATATGCCCACCATGTGCTCAACGGCACCGGTACTTTCGAGATAGATCCCCCCTCCGTCGCCGATATGACCGGGCGCCGCGCGGATGTGCTATCCAAGGGCCTGCCCTACATTGTGGCTGAAGAGGCCGGGCAAGTGATCGGTTATGCGTACTGCACATGGTTCAAACCCCGCCCGGCGTACCGGTTTTCGGCAGAAGATTCGATTTATCTGGCGCCGGGCGTCCATGGCAAGGGCATTGGACGTGCCCTGCTGGCCGAATTGGCAGCGCAGGCTGAACGGGTAGGCATCCGCAAACTGATCGCCGTGATTGGCGACTCCAGCAACGCCGGCTCGGTTGGCGTACACCGCTCGCTGGGGTTTAAGCACGCTGGAATCCTCAAATCCTGCGGCTGGAAGTTCGACCAATGGCTGGACGTCGTGTTGATGGAAAAAGCACTTGGCCCGGGAGACTCGACACCTGCGCCACAATAGCCAGATGAAAAACAAGACCGTAGCGGCATGGCTCGCTTTTGCGGGTGGGCCGTTGGGCCTTCACCGTTTTTATCTGGCAGGCTTTGGTGACACGCTGGGCTGGATTCTGCCCATCCCCACTGCGTTAGGCCTGTATGGCGTGCAGCGCATGCAGAACCTGGGCGTTGATGACACCTGGAGTTGGCTGTTGATTCCGTTGCTGGGATTTACCATCGCAGGTTGTGCCTTGACAGCAATCGTTTACGGGCTGATGCCCGCCGAGAAGTGGAACGCCCGTTACAACGCCAATGCGTCAGCGGATGCGCCATCAGGAAGTACCAACTGGCTGACCATTGGCGCCATTGCTGCGTCGCTGCTGATCGGTACCACAGTGCTGATGTCGTCGATTGTCTTCAGCTTCCAGCACTACTTTGAGTACCAAATCGAGGAAGCACGCAAAATTTCACAGTGAAATATGCCTCCAGCCCAGTCAGATATGCGCGAATAGCTATATATTTTATAGCATCAGAAGATTTGAAGGCTGACCCAGTAAGCAATCGCAGCAACAAAAGCACTGGCAGGAATCGTCAGTATCCAAGCCCAGACGATATTGCCAGCCACCCCCCAGCGAACGGCGCTGGCGCGTTGGGTGGCACCTACTCCAACAATGGCACCGGTGATGGTGTGGGTGGTTGAAACAGGAATACCCAGGATGGCCGCCATAAACAACGTCATGGCACCGCCGGTTTCAGCGCAAAACCCATGGACAGGTTTCAGCTTGGTGAGCCTCTGACCCATCGTTTTGACAATGCGCCATCCACCAAACAGCGTGCCCAAGGCAATGGCCGAGTAACAGCTCAACACGACCCAGCTCGGCGGGGCTTTGTCCCCCACCGCCGAATAGCCCGTAGCGATGAGCAGCATCCAGACGATACCAATAGTTTTTTGTGCGTCGTTGCCGCCGTGCCCCAAGCTGTATGCCCCCGCCGATACCAGTTGAAGACGCCTGAACCAGCGATCAACTCGACTCGGGGTAGCACGCCGGAAGATCCAGGCCACAGCGATCAGCATGATGGACCCCAACACAAAACCGAGCAGCGGTGCTACAAAGATGAAAACCACCGTTTTCATCACGCTGGCAAACACCAGTGCCGAAGCACCTGCCTTGGAAATCACGGCCCCCACGATACCGCCAATCAGCGCATGCGAGGAACTGCTGGGAATACCGTAATACCAGGTGATGAAATTCCAGCTGATGGCGCCCACCAGGGCGCCAAACACTACATGAACGTCCACCACGCCGGGCTGGGCCAGACCTTTGCCAATGGTTGCTGCCACAGTGAGGTGAAAAACAAAAATAGCCACAAAATTGAATATGGCTGCAAACAGCACGGCCTGCCCTGGCTTCAAAACACCCGTTGACACCACCGTTGCAATGGAGTTGGCCGCATCATGAAACCCGTTCATGAAATCGAAAATCAATGCCAGCACTACCAGCAAAATCACCACCCACAAACCGACCTGAGCCGAAACCATGGCGCGCGAACCTCAGGAGTTTTCGAGGACGATGCCCTCGATGACATTGGCGACGTCCTCGCATTTGTCGGTGATGGTTTCCAGCAATTCGTAGATTGCCTTGAGTTTGATCACTTCCCGCACATCAGGCTCTTCCCGGAACAGTTTGCTCATAGCGCTGCGCATGATGCGGTCTGCATCCGATTCGAGTTGATCAATTTCTTCGCAGGTTTTCAGGGCCGCTGTGGCCGTCTCAGGATCAGCAATTTTGGCCAGCAAATTCACGGCATCCCGCACACGCTCGCAACATTTCACGCTGACGTCCGTGAGACGCACTATTTCGTCAGTCATATGCCGTACGTCATACAGCGCCATGGTCTCAGCCGAGTCCTGAATCAGATCGGCGATGTCATCCATGGTGTTGATCAGTGAATGAATCTGCTCACGGTCAATCGGCGTGATGAAGGTGACGTGAATTGCCTTATTCACATCGTGGGTCACCCGGTCCGCCGCCCGTTCGGCGTTGTCCACATCCTGGTTGTATTTTTGACGCAGGTGCGGATCGCTGTAATTGGCGACCAGTTTTGAGAAAGCGCGTGCAGCCTCCACGATCCGATCCGCATGCTGGTTGAACATCTCAAAAAAATTGCCTTCACGTGGCAGCAATTTGGCAAACAGCATGACTCTCTCCAAGGAAATAATATGTCAGTCAGATGACGATTTGATGACTGCCGGGAGTGTAACCGCCGCCCTGATAGGAGCCGGACTGCCGGACGTAAATACTGATCAAGCGCTGCGGAAGATGAAGTAGACGGCACCCACCATGCAAAACGCAGCCCAGACATAGTCCAGTTTGAGTGGTTCTTTCATAAAAACCACTGCAAATGGCACGAAAACCGCCAGCGTGATCACCTCCTGCAGAATCTTCAGCTGACCAACGTTGAATCCGGCCTGCTGGAACCCGATCCTGTTGGCTGGGACCTGCAGCAGGTACTCAAACAGCGCAATGCCCCAACTGATCAGCGCCGCGATGTACCAGGGGCTGGTGGCCAGATTCTTAAGGTGCCCGTACCAGGCAAAGGTCATGAAGACATTGCTGCCAACCAGCAGCAGTACGGTTTGGAGCGTCAGAGGTATGGATTGCAGGGCATTCATATAAGAATAATTATCTCGCACCATCCACCAAGAAAAAGACCCCCACAACCAAGGGCTGTGGGGGTGCTCGCTCCGATAAGAGCGGAAAAGGCTTACGCGACGACGCGGTCTTATACAGACGCTGCTGCGTCGGCGTAGTCCTGAACTTTGTCAAAGTTCAGGTACTGATAAATCTTGTCGCTGGCAGCCGTCAACACCCCCATGTCAGCCATGTATTCGGCCTTGGTGGGAATACGGCCCAGCTTGGAGCAAATAGCCGCGAGTTCGGCTGAACCCAGGTACACGTTGCTGTTTTTGCCCAAGCGGTTCGGGAAATTGCGCGTCGAGGTAGAGAACACCGTGGCGCCTTCTTTCACCTGCGCCTGGTTGCCCATGCACAGGCTGCAACCTGGCATTTCCATACGGGCACCGGCAGAACCCAGCACGCCATAGTGGCCCTCTTCGCTAAGCTGCTTGGCATCCATCTTGGTGGGCGGTGCCATCCACAACTTCACGGGGATATCACGCTTGTTTTCCAGCAGCTTGGAAGCCGCACGGAAGTGGCCGATGTTGGTCATGCAGGAACCAATGAACACCTCGTCGATTTTGGAACCTGCCACGTCGGCCAGGGTTTTCACATCATCGGGGTCGTTCGGGCAAGCCACGATGGGCTCGTGGATGTCGGCCAGGTCAATCTCAATCACAGCAGCGTATTCAGCATCCGCATCGCCTTTGAGCAATTGCGGATCGGCCAGCCAAGCTTCCATGGCCTTGATACGGCGGTTGATGGTGCGCACGTCGGAGTAACCGGTGGCAATCATCCACTTCAGCATGGTGATGTTGCTGTTGATGTACTCGATGATCGGCTCTTTGTTCAGGTGAACCGTGCAACCACCGGCGCTGCGCTCGGCGGACGCATCGCTCAATTCAAACGCCTGCTCCACTTTCAGGTCTGGCAAGCCTTCGATTTCCAGAATGCGGCCCGAGAAAATATTCTTCTTG
>JAKQJK010000007.1 GCA_029561195.1 Pseudomonadota bacterium
ACGGCAGCACCGCCACCACCCGGCTGCGCTTGATCACCGGCGGCAGCACCGAGGCAGTCGGCGACGAAAGCCCTTGCTGCAGCACCTCTAACGCCAGCGGCCCCGAGATCACCCCCTGCGCCTGCAGCGTCGGCGGACGCGGCACAGCAGAGGCGACCTGCGGCATCCCTCCAGAGACCCGCTCTGACCCCGCAGGCAGCGGCACTTGCGACAGCGCGACGGCCACCTCATAAGCACTGGCAAAGCGGTCCGCGGGATTTTTCGCCAGGCAGCGCAGCACCACCGCCGCCACCGCCACTGGCAAGTCCGGTCGCCGCGTCCGCGGATCAGGCGCCGCCTTAATCAGCCGCTGCGCCACCATCAGCATGCTGCTTTCGGCTTGGTACGGAAGGGTGCCGGTTAGCATCTCAAATAGATTCACGCCTACCAGTTTCTCGACGGAGAACATTTCATTTTTGGTAGGAGGGAACAGGTGGGGAACGAATTTTCCCTCCTTTATACAGCGGCGTGGCCCTCCCGGATGACGGTGCGCAGTGCGCCTATTACATCTGGCGGCAGTGTAGCCAATAGCGCTTTTGCATTTAGTAGTGCTGATTTTACTGTATCGCCACTTCGATTTTCAAGCAGCTGCGTATCTACCTTCTTAGCTGCAATCGAATCTTGCACATCTTGATTTACGTAATGCCGCATAGTCATTGAGATATTGGTATGTCCCAGTGTCCGTGCAACTACATCTTCAGATTGCCCTCCTTCTAACTGCATCTCCGCGTTCATGCCACGGAGGCTGTGAGTGCTGATACGCTTCACCTTCGCCGCGCGGCAAATTCGATGGACGACGCGATTCAGACTGCCGCTATGGTTCGACTTGCTTACTCCCGGCTTCGCCTGTGCAAACAGGAAATCCGCTGGTGACTTGCCATAGCAAAGCGCTGCAAAACACTCGCGTAGTGCCTCGGGAATCCCCAGGCGTCGATTGCCAGCCTTGGTCTTGGCGCTGGAAATAATCAGCTTGGTTCCTGCATCGTCCACGTCGCTGACGCGCCGCTGAAGTATCTCCTCCGCGCGCGTTCCACGATAAAGACAAAAAAGCGCAGCAAGCGCTAGTTTTGAGCCCATTGCGATCTCGCTTTTGCATGCATGCACCCACTTGATCCGCTCGTCAGTGGTGAGATGCACTTTACCGACGTTGGGCTTCCCTGGGGGGACCAGTCCAACAAACGGATTCTCCCGAATGTACTTGGCCTTGCAAGCCCACTGCCCAAACCGCTGCAAAATGGCAATGTCGTGACGGTGAGTGGCCACCGAAAGTGGCTTCCCGTTCCTCTTACTGCAGCGCCCCCACAGCACCTTCATCATGGCTTCGGCCTTGGTGTGTGTCAGCGTCGATAATCGCAGATGTGGCTTCGCCTCAAAGATCATGCTCAGGCGGTGGTTCTCCACCTGAGCTGTACGAGTTCTGTACCCACGATCTGCAAGGCAGTAGCTCCGGTACTCTTCGGTCAGCTCGCTGACGCTTTTTTCAAAGTCCTGGCTGTGGTGCTTTTCAAGGCGCATGCGTTCCCGGTTGGCTTCTGCCAACGAAGTGTAGACGGTGCTGGTTCGACCCGTCGGCGTCTTGACGATGACGCGATAGCGCTCCTTTCCGTGACGGTCTTTTTCTGAGTATGGCTTTGACACTGTAGCTTTATCGCTTCTCATGGCCGGTTTCATTTCCGGCTCTATTGGCTTGCAGCTCCCGCGATAGCACATTTGCAATTCAATGAGGTGGAATAAATCCTCCATCTTTGAAGCGATCTGGATCGCAAGTTCTGCGTAATCAAGTTCATCGCAACAAGCACTGTGGCGGCCTGCGAAGTAGTAGTTGTGAGGGCTTCGTTTTGGCATCCCAAGCCGGTACACAAACACGGCAAAAAACAGGCCATATGCTATTTGAGATCACCGAATTTTCTGTCGATCCAGTAAGTCGGCATACATTTCAGGCTTGTCATTGGCCGGGTTTACCAAGCGATCACTTGCGTGGGTCGCGTGCCCCCGCCAAACACCTTGATCGGTATTGCTGAAACCATCGATAGCAGTCATGAGCACTTCCTGTCGGGGCCGGGTCTGCATCAATGTTGCTGCGCTGCGCTCTGTCCTTGGGGACACTGGCATCGTCGAGGCCATGGAGCGCAAGGCGAGCGGACGCCCGACCGTGAACGCGGCGCAGATGTGGCGTTACTTCACCACCAGCGTCTATAGCTCAGGCGACTTGCCGGTCATCGCGACTCGCGAGGCGCTGCAGAACGCTGCCGACGCTATTCGCGCCGCGATTCGAGAGCGCCAGATTGCGGCCAAAGCGGGACTGTTTGAGGTGCGCTGGGATGAGCAGGCGCGCAGCTTGTCGTGGAGCGACAACGGCATCGGCATGGACACCGCCACCATCCTCGACAAGTTCTTG
>JAKQJK010000020.1 GCA_029561195.1 Pseudomonadota bacterium
ACGGCCGCGAGGGCGGTCATGTCGCTGACGGGCAGCAGCAGGCAAAACACGTCTTCATGGGCCCGGTAAGTAGCAGCCACCGGGCGTGAAGCCATCACCGCACCCACTGGAAACAGGTCGCCCGCGTCGTATTCGAATCCCCCTATGGTTTCGTCCGTCCCCCGCCGCCCGGTGATATGGCCCTGGCGTATGTAGATCAGGTGTTTCGGTGGGCCATCATCAGGTGACAGAACGGTTTCTTCTGGAGCGAAGTAAACCTGCTGCGTGGCCGCAATGAAACGATCCACGTGAGCGGCTTGCATCTGCGCGAACGGGGCGTAGCGGATCAACTCGGTGCGGAGGTTGGCTACGAGGCTGGCCGACGGCTGGTTGGCCACCGGGCAGACGATGGAGGCAGAGGTAACCATACAGAAGACTCCAGCTTGGGTTTCAGGCTACGCTTTTGAGGGCTTCGTCGGCATTGTGTCAGACCGTATTGCAGTCGCGGCGCCTCAACACCGGGACTTTGATACAAATCAAGGGACTGGCGTTCATGATTCCTTTACATAAAAATTGCAGAATCAGGTTTTTAGACCTCAAAGCGGAGATGTTCTCATGCGTAAATACCATCTGTTTTTGACTGCCAGTATCCTGTCTCTGTCGGGTTTTTCTGCCCAAGCAACCGGTTTGGCAACCTGCGATTCAGGTCCCAAAGCGGGTTGGCAGCCGGTTGAAAAGCTGGAGCAGCAACTCAAGGCAAAGGGTTACACCGTTCGCCGTATCAAGGAGGATGGTGGCTGCTATGAGGTTTACGCCTTGGACGAAAAGGGCGAACGTGGCGAGTTTTACTTTCATCCGGTAACGCTGGCGCCGGTGCCGACGAAAGCCCGCTAGGCGCGATGCGGATGCCTTCCAACGTGCTGGCCAAGGCCCCGATGCGGGTGGTCTGGAGTCCCGCCGTACGTCTACTTCACTGGACGCTGGCCATCTCCATGATCACCAGCTTTGTCACGCATGAAGACGTGGGGCGTGTGCACGAATGGGCCGGGTATGTTGCGCTGGCGGCTGCGAGCGTGCGGATACTGATGGGTTTTGTCGCGGGTGGCTACTGGCGGTTCTCACAATTCGTCAAGACACCGTCAGCCACACTGGCCTACGCCCGCGCAGTCTGGCGGCATTCTGAGGCCCGTTACCTGGGCCACAACCCGATGGGCGGCTGGATGGTGGTGTTCTTGCTGACAGATGCCTTCGCGACCGGGTTGACCGGCTGGCTTTACACGACCGACCGGTTCTGGGGTGTCGAGTGGCTCGAAGACCTACATGGCGCCCTGGGCGATGCTCTGCTGCCGCTGCTGCTGTTGCATGTCGGCGGAGCAATCTTCACTTCCTGGCGGCATCGCGAGAACCTGGTGGCGTCCATGGTGCATGGGCGCAAGCCGGCGCCGGGTCCAACCGACTTTACCTGAGTGTTACTGGTTGGGACGACTCCGCCAACCAGCGTTTGATGCAATCCAGAAACTGCACTGGCTGGTGCACCATGACCCAATGGCCCGTTGGAAACGACTGGACGGCGCAGCCGGGTCTGGACGCAATTTGTTCCAGCCACAGGTCTGACTGGAACATGAACGGTTTACGCAAGCCATAGATGTACAGCATCGGACAATGCGGGTTCACCTTCGCAGCCCCGCGAAACCCGCTTGCAACGCCAAACCATTGCATCGCGTAGGGATAGTTCATTTGCCAGCCGATGCTTGCTGGCGCCGTGCGGCAGCGCATGGAACGGGCCATCCAGCGTGTCATGCTGTCGGCAAGTGCCGGGCTCACGGTACCCAATTTCCACGACAGGGCCAAAAAGAATTGGTAGGCAAAAATCTGCCACTTTGCCTTGGACGGCAGGGAACGGAGGTACTGGCCCGAATTGTGGTCACCAATGTCCACGCCAACAATGCGTGAAACCTGATCGGGGTGTCGCGCAGCGAACTCGTAGCCAAACATGCATCCCCAGTCATGCAGCAGCAAGGTGACAGGCTGGCCGGGGCTTGCCGCTTCAACTATCTGACTGAAGAGCGCGGTCATCCGTGCCATTGATGTTGGCCGCGCCAGCTTGCCGGTATCAAAGCCCGGCAGCGTAAACCTTACGCAACAGTACTGATCCTTGAGCCCTTGAACGGCGTCATCCCACAAGCGGTAGGTGTCAGGCCAGCCATGAATCATGACAATCGTCTGCGGGCCGTTGCCTTCAACAAAAATTTCAACGTCGTCAATGACATATTGCGGGTTGGTCATTTCTAAACTTGGGTAGAAGCAGCCTTGCGATCTGCGACGACCTTCCGGGCTGTGGCGCGCTCGCCGACAAATTTGACGTAAGTTTTATAGTCCACCCCGGCAGCCAGCAGCATGTCTTCGCCATAGATGGCTTTGGTGGCCATGCCCACCAGTGGCAGGTTGTTGAACGCACTGCAGTCGGCCTGGGTAAAAACATCACCCGCAACGTAGGGCGCAAAGCGGACCAGGCGCTTGAATGCGGCAATGTTCTTCTCCAGCTGTTTGCGTACACGTGCCTGCGACGATTCGCTAACGGTCCCACCAAAAAAAGCCTGGGGATACAGGTCACGCACCACCAACTCTAGGTGCAGGTCCAGGAAAGTAATTAATTCCCGCACCTTGGCCGCAGCATACGGATCAGCTGGCAGCAGTGGCGGGTTGGGATAGGCGGCCTCAATGTATTCCATGATGGCCTGGCTTTCACACAGACCACCTTGCGGTGTGCGGATAAACGGAATCTTTGCCAGCGGAGAATCTCCCAGCACGGCTGCATCAGTCGATTTGGTGGGCACCAACTCTTCAACAAACTGCACGTTCTTCTCCATCAACGCCAGTTTCACTTTGTTGTAGTAGTTGGAAATTGGTGATCCGCAAAGAGTCAGCATGTACAGAGTCTCCTGAAAATGTAGCGTGAGTTTAGGCGCTCTGGGGTGTTCCGGGATGGCGCAAGTGTGACACGCCTGGAACGAGGAGCCCGGCAGCATCTGTCCCGAGTAGTCGCGCCGGGCGCCGGGTTAAGCAAATAATTTCCCGCGCCTGCAGCGTCGAAGATAGAGTTTGTTCAAAAGCAATGAGTCCCTCCTCAAATCTGCCAAAATGCGCAGAAAATGAGGTCTTGGCCCTTATCAATATTTCGTAAATCGCTATTAAAAATATAGCGGAAGTGAATGCAACCAGGAACGACTTGGCCCGGCCAGCAACAAAATGGAAGGAGAGCATCGTCGTGACAACTTATGGAACCCTCGAAGGTACCGGCTTTGAAACACTGGATCCGCGTTTTGCCGAGTGCCTGGTGCATTGTGAACGGGTGGAACGCTTGTGGACGGGCGGGCGCTGGTGCGAGGGACCGGCTTGGTTTGCCGCACACCGCACGCTCGTGTGGTCCGACATTCCGAACAACCGCATGCTCCGCTATGACGAGATCAATGGCACCGTGGGCGTGTTTCGCCAGCCGGCCAATAACGCCAACGGCAACACGGTGGATCGCCAAGGTAGGCTAATCACCTGCGAGCACCTGACCCGGCGCGTTGTTCGTGCCGAACATGACGGCAGCCAAACCGTACTGGCTGACCGATGGCAAGGCAGGCGGCTGAATTCTCCCAATGATGTGGTGGAGCGCTCTGACGGCTCCATCTGGTTCACCGACCCCAGTTATGGCATCCTGTCTGACTACGAAGGCATGCGGGCCGACAGCGAAATCGATGCCTGCAACGTGTACCGCATTGACCCGTCAAGTGGCGCCGTTGATTTGGTGGCAAATGACTTCGTCAAGCCTAATGGACTGGCGTTCTCACCGGATGAATCCATCCTGTATGTTGCGGATACGGGCGCCAGCCATACGCCAGACGGTCCGCGCCATATTCGGGCTATGCGCATGAGCCACGATGGACAGCGCCTGTCCGTGGCCGGCGGCACCTCTGGCGTATTTGCCCAATGTACCAATGGTCTGTTTGATGGTTTTCGCGTTGATCAGGCCGGTCGCTTGTGGGCCAGTGCCGCCGATGGCGTGCATGCCTACGCCAGCGATGGCACCCTGCTGGGAAAAATCCTCATCCCCGAGGTGGTAGCCAACGTCTGTTTTGGTGGTGAAAGACACAATCGGCTCTTCATCTGCGGTACAAGCTCGCTCTACGCGGTGTATTTGAATTCATCGGGTTAATCTCCGGCCTGGTGGTGGTTGTCTGACTTATGTCAAAGACGACTGGTTTGTCCAAGCGCATCATGAAGACATTCATCTTAATCATGCGAGGCTTACATGTTCAAACACATCCTGCTGGCGACCGACGGTTCCCCTGAATCGGAGCACGCAGCCAAGCTTGCAGTGGGGCTGGCTCGCACGCATGGCTCTAGGCTCACCGCACTGTACGTGGCTGACCCATACCCTTATATGGGTATCGGCGAGGTCAACCCTATGGGCTTGCAGGCCTACGCTGCCGCCGCCCAGCAACTTGCAGCGCAGGCGCACGCCCAGGTTGAAGCACTGTGCACAAAGGATGGTCCACCCGTAACATTGCAGGCGCGTTTGCTGGAAGATGTGGCCGCGGCGCGGGGGATTGTGGAAACTGCAAAAGGTGACGGCATTGATCTGGTGGTCATGGGTTCCCATGGACGTTCAGGCTTTGCGCGACTGATGCTGGGCAGTGTTGCCACCAAGGTCGTGGCAGAGTCGCCGGTGCCAGTACTGGTCACACGGTAATAACTGGTCACGTTGTAACGACGTAACAACCACATGGCATCCAGGCGGGTTCTATTGATTGATGGGCATCCTGATCCCATCGGCCGGCATCTGTGTAATGAACTGGTTGATGCCTATGCAGTTGGAGCAGAAAAAGCCGGTCACATTGTGCGACGCATACGTTTGGCCACGCTGGACTTCCCGTTGCTACGCAGCCAGCAAGACTGGGAGCACGGCCAGGTGCCCGTGTCGCTGAAGCCTGCGCAGGACGATATTGCCTGGGCGCAGCATCTGGTGCTGGTCTTTCCCTTGTGGTTGGGCGACATGCCCGCTTTACTCAAGGCGTTTCTGGAGCAAATTGCCCGCCCCGGTTTTGCCTTCAAGCCCAAGGGAGCCAACCCCTTTGGAAGTAAAGGACTCACCGGCCGCTCCGCGCGTATTGTGTGCACCATGGGTATGCTGGCATTGTTGTACCGTTGGTATTTCCGCGCTCATAGCGTCAAGTCGCTGGAGCGAAATGTGCTGGGTTTTGTAGGCATCGCGCCCGTGAACGAAACGCTCATTGGACTGGTTGACCAGCTGGGCGACGATGGCGTGCGCAAGTGGTGCGACAAGCTGCGCAAGCTCGGGGCAACAGCCCAATAATTTACAGGCCTTAAGGATCCATCAGGGCTGATCCACACCCAGAAAATCAGCCAGCGCTGCGGTTGCCAATGCGCCGGTGTTGTTCACTACCTGGCCAGTACGCGCATTTTTAGCCACGATGTAGGGCACTGAGTCCACGCCCAGACTGTTGAAAAGCTT
>JAKQJK010000028.1 GCA_029561195.1 Pseudomonadota bacterium
GCATCAAACGCAGCCAGCAGACGCTGCACATCCGCCCGCGACGTATCAGGGCACACCAGCATCATGTTGTGAAACGGTGTGATCAGCACATCACGGTTGAGCAGATAGAGGTGAATGGCATGCTCCAGTTCGGGATTCATCGCAGCGCCGGCCTGCGTGCCGTTCTGAGGTGGCGTGCTGCAAAACTGAAACTCGGTGCGCGCGCCAACTTGCGACACACACCATGGCAACTGGTGACGCGCAATGGTCTGACGCAAGCCATCGGCCAGACCTTCAGCCAGAGCAAGCATCGGCGCATACGTGGCGGGCGTCATCCGCTGCGTGAGTGTGGCGCGCATCGCTGCCATGGCCAGCAGGTTGGCGGTGAGTGTGGTGCCAATGCCGGAATGCCCCGGTGGCGCGTTGCGTTTGGCGGCCTCGGCGCGCGCAGCCAGATCAGCACTGAAGCCATAAGCTGCGCAGGGCATGCCACCACCCAGCGGCTTGCCCACCACCACGGCATCAGGCACCAGCCCATGCGCACGTGCATACCCACCTGGACCGCTGCTGATGGTGTGCGTCTCGTCCAGCACCAGCAGAGCACCGTGACGATGGATGATTTCCAGCGCCTGCTCCCAGAAGCCCTGCCGCGGCAGCACCATACCAATGTTGGTCATCACCGGCTCGGCCAGCACACACGCCACGTCGCCCGGCGCCAGCGCTGCCTCCAGCGCGACTAGGTCATTGAACTCCACGACACGGGTGGTCTGCGTGAGTGCATGCACCTGGCCCAGCAGGCTGTCCCGCTGCACCGCCAGGCCGTCCACCAAATCAACAAACACATCATCCACGGTACCGTGATAACAACCGTTAAACACCAGCAACACCTTGCGGCTGGTCGCCGCACGCACCCAGCGCAGCACAAAACGGTTCGCGTCGGTCGCAGTCATGGCAAATTGCCACAGCGGCAGACCAAAACGTTCCGCTAAAGCCTGCCCCACAGCAGTCGCATCTTCGCTGGCCAGCATCGCGGTGCAGCCCCGTGCGGCTTGCGCACACAGAGCGTTCATCACGGCATCGGGCGAATGGCCGAACATGGCACCCGTGTCACCCAGACAAAAGTCGGCCAGCTCGTGGCCATCCACATCGGTCAGGTGCGCGCCTTTGGCGTGGGCCATGTGCAGCGCGAATGGCGTGGCCCAGTCGTTCATCCAGTGCAGCGGCACACCAAACATCAGATACTGCGTCGCGCGCCCGGCGAGTGCGCGGGAGCGCGGGTTGCGCTGCTCGTAGAGGTTCTGCTCCAGTTGCAACAGGGCTTGCACACGTTCAGGTGCGACGCCCGAAGCCCCTTTCATGGATTGAATGGCTGGCATAACGACTACACCAGTAGCAGCAGGTGTTCACGCTCCCACGAGCTGATCACCCGGTTGTAGGTTGCATATTCAAGTTCCTTCACCGCACAGAACGCATCCACAAAACCGGTGCCTAGCACGTCGCGCATGGCATCGCAAGCGCGCATTGCTTCAATGGCGTCCTCCAGGTGGCGCGGCAGCTCATGGTGAACGTTCCACGCACTGTCGGTCGTGGGCTCACTTGGCCGGAGTTTGTCGCGCATGCCCAAATACCCGCAGGCCAGCGTAGCGGCCATGGCCAGATAGGGGTTGACGTCAACCCCGGGCACGCGGTTTTCCACGCGCCGCGCCTCGGGCCCGGACTTCGGCACCCGGATGCCACAGGTGCGGTTGTCGTGCCCCCAGCGCACATTGATCGGCGCAGAGATGAAGGGCGCCAGACGACGGTACGAATTGACGTACGGCGCGAACATCGGCATCACTTGCGGGATGTACGCCTGCAGACCCGCGATGTAGTGGGCAAAGGCATCGCTGGCACTGCCGTCCGGTTTGCTGAAGATATTCAGGCCGGTTTCGCCATTCACCAGACTCTGGTGGATGTGCATGGCACTGCCCGGCTCCTGCTCCATGGGCTTGGCCATGAACGTGGCAAAGATGCCGTGACGCAGCGCCGTCTCGCGTACCGTGCGCTTGAACAGAAATACGCGGTCGGCCAGATCCATCGGCTCGCCGTGCGAGAAGTTGATCTCCATCTGCCCCGGCCCGGCCTCGTGAATTAACGTTTCCACGCCCAGCTTGTGCTGTTCGCAAAAGCTGGAGAGCTCCATGAAAAACGGGTCGAAGTCATTCACCGCATCGATCGAATAACTCTGGCGCCCCGCCTCGGGCTTGCCGGTGCGGCCCAGCGGCGGCTGCAACGGTTCATGCGGGTTTTGCTGGCGCGCCACCAGATAAAACTCCATCTCGGGCGCCACGATAGGCTTCAGCCCCAGCCCTTCGTACAAAGCCAGCACGCGGCGCAACACACTGCGCGGCGCGATCTGCACCGGGCTGCCATCCCACTCCTGGCAATCGTGAATCACCACGGCAACCGGCTCGGCAGCCCAGGGCACTACCCGCACAGTATTGGGATCGGGCAAGCACACCATGTCGGGATCGGTATCGCCAACAAATGGGCCGTTGTCGGGCTGCTGGCCATTCACCGTATTGAGCAGCACACTTTTTGGCAGGCGCATCTCGCCGGCCGATAGGAACAGGTCACGCGGCAGGATCTTGCCGCGAGCAATGCCGGTCATGTCCGGGATCACACATTCCACTTCGTGGATGCGGTTGTGAATGAGGAAATCTTTGAGGGACTGGGTCATGGCTATTCCGGCAGTGGGAATGCCCAATCATACCAATGTCGTCCGTATTTGTGATCACAAATACGGCTCAATCTCCACATTTAACGGATTTTCCACCGAAATATGATCTCAACTTACTGGTTTGGCGCCTATCAAACGCAGAAAATCGGCAAGCGTTTTTCCCGCCTCGTCCCTGAAAACGGCGTCCAGAGGTTTAACGCTTGCAATACGGTCAAGCCTGAAGTTCCTGAAGGCCTGCCGGGTTTCACACCAGGCCGCCAGCGTCCAGACCTTGCCCCAGTAAAAGCAGCCCAAGGGCCGCAGTGTGCGCTGGGTCACCTGATCGGCCGCATCGCGGTAATCCACCTGCAACTTGCGGCGTGCCTGCACCGCCTCGCGCAGAGTCTGCAGTGTTGCCTGCGTGGCAGGCTCCAAGCCAATGGGTGGCGCATACACCGCCATGGCTTGGGCGGCGGCCCGTGCTGCGGGCGGCAGCACCGACATGATTTTCCCCAGCGCCACTTCGGCAGCCTGCGCCATAGCGGGGTCCTGCCAGGCCTGCGCCATGCGCACCGACGCCACCAACGCACGCGCCTCATCATGCGTGAACATCAGTGGCGGCAGGTCAAACCCCGAACCCAGCCGATAACCCACACCCGCCTCACCTTCAATCGGCACGCCCTGGTGCTGCAGGTCGGCCACATCGCGGTAAATGGTGCGCTCGGACACTTCGAGGCGCTGCGCCAGATGCGCCGCCGTGGTGAGGCGACGCCCGCGGATGAGCTGGACGATCTGGAAAAGGCGGTCGGCGCGGCGCATGGTGCGTTTATGGGGTGTTTTAAGGCCTTAGCCTTCATGATACCTGCGTGAGTAGCTATAAATAAAATAGCAGTTTCTTCGGTATCTGGCTCACGCACCACAACACCATGCCGTCAGGCAAGGGCATGCAAGCCAACCCGGTTGCCATCCAGATCGGTGATATGGGCAAAGAAGCCCATGCCCGGCGGCAAGGCCTGCTGCGGCAACGCCACACGCCCACCGGCAGCCACAGCGCGCTTCAGCGCCGCGTCGAGCGATGGCGAGGCATCCAGATACACCAGTGTGCCAGTAGCACCAGGGGGCGGTGCGGTGGGTCCACACAACAGCGCCCCGCCAACGCCGCCGTTTGTTTCATCAGGGTCGTACGGGAACACTGCGCCGTCGGATGGGCCCATCGCCTCGCGGCGCAGGGTGCACGCCAGTGTGGCCTCGTAAAAGGCCTGCGATTTCTCCAAGTTGGTGACGGGGATTTCAAACCAGCTGATTGCATTTTTCACGGGAAACTCCTGATGGGTAAACCAAGGGATTAACTTGGTAGTTAAGGGAGCCGTGATGCTGCGCCAGGGCTGCTGACAACGGGGTGTCAGGAGGCATGCGGTACCTCGGAACCGATTTGCTCCGGAGGCACGCGGGCCTGTCGGCGCGCCGCCTGCGTCTGCCCGCCATAACCCCAATCACCTGCCGGTACTTCGCGCACGATGACGTAGCTGGCACTCGCCAGTGGCTGGCCCAGACCAAGCTGGTTTTGCAGTTCGTCAAACGCCGCGGCAATGAAGGCAGCTTTCTCCCGCGGGGTGTTGGTGCCTGCGGTGATGCTGACTTCCAGAAACGCTGTGGGGCCTGTCACATCCGTGCCGCCAATGTGCCAGCGCGCGGCGGGCACATCGTCAATCATTACGGCGGTGACTTCCGGGCGTTTGTCCAGGTGCAGCGCCGTCAGGCGGGTGAGCGCTGCAGCTAGCGACCGGTAACGCGACGGGTTTTGCAGTGGCGAGATTTTGAGGTTCAAGGTAGGCATGCTCAGGCTCCTGAATCAAGGGACGACGCGCCGCTCGGCGAACGGCTGCGCACATGGCGGGCCAGACGGGCTTTCAACCGCTCGGCACTTCGTTCCACTGCGGCCTGCCCCGTTTTCAGGCTGCGCTGCAACACAGCGTCAGCCCCTCGCCAGAACTCATCTGCCGCCTGATGGCGCAGCCGGACGGCTTCCGCTTTGGCCAAATCGTGCAAACGCGCTTGCGTGGCGGCATCGGGAAGGTGGGCAAACATGGTGAACTCCTGTGGGTTGATCGCGGGATCAGCGACGGCTTGAACTTTATTGGGTTAGCAACTCATCCGAAACAGCGAAATATCCACATTGGTTTTGCATTAATTGCAAAACTAAGCCAAAATTCGGCCATGCAGCTCCAGCTTGATGACGTCGCCCTATTCGCTCGCATTGCCGAGCTGGGCAGTCTGTCAGCTGCTGCCCGTGAGCGCGATGTGCCCGTGAGTCAGGTTACCCGGTCACTGGCGCGGCTGGAGGCCGCCGCCAACGTGCGGCTGCTGCACCGCAGCACGCACGGCTTGAGCCTCACCGACGAGGGCGACACCTTTCTGGCACATGGCCGGCGCCTGCTGGACACCACGGCAGAACTCAGTAGCGAACTAACCGGCAAGATCAGTGGCCCCAGCGGCTGGGTGCGCATCAGCGTGAGCCCGCTGCTGGCGGAGCACGTGATGGCACCCAGCCTGAACAGCCTGTACGAGCAGTACCCGGCGCTGCACATCGACATCAACGCCGATGACCGCATGGCCGACATGGCACGAGATGGCATCGACATCGCCATCCGCACTGGCACGCCCAACAGCGAGACGCTAGTGGCGCGCCAGATTGGCGACTACAGTCGCTCGGTTTATGCCTCACCCGCGTACCTGGCCCGCTGGGGCACGCCCCGGCACCCAGACGACCTGCAAAACCACCGCCTGCTGGCCAACAGCGCCAGCCCGCAGCTGAACCACTGGCCACTGACAGCCACGACCACACGCAAAGGCATTGAAGAGTTTTTGGCAGAGGGACACACTCGAACCGACAACTCCGCCGTAACGATGGCTTTGGTGCAGCACGGAGTGGGCATTGCGCGCCTGCACGACCTGATGGCACGGCCGCTGGTGCGCAGTGGGCAACTGGTGCCGCTATTGCAAGCGTTCTTTGTCAGCCCGCCGGTGCCGATTTACGCGGTGATGCTGAAGGAGCGCCACCGCCTGCCCAAAATCCGCGCCTGCATTGATTTCTGGGCGGCGTGGCTTGCGGCAATGGACTCAGGCGCAGGTAACCCGGTCGCGGCCTGATTGTTTGGACTTGTACAGTGCGCCATCGGCCCGCGCAATCAGGTCCTGCGCATCGTCGCCGGGCTGCATGGCCGCCACGCCTCCCGAGATGCTGACGGTAAGCACTACTTCCTGCGTGCGGCGATCGCGAATCTTCATGGCCTTGGTGCGCTGGCGTATTGTGTCGGCCATTTTCAGGCTGTGCTCCACCGTGCAATGCGGCATCAGAACCGCAAACTCTTCGCCGCCATACCTTGCCACCGAATGACCCTTGTCCGACACACAAGAGCGCAGCACGTCGCCCAGCGCCTGGATGACACGGTCGCCCATCACGTGGCCGTGCGTGTCGTTCACCTTCTTGAAATGATCGATATCCAGCATGATCAGGCAGTGTGCGCTGTCCGACGCCAGCGGCTGCTCCAGCAGGAAAGCCAGCTGCCGGTCAAACCCCTTGCGGTTCAGCACCCGGGTCAACGGGTCCAGCGCGGCTTCGTCGCGGGTGCGCACCAGATCCGCCTGCAGCCGCTCGATCTCCTGACGGCTGGCCAGCACCTGCTCATGCAGTTCCAGTGCCGAGCTCTTCATCTGCGCCGTGCCCGCCAGTGCAGCGGCGACCTGTGATGTGAGGGCGGGCACATCGTTGGTTTGCAAGGCGGCCGTCAGGCCCGTGAGCTGTTCGCCAAATGCGCCTGCACGGTCTCCGGTGCGCGTGGCGCTATCGGACATACCGGTCATCATGCGCTGCAACTCACCGGAAATGCGCTGCATGGCCACATGGTCCAATTCCGCCACAAATTCCTGAAACAGGCGCACCACGGTGTCATTGCCCAGGCGGGGTTCGGTTTGCACAGCGCGCTCAATAGCGTGTGTCAGACGCCCGTTGGTGCCTGACGCAAATTCGTACCAGACGGCAAACGACACGGGGTGAAACGCCGCATCATGCTGGGCCATCAACGCCACGACTTTGCGCAGTAACTCGGCGCTTTGCTCTTTTGTTTCTTTGTACCGCAAGACTTGTCTCCGTCGATATCACCGATCGTATACGCCGGTGTGCGCAGATGATACCGTGCATTTGCGTCCACCATAATCACGGAATGAGTTCGATTCCCCGGCCCACAGCCCGCTTCATGTTGTCCCACCCCGCGCACGCCATTGCACTGGGGTTTGGCTCGGGCCTGAGCCCGTTTGCACCGGGAACATCGGGCACCTTGTGGGCCTGGCTGGCGTTTCTGGTGATGCAGTTTTACGGCATGACGGACGCACACGCCGGGGGGCTGATTGCACTCTCCCTTGCTCTGGGCTGGTGGGCCAGCACCGTCACCGCCCGCAACATGCAGGTGCTGGACCCAGGCAACATCGTGTGGGACGAGGTGGTGGCCTTCTGGATCGTGTTGTGGCTGGTGTTGCCGGCCGGGTTCTGGGGGCAGGTCATGGCCTTCGGGTTGTTCCGTTTTTTTGATGCAGTCAAACCCGGTCCCGTAGGTTGGGCGGATCAGTTTTTTCACGGCGTGGATGCGCACAATGACCATCACGCGTGGACGAAGGCGGGCTTTGGCATCATGTTTGACGATTTGGTAGCGGCAGCGTGCACCGTGCTGGTCATAGCGGCCTGGAGGTTCATCTGGTGACTGATCCACATCTCATCACGTCGCTATCAAATTCAGAGCTGTCCACGCATAACCTGTGTGGGCTAGTGGCCAATTTTCTTACTAAGAACGGCTGGTTTCTCGCTGCGGCGGAAAGCTGCACTGGTGGTCTGATTGCGGCGGCCTGCACCGACCTGTCGGGCTCCAGCAACTGGTTTGAGCGCGGCTTTGTCACCTACTCCAACGCCGCCAAGACTGACATGCTCGGCGTGGATGCCGCGCTGATCAACCAGCACGGTGCGGTGAGCGAAGCGGTTGCCCGTGCCATGGTGCAAGGCGCCATCCAGCATTCGGGCGCGCAGGTGGCGGTGGCCGTGACCGGTGTGGCTGGCCCCACCGGCGGCACGGCCACCAAACCGGTGGGCACGGTATGGTTCGGGTTTGCCACGCCTGCAGGCGTCATCACCGAAACGTGCCGCTTCGACGGTGACCGCGCGGCGGTGCGCCAGGCCACCGTTCACCACGCGTTGGCGCGGCTAGTGGATCTGCTGAAAGAGCAGGCCGCTTCTTGACCCTCATTGATTTCTTTACCGGTTTTGCCACCGGGTTGGCGCTGATCGTGGCCATCGGTTCGCAAAACGCATTTGTGCTGCGCATGGGTTTGCGGCGCGAACACGTGTTGCCCATCGTGCTGTTCTGCGCGCTGTCCGATGCGCTGCTGATCGTCGCCGGCATTGGCGGAGCGGGTGTGGTGATTCGCGGCAACACCACGCTGCTGGCGGTGGCCCGGTATGGCGGCGCGCTGTTTCTTGCCAGCTACGGCGCACTGGCAGCGATGCGTGCCTGGCGTGGCGGCCATATGCAGCTGCAGGCCAGCACGCCGACGCCGCTGGCTACGGCGCTGGCAGCTTGCTTCGGCTTCACCTTCTTGAACCCCCACGTGTATCTGGACACGGTTGTGCTGCTTGGCTCGGTGGCCAATCAGCGCAGCGACCCGTGGACATTTGGCTGGGGCGCCTGTCTGGGCAGTCTGGTCTGGTTTTCAGCGCTGGGTTATGGTGCGCGGCTGCTCGGGCCGCTGTTTGAAACGGTGACCGCCTGGCGCGTGCTGGACAGCTTCATTGCGCTGGTGATGTTTGCGCTGGCCGGTACGCTGTTGACGGGCTAGGCACCATGGCACTTCTTGTATTTCTTGCCGCTGCCGCAATGGCACAGGTCGTTGCGGCCAGGCTCGGCTGTTTTGCGAACCGTCTCCACCCGCGGCCCCACGTTGCGCCACAGCTCGCGCAGGTCATACACCGCCCAGATAG
>JAKQJK010000037.1 GCA_029561195.1 Pseudomonadota bacterium
CTCGGCTATCTGCGCCCAGGGAAAACAAAACCTCGGTTCCTTTGGCGGTGTCTGACAGTGCGTTGTGGGTAAAGCCCGCAAACATGTCCTGCGCAAAGAGCATCAGGATGATTCCTTTTTTGCCAATGGAGAAGCTGGCCGAGTGCGCGCTATTGCCCGGACCCGGCTTGTGCGTGAAGCCAATGTCAGTGAAGAACGCGACCGATTTCGCCAGGTCCCTGACGGGGAGGTTGAGCCAGATGTCTTCGGCCATGAAATGCTCCATCCAATAAGTTTTTCGGAATATACCTACTAGTTGGTATGGTGTCAAATTGATATGTCTGGTGGTCTGAAATGCCTGCCCACGCGTTGGAAAACGTTACTGGATTTGTGCGCTCGCCGTCTGGCCTTTTCGCCACGCAGCGGGCGGCAAGCCAAACTCGCGTCGGAAAGCGCGGCTGAACGCGGTGTCGGTCTGATAGCCCACATCCGCGGCGATATGCGCCAGTGAGAGTTGGCCCCGACACAAGAGATTCGCGGCCAGCAACATGCGCCATTTGGTGAGGTACTGCATGGGCGAGCTGCCGACCAGATGCTGAAAGCGCTCAGCCAGCACCGACCGTGAGGTGCCTGCTGTGCGCGCCAGTTCGTCCAGAGTCCAGGCATGCGCGGGGGTGTTGTGCAGTGCGTTCAGCGCGGCACCCACGATACGGTCGCCTACGCCGGCGAGCCAGCCAGTGCGGCCCTCGGCCTGCTCGTTCATATACAGGCGCAAGACTTCGATGAACAGCACCTCAGACAGCTTGGCCAGCACCCCCGCGCCGCCCGGCCGGGGTGAGCGCGCCTCGGTCAGCGCGTAGCGCACCGAGGCCTCAAGCCACACACCGGCGTTCGAACCGCGCACGTTCACGCGAACAATGGGTGGCAGGCCGGCCATCAACATGCCGGCGAGCTTGGCATCGCACGCCAGGTAGCCGCAGACCAGCCGCGTGGTGGCACCGCCGCCGCCGTAAGACAGCTGGCGGGGGCGACGCTGCAGTACTTCATCCAGGCGCGCGCCTTTCGCAGAAGGCAGCCCAGGCGCGCTGTTCATGAGGTGAGCGTCGCCGTGCGGGAAGATGACAGCGTCTCCAGCTATCAGATGCACCGGCGGCTGATTGGCCATCTCGACATAACACTCGCCCTCGGTGATCAGGTGAAAGATCACGACGCGTTCGGCGCCGGGCTCCAGAATGGGAGCCGCGGCATCGGCACTGGGCGACTGGTAACACCAAGGCGCGGTGAAACGGGCGTTGATGAAGATGGCGCTCACCAGCCGGACAACGCGAAGGGTTTGTGACAGGGCGTCCAAGACTAAACCGGCGCTAACCCGCGGTGACGTCGATGTGCAGACCGAGCGGCGTGGCACACGATACGGCTGTGGGAATGGGTGAACGCTGGATGCCAGTCTCCACCAGTGCTCGCAGGCGCTCCAAAGAAACCCCTTGCGCGGCGATGTGCACATGCAGCTGCACATCGCCAGGCCCTGCTGAAACCGGTTTGCCATCAACCTCCGCGATGCCCAGCATTCCCCGGGCATCCGAGCGGCTGCTGGCTCGAATTTCCAGTGCCGACAGATCAATGCCTTCGGCAACTGCAAGCAACGCAATGGATGTCGCTGCACACGAGGCCAGGCCCGCGCGAAACAGCCAGCCCGGCGTAACCTTGTCACCCGTGCCGCCGAGCTCAGTGGGCATGTCGGTTGCTACCTGGGTGCCATTGGCGTGGCTGGCTATGACGCGTGTTGCTCCATCCCACTTTGCCGTTGCCGACGCGTCGTCGTGCAGGCCTGTCTCAGGCCGACGCCGCAATACCGCTTCCACGCGCTGCAGTGCGGCTGCAATGTCTTGTGCTCCCATACCGGTATTCCTGTCTTTTGTTGAGTGGTGATCGTGGCAGGCCCGGCCACCCGCGTCAAGCGTCACCAGCCTTGAAAGCAGGGTGTGCCGGACGATGGGGCAAGAATTGCGGACGACCGGGCAGGTGTGATGGTCGCCGTGGCCGGTTGAGGACGATCAGGCATGAATGAGCGACGCTCGGTCAGGACAAACCCAGTTGTGCCAGAAAAAAATACGTTCTTCATATCTTTATCAGGAGAGCACATATGAATGCACACACAGATTTCACTGCCCTGAAGACCCGCCAGCAAACGGCTTGGGCCAGCGGCGACTATGCCGTGATCGGCACCACACTGCAAATTGTGGGTGAACAATTAGCAGAGGCTTGCGATCTTCGTTTTGATGAGCGCGTGCTGGACGTGGCGGCCGGCAACGGCAACGCCACGCTGGCTGCAGGTCGCCGCGGCTGCAAGGTGACGTCTACCGACTACGTGCCGCTGCTGCTTGAGCGCGGTGCCGAGCGGGCACGTGCAGAAGGTCTGCAGGTTGATTTCCAGACGGCAGACGCTGAGGCGTTGCCGTTTGCCGATGGAAGCTTCGATGTGGTCTTATCGACCTTTGGTGTGATGTTCACGCCAGACCAGGGCCGGGCCGCAGATGAAATGGCGCGAGTGTGCCGACCCGGAGGGCGCGTCGGCCTTGCCAACTGGACGCCTGAGGGCTTCATTGGCCAACTGTTCAAGACGCTGGGTCGCCATGTGCCACCGCCGCCGGATGTGCAACCGCCTTCGCGCTGGGGTGTGGAGAGCAACCTGCGTTCATTTTTTGGTGATCGCGCCGCTTCAGTGGCCGTCACTTCAAAGGATTTCAACTTTCGATACCGTTCCGCCGCGCACTTCATTGACGTCTTCCGCACTTGGTACGGTCCCGTACACAAGGCGTTTGCCGCGCTGCCGCCGGACAAGGCAGCTGCGCTGGAAAGTGACATGACCAATTTGCTGAACAGCCTGAATCGCGGCGGTGCCCATTCTTTGGTGGTGCCCAGCACTTACCTTGAAGTCGTCATCACGCGGCGCTGAGCGTGGAAGCCAGGTTGCAGCGGCGTGTCCAGCGCTATGGTTGGGACATGGCCGCAAGCGACTACGAGCCGCTATGGCAGGCGCAGTTGGCCAGCGTGCAGGCTGAGCTGCTGGCATTGGCATCGCTGACGCCAGGTGAGCGCGTGCTGGATGTGGCGTGTGGCACTGGGCTGGTCACCTTTGACAGTGCAGGTGCCGTTGGCGCATCCGGGCGGGTGACGGGCGTCGATTTGTCTGGGGCGATGGTCGAGGCCTCACAACAACGTGCCTCCGCACGCGGTTTGTCGAACGTCAGCTTCGAGCGGATGGACGCCGAGGCGCTGGGGCTGCCCGATGCCAAGTTTGATGTCGCCCTGTGTGCGCTGGGCCTCATGTATATGCCCGACCCTGTGAAGGCGGTGCGCGAGATGCGGCGGGTATTGCGTCCCGGCGGGCGCATTGTCCTCGCCGTCTGGGGCGAACGATCCAACTGCGGCTGGTCGGCATTATTTCCCATCGTGGATGCCGAAGTGTCCAGTGAGGTATGCCCACTGTTTTTCCGCCTGGGGCAAGAGGGCGCGTTGGCGCACCTATGTGTGCAAGCGGGATTGGAGGCCACAGTGCAACGTCGCATCACGACGACACTGATGTACGCCTGCGCGGACGACGCCTGCAACGCGGCCTTTGTGGGCGGCCCGGTTGCGCTGGCCTGGTCGCGATTCGACGATGTGACACGGGCGAGAGTTCGTGCAAGTTATCTGAAAGCAATTGATCTTTGGCGGGACGGTCAGGGCTACCGGATGCCTGGCGAGTTTGTGATAGTTTCTGCAGCCGCACCATAGAAATGCCCCGTACGCCATGGAAACATTCAATCTACTGTGTTTAAACCAGTCGCCCAACGTTCTGCTTGCTGGATGACCCAAATGGGGTCGTCCAACGGCAGATCGTGCCCCGCGTTAGGGTGTACATGCAGGGTGCATTGCCAGTGTCGAGCCAGCGCCCTGGAGCACGCGACCGATACCAGATGGTCATGCTCACTCGTCAGCAGCAAGGTTGGTGTCGCAGGTTTGGCGGTGGGAGCCCTATAGCGCGCAGCGGCAATGAGCTGCCTTACAGCGTTAGCCCTGGAGACAGGATTTTTCTCGTGTAGTGCAAGCCAGTCTGCGAGCACATCTGATTCGCCCAGATTACTGGTAAGGCGCAGTACGGTACGTTCCCATGCTTCGGGCGAGGCGTTCAGAAGGATGGCTCGCAGAAGCGATAAATAGTTTGCAGGCAGGAGGCGCTGATAAAACGGGCTGAAAGGCCGCATACTGGTGTTGATTAATACATTGCCTGCTACGTCGTTCGGATGTTCCTGAGCCCAGGCCACAGCGACCATGCCCCCCAGTGACATCGCCAGCAGGTGAAAAGGGGGGGTGATGTCGCAAGCCACTAGCTGGGCCCGACAATGCGCCACCATTGAATGCACGCTCAAGGGGCTGCGCTGATGGTTCAGCAAACCATTACCTGGCAAGTCCAGCGCCTTGACTGTGCTACCCGGCACGGCTTCCCGGAATTCATCAACAAAGTGTCCCCAATGTCCGCTCGCCCTCGTCAGACCCCGCATAAAAATCCAGGTCGTCATGGCGGGTTAATACCAGTCCTGCAGGGCTTGCGCGTGATGCCCCGAACGCGTGTCGTCGTTCGGCAGCCAAAGGTGGTTCCCGCACGCCGCCCGCGATAGGAAGTCCAGCAGCAACTGGTGCTGGCGCAGAACCCGTTGTTGCCGGTGTTCTATCAATGGATTGAAAATGCCGTGTCTTGAAAACAGCTGGCGCGGGTTTTTTTTGACCCACAACCATGACCCCATTTCGAGAGTGAGTGGCAAAAACACGTGTTGCTGAAGTTGGCAGGACTGCAGGTACAGATAGTCCCACAGGTCGCCATGAGCCAGATATTGCAGGCTTTGAGGCTCAATCACATAGCGATGATGACTATGTGATTGCACAAAAATTTTCTTCAGAGCCTGCATCTCAGCCAGATGCGCAATGGGTGCCCGCCTGTGGGCAAAAGGAAACCAGATGCGGTCCCGGCTCCCAAAGCCTGAATGGCAATCCACCGACAGGCTGAACCTGCGCGTGAGTAACTCCGATGTCACGACATCGCAAACAGCCTGATTTTCCATCTCCATTGACTTTCCCTCGGCCCCCCTGTACCAGGGTAGTCCGGGGCTTAAACGTTGGCCCCCCACCATAAAAGGGGTCTTTTCTCGGGCCTCAACGGGCGCGTTTCTCATCAGATCAACCCCGTTGGGGTTAGCTCTCGTGCCTAACGCCATGCCGCCCGGGTTAACAATGGGCATAAACACCAGGCGGACGGCTTCAAGCTGCTTGTGAAGTGTGCTGTCCCACTGTAAACGCATCACTAGACTGTGCAGGTAGGCAATTACTACTTCGGCACCAATACGCTCAAGACCATGGACGCCACCAAAATACCCTACTGCCGGTACGTCGGGGGAGGGGTTACCCAACGTAATTGCATGTACGGGGTACAAGCCCCCATTGGGCATGGGCACACTGCAAACGACGCGTGACTCAAGCCGTTCACGACCGAGTTCAAGGATGCGCTCCAGCGCGATCAGTTCGGGCAGTTCAGGTGGGGGCATTGCGGTCAGCCTGACACAAAGTTGTCACGTGAAGCGTGTAACTTGAGCATCGTTCTTTTGAAGAACACTGTTTTAGGAATGCCATGTTGCACAATTTCTCATTCTTTCGAGTACTGACCATCCCGGCTTGCATGATCTGGGGGGTACGTGAGTTTTTTGCCCTGCAACGCTCCCGCATTCAACATAGACGCTCGCACTAGCCCGTTTATGACTGCTCTCGTTTCGATTTTCCACGCAGCGAAAACCATCCGGCCACCACGGTAAAGGTGACAATGATCGCAACCACTATCCAGAAGCCAAAGTGACTTTCGGCCAAAGGTATGCCGCCGACATTCATGCCCAGCAGTCCCGCAATGATGTTGATCGGAAGGGCCAGGACCGTTACCACGGTAAGCACAAACAGGCTTCGGTTGTTCTCCTCTGCTACCTGGCCAGCAATTTCTTCCTGTAATAGCTTGATCCGCTCCTGCAAAGCGGCCATGTCAATCAGGGTTACGTTGAATTCTTCGGTCGATTGACGCAAATCCTGCAAGTCGCCTTCACTGATCCATGCAGGGGGTTTTTGGAGCAGGCGAAAAAGTGCTGCAGGTTCCGGCGCGAGAAGTCGCTGCAATCGAACCAGTAGGCGACGCAGAGAACCCAGGTTGGCACGACGCTTCTCAACACGACCTGCCAGCAGTTGGTCTTCGAGGGCGTCAACACGCTCCGTGGCGCTGCGGACAATGCCTACGAGTACGTCACCTTGATCGTGCATGAGGTGAACCAGAAGTTCGACGGTGGAGCGGAGGCGCGTGCCGCGTTTGACGGCAAGGCGCAGCCGGTCAATGGAGCGCAGGGGTTGAATTCGTGCACTGACAACCAGACGCTGGTCCACTGATAGCCAAAGCGTTGAAATGTCGGAGGGCTCGAAATCAAAGTCATAGTGAACGTCGTTGAACACCGCAACAAGAGTCTCATCTTCCATTTCTACCCGGGTGGAACGGGACCCAGAGCGAATGGATTCATGAAACACTTCTGACAACGCCGCATGCTCTCGCAGCCATTTTTCAGTGGTGGCGTGCGCAAGATTGAAATGCAGCCAGATAAAGCCATCCGCCGACTCTGAGCGAGATAGCCAGGCAAGAGCTTCATCCGATCCAACAGTTACGCTTTGCCCATCCGGGTCGAAACGAAAACCGCAAATCAACCCTGAGTAATCTGCGCCATAAGCAGTAGAGGTTGGCATGCTGTGAAAGTGCAATCAAACGGAACAGGTTGCCTGCCAAATGTGTAAATTTGATGACAATTTGATTTAAAGCTGGGCCAAAAGGAAATAGTAGATTGAACGCCCGTGGATCACTCTAGCGCCCCCTAAATTGACCTATAGTGAAGGTCACGAGAAGGAGAAGACCTATGTCAAAGCGACTAGACAATCTGAGTAGAGTGTTCCTCGAACTGCGCGATCGTTATGGGGCAAATGACCCCTTGGTGTTGCAGGTCAAGCAGGAACTGACCGTCTGCGAAGACGCAGAGTCTCTATATGTGGAAAGAATCCTGCCGTTCGGAGAACGTCGGGCGCTGACTCCCGAGCCCCACTACTGGAATGTCCAACCTCGAAACAGGCGCTATTCCCCAAGCCGTGCTGCGGTCATCGGCGAATGCAGACGCGTTGGACAACTGGTTAGCTGACTGTTATTTCGCGTTGACGATGCCCTTGAAGTCGTAAGGCACAACGATGCTTTGCACTTTGCCATTGGCCACGCCTTCGGCTATTTTTAAGTTGGCCATGGCGTTCATGTAGCCGATGGCACCGGCGTTGGCGTTCAGCGCAGCGATGCGTTCTGCTTCTTTCTTGGCGGTCTGCACTTCCACCTCTTTGGTTTTGAGTTCGTTTTGTGCCCGTACCAACTCGTTGGCGCTGGCCACAATCACGTCTGCGGGCGTTATGGCGCGCACCTGCACTTGTGACACGGTGATCTTTTCTGCCAGCTTCTCTTCGGTCAGCGTCTTGATGATGCTGTCACGAATTTTTTGTTCGATGACCTGCCGGTTATCCGCCATCTTCAGCGACTCATACTCTCGCGCCACCTTGTAGGCTGCATTGCGTGCGCTCAAAGCCACGTAGTTTTGCATCAACAAAATATCATTACCTTTGTCGCTCAGGCCGTGAAAGGCCTTGTTTTTGGTGGTCCACAGCTCGGAGACCGCAGATGGGTTGACGTTGTAGACCACAGTCATGTCAAAGTCTTTAACTGTGGAGTTGTCAGAAGCCAGTGGCGTCATGTTGTCCACGGCTACTGCCACGTCCTGAATCTTGAAGGTGACGATGTCGCCCACCAGCGTCTGGTTAAACGAGCCGGGCAGGCGCTCAGTGGGGTCAGTGGTTTTGTCAAAGTTGATTCGCAGGCCAACTTCCCCGGTTTCGATTCGTGTGCAACCAGTGGCCATCAGCATGGCGACAGAACAGATCAGTGCGAAAGCGTAGGCAAGGCGTTTCATGTGGAATAGGTTCCCTGATGTTTTGTTGATAGCGGAGTCACCTGTAGCATATCTCCCCAGAATGACTGTTTGACCGGATAGGGCAAAACAGCACTACCTATCGGAGGAACCATGTTGCATCGTGAAGACAACACCGTCGTCCGTCGCCTGTTATGGGTATCGAGCCTTTCGGCGGTGTTGGCCGTCGTCGCCCCGTCTGCCTGGTCTCAAACCAATACGACTGACAGCGGTGGCAGCACCTTGCGTCAGCGACTAAAAGACAAGCTGCAGGATCGCAGGGACGCAAGGGCGGCAGTAGAAAAATCTGCCAGCACCGATGCTGCAAGCCTGGAGCAACTCACCGCGCCGGGCTCCTACAGTTTCAAGCTGCAGCATGGTGGTTCGCAGCGAGCCTATCTGGTGCACGTGCCACGCGGGTACGATGCCACACGGCCAACACCAGTGGTTGTCGCCTTTCACGGCGGCGGTGGCCACATGAATCTGCAGGCCAATGCCAACTACAACATCGTAGGCAAGGCCGATAGCGCCGGGTTCATTGCCGTGTTTCCCAACGGCTACAGCCGCTTGCCATCGGGCAAACTGGCGACGTGGAACGCAGGTAACTGTTGTGACCGCGCCCGGGATTTAAATATTGATGACGTCGGGTTTGTGCGGGCCATGCTGGTACAGCTACAGTCGCGCGTGAACGTTGACCCGCAGCGAATTTTTGCCACGGGCATGTCCAATGGCGGCATGCTGAGCCACCGCCTGGCCTGCGAGATGGCCGATACCTTCCGGGCCATTGCTCCTGTTGCTGGCACCGACGGCACGTTGACCTGCTCGCCCGTGCGGCCGATATCCGTGCTGCACATCCACGCCAAAAACGACACCCATGTTCTGTTCTACGGGGGCGCCGGGAAAGATGCCTTCAGGGACGAAACCAAAGTGGCGGATTTTGTTTCTGTCCCTGAGACCATCAGCCGCTGGACGCAGCGCAACCGCTGCACGGCGGCGCCCAAGCGGGTGCTGGACGTGCCAGGCGCCTATTGCGAGGCACATACCGGTTGCGCCGATGGTGTGCAAGTGCAGTTATGCGTGACCGAGAAGGGTGGCCACTCGTGGCCCGGTGTGAAGGAAGTGCGTTCGGGCAAAGAGCCCGCATCGCAAGCGATCAACGCCAATGACGTGATGTGGGACTTTTTTCAGCGTATCGCCGGGCGGTGACTCGCCTTGAAGAACCGGATCATCTCGGCACTGGCGTCTGGTCCACGGGCGTCGGTGAAGGAGCCATTGGGGTTGCCTCCTGACCAGGCGTGTGCCGCGCCGTGTACCAGCCAGTGCTCGGCAATCACACGACCATCGTCCGGGGCGCGGTAGACGCGACGTGTAGTGGCCAGCCCTCCAGCGCTGTGCAATTGCGCTTCTTCGACGCTGGACGCCATGCCCGCACTGGCCATGATGATGTGATTGCCGTTGCCGGGGTGCACCGTGGTGTCAGCGTCCCCATGGAAGACGATGGTTGCCACGCCGCTTGCTGTGCCGCGGGTGCCACGCGTACCGGAACCGCCATTTTTCATGGCCGCCACTGCAGCAGGCAGGTCTTTGGCAACGCCCGTTGCCAACCCCGAGTGCACTCCCACGGCCGCGAAAATATCTGGATAGCTGTCGCCCAGAATGGCGGCCATGGCGCCGCCAGCAGACAGGCCCGCAATATAAACGCGATCAGGGTCAATGGCATGGCGTGCCATGACTGCCCGGGTCATGCCGGCCAGCACGGCGGGCTCACCCCGGCCCCGCTCCTGGTGGGTGTGCTTGAACCAGTTCCAGCAGCCATTCGAATTGGCCTGTTGCGATTGCGCGGGGTACAACACAATGAATCCCTGCGCACGAGCAACCTCATTCATTGCCGTGCCAGCAGCAAAATCATCCGGGTTTTGTGAGCAGCCATGCAGCATGACCACCAATGGCACAGGCCGGTCATCAAGACCTGATGGTACAAAAAGCTTATAGCCGCGGTGTCCCGCAGCGTCGTCGTGGCTGTGAGAGGTGAAGTTGTCAGACTTTGCGCCATTTCCCGGCTGGGCCTCACTCATTAGGCTCTGGAAGTCTGGTTTCATCACATCCTTTTAGCAAGTGATGGGAGTATGCGCTGAAAGCGCGCAGCTTGCTCTGGCCGGTCCGTGGCGACGGCGTTTCGATTAACCCACTCGTTGCAGACGAACCTGCACCGCATCACTGCCGAGTTCCCTTAGCGCATCAGCCGCGATCCAGCGGGCAGATTTTGTATTCTGGAGCTTAATGCGGCGCGCGCAATCCATTGCGGCAGCGTTGAGTGCTTGATTGCGTTTGCCGATATTGCGTAGCGCCCAGTTCACAGCTTTTTTGACAAGGTTTCGCTCGTCACAGGCGGCGGTTTCGATCAGGGGCAGCGCGTCGATGAATTGAAAGTCATCGGCAGACTTGTCGTGCACTGCAAGCGTGGCCAGCAAGGCAAACGCTGCGCGGCGCACAAACTCATCCTGCCGTTTGGCCCAGACGGATACCTTGCGCCAGGCAAGTGGCGACGCAAGGAACGCGCTGCCGCAGACCTGGTCACACACGTCCCAAGAGGCAAAGCCCTTTGTCCAGGCGTCCATCTGGCGTGAGGTGAGCTTAGCAGGCTCGGCCACCATGCCGGCGACGATGCGGGCGTCCGGGATGCCGGTTTCCCACAAAGCGAGTGCCAGGGCGTGCTCATGCCCCAGTGTTTTGGCAATGCTGCGCATGGCCGGCATGGACAGGCCCAGCCGCTTGTCGCCCACGATACCAAATCGCGCCATGCCGTCCAGTTCTGCGGGGCGCGCGTTGTCATGCAGCAACTTCAAGGCGGTTTGCAGTCGGGTGGTGTTAATCACTGTTTGCTATCAATAACGCAGCTACTCGTGCATATCCGGCATCGGAAAAAGACGTTTTTTTTGGGTAATTTAGCCCGCTTTTTAGTGGCTTTTAGCCGATACCAGCACCGGTGGCTCGCGGTACACATCGGGCATGACGCGCTTGAGGCTGGCGATCTTGGGCAGATCGAAACGGGCGATGTAGGGTTGCCGCGGGTTCAGCGTGGCGTAGTCCTGGTGGTAGGCCTCGGCGGGGTAAAAAGCGCTTGCGGGTAAGGGGGTTAGCTGTGTGACGATTTTTGACGGAAATGCCTTGGCCGCATTCAGCTGGGCCACGTAGCGCTCGGCCACCTGTTTCTGACTATCGTCCAGGTAAAACACGGCCGATCGGTACTGCGTGCCCGAGTCCGGGCCCTGGCGGTTGAGCTGGGTGGGGTCATGCGCCACGCCGAAATAGATTTGCAGCAGTTTGCCGTAGCTGATTTGCTGGGGGTCGTAAGTGATTTGTACGGACTCGGCGTGCCCTGTGCGCCCACTGCCGATGAGGCGGTATTTCGCCGTTTCCCGATCGCCTCCGGCGTAGCCCGACACAGCGTTGAGCACACCTCTGGTGTGCTGGAATACCGCCTGCACGCCCCAGAAGCAGCCACCGGCAAAGATGGCGGTCTGCGCGCCTGGGCCAGCGTGTGGCGCCTCAAAAGAGGGGGCGGGAAGCAAGACAGCCTGCTCGGCCGCCGCGTTGGTGCCCAGCATGGACCAGGCGCCGATGGCCATGCCGCAAGCTGCGATCAGTGCAGCGTGGCGTGTGAACGTGATGGTGAGGGTCTTGAAGGTCTGGTGGATTGGCATGACGGGGGCTCCTGGCTATCACGGTAGATTGTCATGACTTAGACGATGCCGGGTGCACTAGTCTTACAGCAAACCTTGCAAAGGCCCCGGAAAGGCCGACGGGCAGCGTCAATCGTCCGCGGGCCAGTCGCTGAACGGAAACGGCACGTCTTCCGAGCCAAAGGTGACGAAATCTGCAATGTGACGCAGGTACTTGCCCAAGCCCTTACCGAAGTGGCTCAGTCGCTCATTGGGTGCATCACTCACCAGTGCCAGTACAAATTGCACCACCGCGATCAGGCCCAGCAGCGTGGCGGCGAGCTGGAAAGCCATGGCCATCAAGATCATTAACAGGCCGCGCATCCAGATGTTGCGCTGGTTGGTGGTGGCGGGGGATGCAGAAGGGGTGTCGGCCATGGTGTGCTCCAGTCGTGACGGATCAAGTCTATATTGTCCCGATGGGGCTGTTTTCAAGCTTTGTCTTGGGTCAAAGCCACATCAAAACCCGGCCAGCGCCTATGATCCCGGCCAGATATTTCACGATTGCGCCTGAATGACCCTATCCACTCCCCGTTCCCCCCAGCCCGGTCTGGCCTTGTATCCGCAGCTGCTGGCGCCGCTGGATCTGGGTTTTACGCAACTCAAAAACCGTGTGCTGATGGGCTCTATGCACACCGGGCTGGAAGATGGCCGCGACCTGACCAAACTGGCCGCCTATTTCCGCGAGCGCGCCGAAGGCGAAGTGGGCCTGATGGTGACCGGTGGCTTTGCGCCCAACATCGCGGGCTGGGCCAAGCCGTTTGCCGGCACCCTTTCCACGTCTGGTGCGGCGCGACGCCATCAGGTGGTGACACAGGCTGTACACGCAGCGGGCGGCAAGATTGCGCTGCAGATTCTGCACACCGGGCGTTATGCCTATCATCCGCTGGCCGTAGCGCCCACCGCGTTGAAGTCACCCATCTCGCCTTTCAAGCCATTCGAGCTGTCCAGCAGGGGCGTGGAGCGGCAGATTCGCGCGTTTGTGAACTGCGCGGTGAAGGCCCGTGAGGCGGGTTACGACGGGGTAGAGATCATGGGTTCTGAGGGCTACTTTATCAACCAGTTCCTCTCGGCATTCACCAACCACCGCACGGATGAGTGGGGCGGTGACTATTCGAACCGCATGCGCCTGCCGGTGGAAATTGTGGCTCGCACGCGCGAGGCGGTGGGCCGGGACTTCATCATCATCTACCGGCTTTCGATGATTGACCTGATTCCCGGTGGAAGCTCTTGGGACGAAGTCGTGACGCTGGGCAAGGCGGTTGCGCAGGGCGGTGCCAGCATCATCAACACCGGTATCGGCTGGCATGAGGCGCGCGTGCCGACCATTGCCACCAGCGTGCCGCGCGCAGCATTTGCCTGGGTCACAAAGAAGATGAAGGCGGAGTTTGCAGCGGTGGGCATCACCACGCCACTGGTCACCAGCAACCGCATCAATATGCCAGAAGTGGCCGAGCAGGTGCTGGCCGATGGCTGTGCCGACATGGTGTCCATGGCGCGGCCGCTGCTGGCGGATGCCGACTTTGTGAAGAAGGCCGCCGCGGGACAGGCCGACCAGATCAACACCTGCATTGCCTGCAACCAGGCCTGTCTGGACCACATTTTCAAAAACAAGCTCACCAGTTGTCTGGTGAACCCGCGCGCCTGCCATGAGACCGAGCTGGTTTACCGGCCCGTAATCTCTGATTCAGCCAGTGCTTCAGCCCGCCGCCGCATCGCCGTGGTTGGCGCCGGGCCAGCGGGGCTGACAGCCGCTACCGTAGCAGCCGGGCGTGGGCATGAGGTGCATCTGTTTGATGCCGCCACTGAGATCGGTGGCCAGCTCAATATGGCCAAGGTGGTGCCGGGAAAGGAAGAGTTTCACGAGATGCTGCGTTATCTGCGGCGCCGCGTGGAAGTGACCGGTGTACATCTGCACTTGGGTACACGAGTGCAGGTGCAGGATCTGCAGGGTTATGACGACGTCATTGTGGCCACTGGCGTGGTGCCGCGGGACCCCAAAATTCCCGGCCAGGACAACGCCAAAGTATTGAGCTACATCGATGTGCTGCGCCACCACAAACCGGTGGGTCAGCGTGTGGCGGTAATTGGTGCAGGTGGTATAGGGTTTGATGTTGCCGAGTTTCTGGTGGCTGGCGGTCACTCCACCACCACCGACTTGCCAGCCTGGCAAGCGGAGTGGGGTGTGACAGACCCCGCGCAAGCGCCTGGCGGCTTGAGCCCAGCGGGCCCGATGGTCACGCCACCCGAGCGCGAGGTGACGCTGCTGCAGCGCAAGGAAGGCAAGCTCGGCGAGGGCCTGGGCAAGACGACTGGCTGGATTCACCGCGCGGCATTGAAGATGAAACGGGTGAAGATGGTGGGGGGTGTGAATTACGAGCGCATTGCCGATGAAGGCCTGTTGGTGACGTACGGTGAAAAACGCGAAAACCCGACGTGGATTGCCTGCGACACTGTGGTACTGTGCGCGGGCCAGCTGCCTCTGCGGGAACTGGCGGATGCCCTGCAGGTGCAAGGCAAAAAGGCGCATCTAACACTACACGTCATTGGTGGCGCGCTGGAAGCCGGTGAACTGGATGCCAAGCGCGCCATCGATCAAGCCGCCCGGCTGGCTGCCACTTTGTAGGATGATCAGTCACCATGGCCGAAAAAACAATCACTACCGATACCTACAAGCTGTTCCCGTCGCCGCGTAACGTGCACCGCACTGTGTTCGCGCACGAAGTGTTCGTACCTTACCCGTATGCACTGATCGACCTGCCCAGTTTCTACCTCAAGGGCAAATACAGCCTCTTTGCCGCCTGCCGCCTGGCCGACATGAAAATGGGTCAGGTAGTCACTTTCGAGAACGAGGCGGACAGGACCAAATTCAACGCCAACTTTGTACCGGACTGAACCATGCAATACCGTAATTTAGGCAATAGCAATCTGCAAGTCTCGGCCCTGTGCCTTGGCACCATGATGTTTGGCGACCAGACCGACCGTGACGAGGCGTTGCGCATCGTGGCCGATGCGCGTGCGCAGGGTGTCAACTACATCGATACGGCCGATGTCTATACCAAGGGTGCGTCGGAGACCATGGTGGGCGAATTGATCAAGGGCCAGCGTCACGACTGGGTGCTGGCCACCAAGTTGGGCAACCGGATGTCAGAGCGGCCCAACGAAAGCCACTACTCGCGCGCCTGGATGCTGCACGAAGTGGCTGCCAGCCTTGCACGCCTGCAAACCGACTATGTGGACATTCTTTACCTGCACCGTGACTACAACGGCATGAATCTGGAAGAGCCGCTGCGCGCGCTGGATGCCATGTTGCGCGCAGGTCAGATTCGCTACTGGGGTGTCAGTAACTTTCGGGGCTGGCGTATCGCGGAGATGGTGCATCTGGCACGTCAGATCGGCATGCCCGGCCCAGTGGTCTGCCAACCGTATTACAACCTGCTCAATCGCATGCCCGAAGTGGAGGTTTTGCCAGCCTGTTCCCATTACGGCATTGGCGTCACTTCCTATAGCCCGGTGGCGCGGGGCGTGCTCACGGGCAAATACGCACCAGGCCAGCCCCCGGCGCAGGACACACGCGCCGGCCGGGCCGATAAGCGCATGGTGGAAACCGAATTCAGGGAGGAGTCTCTGATGATCGCGCAAACACTCAAATTACATGTGCAAAACCGGGGCATCACGCTGGCCCAGTTTGCCACCGCGTGGGTGCTGGCGAACAGGACCATCAGCTCGGTGATAGCCGGGCCAAGAACTCTGACGCAGTGGACCGATTACGCGCCTGCTCTGGCGTTTCAGTTGACGGCGGAAGACGAGGCGCTGGTGGATTCACTGGTCAGGCCCGGCCATCCCTCCACACCCGGCTACACCGACCCAGCTTATCCGTTGAATGGGCGCGCGACTTGAAAACCGGGCCGTAACCCCAAGATCCGGGTTATGAGCGAACCATTACACATCGTCTGCCCGCATTGCCACACCACCAACCGCGTTCACGCGGACCAGCTGGGTAGTGCACCGACCTGCGGCAAATGCAAGCAGGCCCTTTTTGACGCCCATCCCGTGGCGCTGGATGAAGTCAACTTTGACAAGCACATCAGCCGTAGCCAGATTCCTGTGCTGGTGGACTTCTGGGCACCCTGGTGCGGCCCCTGCCGAGCCATGGCACCTGCCTACGAAAAAGCGGCCGCACAGCTGGAGCCCCGTATTCGCGTGGCCAAAGTCAACACGGAAGAAGCGCAGGCCCTGGGTGCACGGTTCAATATCCGCAGCATTCCAACGCTGGCGCTGTTTGCAGGCGGGCGCGAAGTGGCCCGTCAACCCGGCGCCATGACATCGGTTGCCGAAATCGTGGGCTGGGCTCAGTCTCACCTGCGATAGGGCGGAAATTGCCCCATTACCGGGCAGGTTGTCTCCGGTGTGACCGGGCGTCCCACGCGTGACGTACGAGACGTGGTTAGTTGCCTAGACTGCGTTTTGACAAGGAGCTGCCTGCGATGTTTGATACCCTGAAAATAATCAACGATACCGCCGCGTTCAACCGCTGGGCCGGTTTTGAAGTGACGCGTGCAGAGAAGGGTGAAGCCGAGCTGCGCATGCACTGGCGCAATGAGATGGGGCAGTATTCCGGCTTTTTGCATGCGGGCATGGTGGCCGCGTTGCTGGATACGGTGTGCGGCTTTGCAGCCGCCACGGTGTCCGGGCGTGTGCTGGCCTCGCACTTTTCGGTGAACTGTATCGCTCCTGCTGTGGGTCAGGTCTTTATTGCCAGCGGCAAAGTTGTGAAGGCCGGGCGCAAGCAGGTTTTTGCTTCGGGCGAGCTATACGCAGACACGGATGGCAAACGCAAGCTGGTAGCCACGGGTAACGCCATTCTGGTGCCCGTTGAGACATCTGAAATCACCTGATTTTGATGC
>JAKQJK010000049.1 GCA_029561195.1 Pseudomonadota bacterium
GACTTCGGTATCACTGTCAAAACGGTGCAGATGATTAAAAGTGAGCCGGGTGGCTTGACCATCGTTGTAATCGCTGGCCATACCGTAGTACGCCGTGGGGTCCAAAGGTAACAACGTCTGGTCGGACGCTGGCGAAGTGGCTGTCGGGCGAATCCACGGCATGCCGTAGTTCATGCCGTTGTTGTTGCCCAGGTGGTAAAGGCCAACCGAGAACTCGTCCCGCTCACCAATTCCCCAGCGGTAAATGGCCGCAACGCCTTTCTTTTCCAGGCTGGCGCCCGCACCATTGTTATCGGCCGTGGTGCTCATGGCATTGATGCGCAAAGCGGCACTCTCGCCAGTCTTGATGTTGAAATCACCCACGATGCGTCGGTACTGATGGCTGCCCAGCGTCAGGTCCACCTGGCTCTCATCAATCAGGCGCGGCACCTTGTTGACCTGGTTCACCGCACCACCCGTGGAGCCACGGCCAAACAACATCGACGCAGAGCCCCGCATGATCTCCAGACGGTCCAGGCTGAAGGTGTCGCGCTCATAAAACGCCGGGTCGCGCATGCCGTCCACAAACACATCACCCGAACTTTGCAAAGCGAAGCCGCGCAAGCGAATGTCTTCCTCGCCACCCTCTGCCGCCAGGAACGAGATTCCACCCGTATTCTTCAGCGCCTCTTTCATGGTGTCCAGATTGCGGTCGTCAATCAACTTTTCTGTAACGACGGTAATGGACTGGGGAATGTCACGCAGCTGCTGCGTGCCCTTGCCAATGCTGGTCTGGGTAGCCCGCAACGCGTCTTTGCCCTCCGGCGCTTCGGCTTTTTCTTCCACCACCACTGTTGGCAGCGTTTTGTTGGCGGGAGGAGGCGACGTGGTCTGCGACCAGCCGTTGACGGATGCCGCCAGCATCATCGCACCCATGGGAAGCAACCTGTTGGTCGCTACATTTTTAATAGCTGGCTGCGTATACTCAGCTGGGACTGAGGCACGATTTGATTCAGTAAATGGTGGATTTGATCGATGTTTGGCCATAACAGGAACTCAGCAAAAGTAGGACTGTTGCTGGCTTCATCTGTCATGGGATGTGGCTGGCGGGGAATGTCAGTGTAACATATTAAATGAGAATTGTTCGTATTTGTAATATTTGAAATGACCAACTAAGGATAGCGCTTGCAAGGAGGCGCCTTACACTCCAACTCCGATAACTCTGGACAGAATGGCATGAAGTTACTCATCACTGGCGGCGGCGGATTTGTTGGCGCCCGTCTGGCACAAACGCTGTTGGCTCGCAGAACCTTGAATGGCCAATCCATCACCTCGATCGTGTTGGCTGACCAGTTCGCACCCCCGGCTGACTTGCTGGCCGATCCTCGCGTGCAGGCTCGAACCGGCCCATTGCTGTCGCAATGTGCAGCATTGGGTGAGGAAGGGTTTGACGGCGTGTTTCATTTGGCCTCAGCCGTTTCCGGCGAGTGTGAGGCGGATTTC
>JAKQJK010000061.1 GCA_029561195.1 Pseudomonadota bacterium
ATTCCAATCTCGGGAAGTTGTATCAACGCACGTACTCTCGTTCAGGCTTCGTCGTCCGCGCGGGTTCTACCGGAACCGAGATCTTGAGGCTCGGAGTGTCGCCGCGCTCAATGCTGTTGACGATGTTCTGCCTGACCCGGGCGGCCACGATGGATTGCTGGGCGGCCGTCAGGCCGCTATCCTTGACCTGTTGATCGATGGCGATGGCAGCCGCCACCGTCCCGGCCAGTTCAGGATGCGCCTTGACTGTGGTCTCAGGGGTCTCCCACAGGAAGGTGGCCGTGCGGTCGGTGTGGTCCACCTGAGCGGGTGCCGGGCTGGATTTGGGTTCAATTCGGTTGGCGGGTTGGGCCTGCACGCGCCGGGCCAGTTCGGCCTTGTCCTGATCCTGGGGGGTGTAGCCCTTCACGCTCATCCCCAGCTGATTGGCTTCAAGCCATACTTCCTTGCGAAACGCCTCGGAACCGGATACCTTGATCTCGTCCCAGCCACGGGCCCGGGCGATGTGAACCAAAGTCTCCGCCACGTTGTGGCTATTGGACTGGGTTTCCAGCTTGTTGCCCTTGTCCTCAAAGGCTGCAGCGCCGGTGTTCTTCGGGTCAAAGAACTTGTTGCCAACCCGCAGGTACTGCTTCTCGATGGCCGAAGGGATCATGGTCTGCACATCCCTTCTTGCATCCCGTTGGGTGGCCGTGAAGACTTCGTCGGACTCCACGGCGTTTGCGGCTGTTGCCTTCACAGCAACTGGCGGCGCGTCGGTCTGGGGTTCCAGTGTGTTCAAGCCCATGGACTGGCGGGCCAGTCGGGTGTCGTGTTCCCGAACCGTCGCAACCTGACGCAGTGCAGACGAATCAAGCGACATCTCGGGACTCGTCTGAGTTGAACGATGGTCGAGCAGCTCTTTCGCCAGAAGCGGCGCCTGGGTTTCGAGCGTGGATCGGTAGTTCGCATTGGCACCCGCGTACAAGGCCATGTCATTGCGCTTGAAGCCTCGCTCCGACGCGACCGACTCGCTTTGGTACGCCTGAATGTCACGTTGCGCCAGTTGTTTCGCCTGTTCCGGGGTCCAGTTGGCGGCAATGGCTTGCATGTCCTCCAACATGGACTTCATTTCGGCGGCCTTGCGATCTTCCTTGGCCATGATCTTGTCCTGATGGCCCCGATCCAGGGCTTCCACGGATTCCCGCAGGTTGCTGGATTCAGCTTGAAGCGCCTGCCGGTAGCCCGGCCACTGACGGGCGTTGTCCACCATCTGGACGGCGGCACCCTCCCGCCAGACCGGGCCCTTGATTTTCTCAAAATCGGTCACATCGGCTTTCACCAGCTCCTGATCCCGCGTGGGATTAGCGTCCAGTGGTGTCCGGTCACGTTGTTGCGCACGGCCTTCGATGGCCCGCAGGCTGATTTGGTCCAGTTCGTCCTGGGTCTTGGTTTGCATAGGTCCTCCTTAAATTTGTATTCCGGCCCGTTCACACAGGTGATCGGCATAGGCGTGCAACGCCTCGACATCGAGCGTTCCCTTTCTGGGCGGCTTCACCGATGAAAAATCCACCACGAAACAATCCAACGCCAGCTTCGCCAGATTCGGAATGTCGTCCGGCATGACGGGTCGTTCCTCCATCACAAGCGCCACCCCGACCGGGGTTGAAACCGATGCAGCTGCATCGGTATCCGTGCTATCCCCCGTCACCGCGCCGGTCAACCGGTGGTGGGCCTCCAGATCGATGCGTGTGACCGGTGCCCGCAGTTCACCCGCATGAATGGCCCGGTCCAGCTGCTGCTTGGTGGGCATGCGGTTGCCCAGCGCCTTCAGCCGGGGTGAGACGCCCTTGAGGCGGTCCATGAAGGCGGGGTCCTGGTAGTAACGAACCCGTCTGGCCAGGATCGGCGGGACGTTTTCCATGACGACCAGTTCCATCTGCTGGCCCAGGCTGGTGATCTCTTGCGGCAGCATCAACGCCCGGCGCTGGTCCGAGACACTCAAGGAAGCCGACTTCTTGCTGAACCAGACCTTGCTGCGGGACTCGGACTGGCCTTTGACGGTCTGGTAGCCCAGCCACTCCGAGATGTCCCGGGCGGTCTGGGTTTCACTGGCCTTGGGTGGGTAGATGATGTTGAGCGCATGGTTGGTGGTGAAGGTCTGCGCGGCGTCCTTGCCATAGACCTCCACCAGCTGGGCCGGACTCTGGATGATGGGCATCATGCGCAGGCCATAGCCGGCGATGTAGCTGATGCCTTTGGACAGAATGCCAATCTTGCCAATGGCAGTGAACTCATCCATCAACAACAGGCAGGTCTGGGTGTAGGCCGGGTTCTGGTTCGGCAACTCCCGCGTATTCACATCGATCAGTTGCTGAAAAAACAGATTCAGCAGCGGCGCCATACGTTCCAGGTTGTCCGGTGTCACCCCCAGATAAATGGACAGCGGCCGCTTGCGCACATCCCGCAGGTCAAAGTCATTGGCACTGGTGGCCGCATCGACCAGCGGGTTCATCCACAGCTCCAGCCGGGAGCGAAACGAGGTCATGACGCCCGCCCGGGTGTTTTCCGAGGCGATGGAGATGTAACCTTTCAAAGCGCGGACACAGGCGCCGGACAAGGGTGTGCCCGCTGCGGCTTGGCGCTGGATGACGCGCGTGAAGTAGGCCGAACCGTCACCATCGGCCAGGGTTTCACGCAGCACCTGGCCCAGGGTCACCAATTGGCCGGGTGTCTCCAGCAGGGACAGTACGATGCCCAGAAACAGGCCACGCGGCGTGGCAGTCCAGATCACGTCGGTACCGGCCTGGTCCGGAAACAGCATGTTGGCGATTTTCTGGATATCGTCAATCCGGAAATTCGGATCCGCGCTGATGTAGGCCAGCGGGTTGTAGCGGTGAGTGCGGTAGTCACTCGCTGCCGGGTTGAACAGAAAACAGTCCTGACCACACTGACGGCGGTAACCACTGGTGATGTCCCAGTTTTCTTTCTTGATGTCCAGCACCACCACACTGCCGGGCCAGTTCAGCAGGTTGGGGATCACAACCCCGATCCCCTTGCCACTTCGGGTGGGCGCCGAGATGATGGCGTGTTGGGGCCCGTCGTAGGTCAGGTAACGACGCCCCCGACGGCCCACGATGATGCCGTGTTCACCCAGCAGCCCGGCACGCCGGATGTCGCGCCGGCTGGCAAAGCGGGCGTCCCCAAACAGGCTGCGCCGGGCGGGGACGATGAAGAACAGCGAGGGGAGCAGTAGGACCACGAGTGACAGGCCACCGGCTGTCGCCAGGCGGTGCTGGACCTCGCGCACCGCGCCATAGTGGTAGCCGTACTGGTACAGGGTGAGCGGCCGGGCTTCCTCAAACCGGTGTCCGACCAGCATCAGGAAGATGCCACCCGCCAGATAGAGCCAGACACCGATGACCGTCAATACGCCCGCAGTGATCAGACTGGCTTTGGCCCACAGCGGCCAACGTTCCCAGGTGGGCCACGTGGCCCAGGCCGTGCCAGACGACCCCTTCAATGCGCCCGAACCACTAGCCCAGCTGCTGGCGCTTGTACCCGGGGTCATAATAAATCTCGCGCAACTGACGCTGCTGGTAGAACAGCACGATGTCCAGCGTGGTGAACAAGCGGTGCTTGATGTAGGCGGTGTCCAGATGGGCACCGGCCCGGCTGTCCTTGATCAGCGCCGTCAACTGCTCGAAGGCTTCAAAGGCGCCATTGGCGTGCATGGTAGAAATCGAGCCCGGGTGGCCGGTGTTCACCGATTTGATGAACTCCCAGGCTTCATCCCCCCGCAACTCGGCCAGGAGGATGCGGTCCGGTTTCATGCGCAGACAGGCTGTCAGCGCCTGTTTGGCGGTGACCGGGGCGCCGCCCTCGTCGTCACGGCCGTAGAACAGGTGCACCTTGTTCCCATGATGGTTCAGCGCCAGCTCGTGCACGTCTTCAATGGTGATCAACCGCTCTTCTGCCGGGATGCTGCGAATCAGGCTTTTGGTGACGGTGGTTTTGCCGGAACCGGTCTTGCCCACGATCAGGATGTTGCGGTGACGGCGCACGGCGAGGTCCAGGAAGGCCATCACGCTGCGCTGCTCCTTGAGGCGCAGCAATTCCGTCTCAAACGGCTGCAGGTCGCTGCTGACGTCCGCACAGGCGGTGAAGGCGCCTTCCCGATCCAGTTCTTCCAGTGTCTTGTCGATGATTGAGGGTTTGCGCACGGTGATCGATACCGTGAAGGCTTCGCACGCGGGCGGAACCAAAACCTGCACTCGCTCGCCGGTGGGCAGTGAGGCGGACAACACCGGCTTGTCCTGGGCGATGGTCTTGCGGTTGTAACTGGCGATCAAGGTGGCCAGCTGTCGGCAATACGAAAAACTCAGACCGGGCACGACATGCTGTGACCAACCCGTGCGGCTCTCCGTCCAGACTTCCTGCGGTCGGTTGACGCAGATTTCGGTCAGGTTGGGGTCCCGCAGGAAGGGTACCAACGGCGCCAGGTATTCATCGAGCATCGTCGAGGACTGCGCCTCGGCGTGTTGCGCATTCGGCAGATGGGTGACCGTAGCTGTCATCGTTTGACCTGAAGGCCGTAGACGCTGGCAAAATCCAGATCGCGGGCCACCATCACCTGGATGTGGTCGCCCTGGTTCTTGACAATGGTGGGCGCGATGTTGACGGTGGCGTCGAGGACTTTTTCGATGATCTTTTCACCGCCGGAGGCGGCACTGCCGTAGACGTTGGTCGTACCACCTGAACCACCCGTGTTGCGGTTCGCCATGGCTGTGACCGAGTCTTTCACAAAACTCATCAGGATCGCTGCGCCAAACCGCTCCAGAAAATGGTTGTCCACCCAGCCTTCCAGGCCCGAACGCCCGAGGGCATCGGTGCCGGGGGAGTTGAGCGACACCACCACACCCTTGGGGGTTTTGGCACGGGTCCACAACACGAACAGACGGACCTGACCCTGTTTGACGCCGCCCTGGTATTCCCCTACCAGTTGCGATCCCCGGTCCAGTAGCAGCACCTGGCCGTTGTCCGAGTACACGTCCCGCGTCAGGCGACACGTCGTCAGGCCAGGCAGGGTGCTGTCCAGTGCGGTCTCCAGTGCACAGTCCAGTGCCGTGCCTTTGGTGATCAGGAAATTGCGGTCGGGCAACAGGCTAGCTGTGACGCCTTTGGTCGTGGTGGATTCCAGCCGGGCCGCCAGCTCGTTGCCCGTACCCGAAGCACGACCCGGTTCACCCGGGAATGCCGTCGCACGATCGTCCGACTCGACAGGTGTCGAGCGGGACAGGGCCAGTGAACCCGGGGCGGACGTGGCCACCAGCAGGGTGCCACCCATCTTGCGATCCATCCAGTCGAGAATTGGTTTGCCGTTGCTGCCCATCGTCGGCTTGTGACCCCCCAGCACCGGTATGGCCGTCGAGCCGCCATGCGCACCCTGAATGGCCGGGACCTGATCCACACCGGCTCTGCCGGATCCCGGAGCCGAAGCGGCGCCCAGAGAAGGCAAGGGCGGTGGTGGCGCCGGGATCAACAGCGGGGGCAGGTTGTTGGCAATGCGTTGTTCCTGCGGATTGACCTTCTTTTTGACGGTCTTGTCACGGTTGACCGCAAGGATCAGCGCGGTTGCAGCACCCACAATGAACAGG
>JAKQJK010000067.1 GCA_029561195.1 Pseudomonadota bacterium
CTCGTGGCCGTCCTCGGCCTGGCCGCTCACCAGACCCAGCGGCTTGTTGATCAGCACCGTGACTTGGTTGGCCTGCTGGCCTTTGGCTTGCCTGTCGATCTCGATGCGCACGTCCGGCGCCACCTGCATGCCCATCTCGGCCACCTTGCCATTGACCTTGACCCAGCCCTTGCCAATCCACTCATCTGCCTCCCGGCGCGAAGCCAGCCCCAGCTCAGCCATGCGTTTGTTCAGGCGCATCGTGCCGTTGGCGCCAAAGGCCGCGGTGTTGATTTGCCCGGCGGGAATGGGCGCTCGACTAGTGGGTTTGATGATGGGTGGCGGCGCGGCGCGGCGGAAGGCGGAAGGCTTGGAGTCGGTCATTTGTTATTCTTTTAGCAGCTGTTCAAGTTTATTTTAAGTAGGCAGAAGGTCGTTTTACCGCTGAACGTTAGCTTTCTGTGCCGTGTCAGCTGGGTTTTTGGTGGGGGAACCTATTCTCTGCAAAAGCCTAGACAAGGGTTTCCGGCATGGCCACCCCATAGCCCTGCGCGTAATCCACTCCAATTTCTCTTAGCGCCTCCACTAGCTCGCGGGTCTCGGCGAATTCGGCAATGACCTTCAGCCCCATTACGTGACCGACACTCGTTATCGATTCGACCATTGCGCGATCAATTTTGTTGGTATTCACATTCCGGGTGAACATGCCGTCAATCTTTAGAAAATCCACTTTCAAATTCTTTAAATACGCAAAAGATGAAAGGCCACTCCCAAAGTCGTCCAAAGAGAATCTGCATCCAATCTTTCGCATCTCATGAATGAAGGATTGCGCCTTTTCCAAGTTCGCAATAACTGCCGTTTCTGTTATTTCGAAACAGATTCGCCTTGGGTTTACATCATATGTCTTGATCTGGTCCAGTACGTAGTTGGCCAGGCGCTCGTCGGACAGGCTTTGTCCTGACAGGTTGATGGCGCAAACATGCGGAAGGTCCATATCCTTTCGGGCCAAAATCTTAAAGGCTTTTGCAATAACCCAGCGGTCAACCTGCGGCATAAGTTTGTAGCGCTCTGCCGTTGCAAGAAATTGTCCTGGCATATGTAACTCACCGCTCTCGCCGATCATGCGAACAAGTAGTTCACAGTGGGACTCTCCCCCATCATTAAAGCACTGCATGCGTTGCATATGCAAGATGAAGCCATCGTTTTCCAAGCTCTGATTGATTCTTGACACCCACTCGAGCTGAAGACTTCTTTCTGCCACAACCAGGTCACCAAAAATATGGGTTCGAACGCAATTGCCGCCATCCTTCTTTGCCAAGTAGCAGGCAGAGTCAGCCATCCCCAACAGGTCGCCCAAAAACAAGGGATGCTCAGGAGAAATTTCGGTCAGGCCGATACTCACTCCGACCTTGAAGGATTTTTCGTTGTGCAGGAAAGTGAATTCACGAATAGCGATGACTATGTCATCAAGTATTGACTCCGCCTTGTTGATAGTGCACCCCATAAAGATAACGGCGAACTCGTCGCCTCCCAATCTGGCAAGGGTATCGGACTCACGCATTCTTGACTTGAGTACATCGCCGAGTTGCTTCAGCAAACTATCTCCGGCCAAGTGACCACAGGAGTCGTTGACGGTTTTAAATTGATCTAAATCTAGATAAGCGAGGCAGTGCACGCGATGTTCAGCCGACGAGTCCTCAATTGCCGCAAGTGCTTTTCTATCAAACTCGTACCGATTGACTAGACCTGTCAACGCATCATGGCGTGCTTGAAAGGTTAGCTTTTCTGATAGGTCGCGGAGCTTAGTTACATCGCGCAACACGGTGACAACGCCAAAATAGTCTCCGTTGAAGTCATACAGAGGAGATGCTTGCCGACTTACGACCAGCTGGCGCCCACTGTGTTGCTGTAAGAACACCTCTTTTGCTTTATCCTTAAAGTCGGTGAGCCAACTGCTCTCGACGGGCCCTTTTTCGTCAACGACCTGAAACTGAAACAGCACGGTGATGTCTGCTCCCAAGACGTCGCAAGCGGCAACGCCGGTCAACAGTTCGGCGGCAGCGTTCATGTAGGTTACCCGCCCCATCGCGTCGCTGGCAACGATCGCGTCGGTAATCCCGGCCAGTGCTGAAAGCGTAACTTGGGATCGGTTTTGTTCAACCTTCAAGGCTTTTTGGGATTCATTGAGTCCATCCAACATCTTGTTGACACCCTTTGCGAGGAAGCCCAATTCGTCTTCTTCTTGATCGCCGGGCAGTCGCCTGGTCATATCAGCAGTTTCACCAATAAGCTGCACGTTGGCGCTCAATAGTGTCAGCCTGGAAACTATCAGTTTGTCAAATAACCAGCTAATGGCCAGAAGTAGAACTGCCATCAGTCCGATGGACCAATAAACAGTGTTCAGACTTGTCACGCCCTGGTCGTGTATCTGTCGGCTACTTACCACTTGAAGGACAAGCCCTTTCGAGCCTCCGACATCATCCATCATCGTATACCCGGCGACTTCAAGATCGTTGACGGCTTCAACAGTTGATTGTCCCAGCGTCAGTCTAGAAATAGGGTGGGAGTCGCTGAATTCCGGCGCGAGGTGAAAGTTCACCTGAGCCCCAATGATTGACTCAATTTGCGCGACCCATTCCCTTGTGAGTGCTCGCACGATGATCAACGTACCGATACGTGCTTTTTTTAGTGTGCTGTCGCGCACGTCGACGCTTGAGACAATGCTCAGGCCGTCCGGTGTCCAGAACAAACCTTCGATGTGGTCCTTTTTTGAATCCGCAAGGATCCCCCCTTTTCTTGTCGACTGCAAGATTAGTTCCGGTATCTTCCATGGTTGCCCGGTAGCGAAATCTAACCCTTTGGAAAAAATAGATTGGCCTTGGTCGTTAACGAAGATGATTGCATGAATCTTTAGATTGCTGAAGGTTGTGTCGTTGAGATTCGACTCGATGAATACCGGATCCAGAGTGCGGACAAAGTTGTAGGCATCATCCCAATGCGCATAGTCACGGGTTACAGAGTAAAGCTGATTGGTTTGATCGTTGATCAAGCCCCTAGCACTGTTTAAATATACGAGGACACTGCCCTTTTCCAGCGAAGCGTAGCCCGCCATAATCGAGTGGCGGGCGATGGAAAATATCAACAAGAAGATTGTCGCCATGCCCACAACCATCGCGGCAAGCACTTTGCTGCGAAGGCCGCCGAATTTCGACAATTCCATTTTTCGCCTTTTTCGAAAGCCTATTGGATAACCCTTTGTACAGGGTAGTGGGCCTTCATATTCAATAAATAATTCATATATCGGCCGATGCCGGCGTTTCTTGACCACTCCCCTCTTCTTGTTTCATCCCCCTTCTCCTTATGGACAGAGGTAGGAAATTGTGGGGACTCGGCGCAAACCGAGAACATCAAGAAACCTAGGAGGTCTGAAATACGTTTGCTCTCAGTGCCGTCAGGTCGAGCACGCGCAATCCTCCGTACTCCACACGAATTGCGCCCTGAGTCGCCAGCGCTGTCAGCGCCTCGTTCACTCGCTGGCGCGACAAGCCCACCAAATACGCCAATTCCTGCTGCGTAATGCGAAGCAGTTCGCCCACGCCGGGGTACAGCACCGGGTTGAACAACGCAGCCAGACTGCGCGCCACACGGACCTCGGGGTTAGCCATGCGGTCAATCTCACGAGCGGCGATGAACTGTCCCAAACGCTCGTTCAACTGGTTCATCACAAAACGATTAAAACCGATGGAGTGGTCCAGCAGCCAGTGAAACGTGTCCACGGGCAACCCGGCCACAACACTTTTACGCAGCGCCTGAATGTTGTAGCGATACGGCTCACGCTTGAGCGCCGTACCCTCGCCAAACCAGCCGCCAGGCGGCACGCCGGTGAACGTCATGCTGTGGCCGTCCGGGCTGTCCGAACTCATCTTCAGCAAGCCGTCCACCACGCCAAACCAATAGGTCACGGGTCGGCCAATGCGGCACACAAAATCGCCGGTCAACGCGTCGCCTACTTTCAGCTCATGTTCAGCGCGCTCACGTTCGTTCGCGCCCAGTAGCGCCAGCCACGGAATAGCGGCCATTTCCGCGGGCGTCGGCGCGCGGCGCCGGTGGTGAAGCGATAGATCAGTTGACATGGGTCAATGGTGAGATGTCCGGCGGGTCGAGTTGCGCAAAGTCTTGAAAGACCTAGGGAAACTCCTAGTCTCCGAAACCCCCAATTGTCGTCGAACCGACATCTCAACGTCAAATTAGTTTCTACATTTCAGGTCAACAACCCGTCTCAAAACTTGAGCGGGTATGAACCGGAAGGATGCTTGCTGTGCAAACGACGTTCCCGAAACTATTGCTGAAACACGCGGCCGAGCGAGGCGCTGCGCCCGCCATGCGCGAAAAGGAATACGGCATCTGGCAAAACCTGTCGTGGTCGGATCTCGCGCTGATGGTGGAACATCTGGCCTGCGGTCTGCATCAGGCTGGTTTACAGCGCGATGAGCACATGGTCGTCATTGGGGCCAACCGTCCGCGGCTGTACGCCACAATGTTGGCCGCGCAGTCGCTGGGGGCGGTTCCCATCCCGCTTTATCAGGATGCCGCTGCGTTGGAATGCGTGTTCCCCATCAATAACGCCGAAGTGCGCTTCGCCTTTGCTGAAGACCAGGAGCAGGTCGACAAGCTGCTGGAAATCCGCGAGAAGTGTCCGCAGCTCGCCCACATCTTTTTTGATGACCCGCGCGGCTTGCGCAAATACGATGAGCCCGGGCTGGCCTCGCTGGAAGAGTTGCTTGCTGCCGGCAAGGCCTTTGCCAACTTGCACCCCGACTTTTTCAAAGCGCAGGTGGAGCAGACTAAGCCGAACGACGTGTCGTCGATGTTTTTCACATCTGGCACCACAGGCAATCCAAAGGGCGTGGTGCATACGCACGACACGCTGATCAATCGCGCTCAGGCGGGCGCCGAGTTTGATAGGCTGACCAGTGCAGAAGAGGTGCTGGCTTACCTGCCCCCGGCGTGGGTTGGACAGAACATCTTCAGCTACGCGCAGTGGCTGGTCTGCGGCTACGTGGTGAACTGCCCAGAGTCGGCTTCCACCGTGACCATCGACCTTAAGGAAATTGGCCCGACCTATTACTTTGCGCCGCCGCGTGTGTTTGAAGGCCTGCTGACCAGCGTGATGATCCGCATGGAAGACGCGGGTACCGTCAAACGCAAGCTGTTCCACTACTTCATGGACCTGGCCAAACGCGTAGGCCCAACCCGCATGGACGGCAAGTCCATCGGTTTTGGCAATACGGTGCTGTATGCCTTGGGTAACGCGCTCATTTATGGCCCGCTGCGCAATAACCTGGGCATGAGCCGCGTTCGTGTGGCCTACACCGCGGGTGAAGCCATTGGGCCGGACCTCTTCAGCTTTTACCGCTCAATCGGCATCAACCTAAAGCAGTTGTACGGCTCCACCGAAACCGCAGTGTTTGTGTGTCTGCAACCAGACCATGAGGCCCGTGCCGACACCGTAGGGATTCCCTGCAAAGGTGTCGAAATCAAGGTGTCCGCGGACGGCGAAATTCTGGTCAAGTCGCCCGGCTTGCTCAAAGAGTATTACAAGAACCCGGCTGCTACAGCCGAAGTGCTGGACGCTTCGGGCTGGTACCACACCAGTGACGCAGGCTTTATTGATGCGCATGGGCACCTGAAGATCATCGACCGTGTGAAAGACGTGGGTCGCATCAAGGGTGGCGCCAATGACGGCGCCATGTTCGCGCCCAAATACGTCGAAAACAAGCTCAAGTTCTTCCCGCAGATCAAGGAAGTGGTGGCTTACGGCGATCAGCGCGAACAGGTCTGCGTAATGATCAACATCGACTTTGACGCGGTGGGCAACTGGGCTGAGCGGCGCAACCTGCCGTATGCGGGCTACACCGATCTGGCGCAAAAACCAGAGGTGTACCAGCTGATTCAGGAGTGTGTGGAAAAGGTCAATGCCGATCTGTCCGTTGACGAGTTGCTGGCGGGCAGTCAGGTGAGCCGCTTTCTGGTGCTGCACAAAGAACTGGATGCCGATGACGGTGAGCTCACCCGAACCAACAAGGTCCGCCGGGGTTTCATCGCTGAGAAATACCTGCCGCTGGTTGAGGCGCTGTATGGCGGTAAAAAGGAACAATTCATTGAGACAGTTGTGAAGTTTGAAGACGGGCGCACCGGCAGTGTGAGCGCCACGCTGAAGATATCGGACACCAAAACCTTTGCGCCGGTCAAGGCCGCTGCCTGAAGAAGAATGACACAAGCATCATGAGCAAACAAATCGGCGACGTCATTCTCGATGTCAACAACATCAGTCTGCGATTCGGCGGGGTCAAGGCGCTGACGGACATTTCGTTCAATGTGAAAGAGCATGAAATCCGCGCCATCATCGGCCCCAACGGCGCAGGCAAGAGCTCCATGCTCAACTGCATCAATGGCGTGTACACGCCGCAGGATGGCAACATCACCTTTCGCGGCAAGACCTTCAGCCACATGAACCCGCGTGAAGTGGCCGAGATGGGTGTCGCACGCACCTTCCAGAACCTGGCGCTGTTTAAGGGCATGAGTGTGATCGACAACATCATGACCGGGCGGAACCTGCGCATCAAGAGCAACCTGTTCATACAGGCGCTGCGCGTGGGGCCAGCCGCCCGCGAAGAAGCACAACACCGCGAGTTTGTCGAGCACATCATCGACTTTCTGGAAATCCAGGCGCACCGCAAAACACCGGTTGGGCAACTGCCTTATGGCTTGCAAAAGCGCGTGGACTTGGGCCGTGCGCTGGCGATGGAGCCGCAAGTGCTGCTGCTCGACGAGCCCATGGCGGGCATGAACGTCGAGGAAAAGCAGGACATGTGCCGCTTTGTGCTCGATATCAACGACGAGTTCGGCACGACCGTGGTGCTGATCGAGCATGACATGGGTGTGGTGATGGATATTTCGGACCGCGTGGTGGTGCTGGATTACGGCAAAAAAATCGGCGACGGTACCCCCGAAGAAGTCCGCAACAACGAAGACGTGATCAGTGCCTACCTTGGCACATCACACTAAGGAAAACCGACATGGCATTTTTTCTTGAAACACTGCTGGGCGGTCTGATGGCTGGCATGTTGTATTCGCTGGTGGCACTGGGCTTTGTTCTGATCTTCAAGGCTTCGGGCGTATTTAACTTTGCGCAGGGCGCGATGGTGTTGTTTGCCGCACTGGCGATGGCCCGGTTTGCGGAGTGGATTCCCAAATGGACCGGTATTGAGAGCCCGGTCGTTGCAACGATTGGTGCGTTTGTGATCGCCGCTGCCGTGATGTTCGTTGTGGCCTGGCTGATCGAATATCTGGTGCTGCGCCACCTGGTTAATCAGGAGGGCACCACACTTCTGATGGCCACGTTGGGCATTACCTACTTTATGGAGGGTCTGGGCCAGACGGTTTTTGGCAGTGACATCTACAAGATTGACATCGGCATGCCCAAGGAGCCTGTGTTCTTGCTGGAGTCGGTTTTCGAAGGCGGTGTGTTGATCAACAAGGAAGACCTGATTGCGGCCGTCATTGCCGCGGTGCTGGTTGCGTTGCTCAGCTTGTTTTTCCAGAAAACATCGACGGGTCGCGCGTTGCGTGCCGTGGCCGATGATCACCAGGCAGCGCAGTCTATCGGAATTCCGCTCAATCGTATCTGGGTCATCGTCTGGTGCGTGGCCGGCATCGTAGCGTTGGTGGCCGGAATGATCTGGGGCTCCAAGCTCGGCGTTCAGTTTTCGCTTACCACAGTGGCGCTGCGCGCGTTGCCGGTCGTAATCCTGGGTGGCCTGACTTCGGTGCCAGGGGCCATCATCGGTGGCTTGATCATCGGAGTAGGTGAAAAGTTATCAGAGGTGTTTCTAGGCCCGTATGTTGGCGGCGGCATCGAGATCTGGTTTGCCTACGTGCTGGCACTGGCCTTTCTGCTGGTTCGCCCGCAGGGCCTGTTCGGCGAAAAAATCATTGACCGCGTTTGAGGTAATCAGTCATGTTTTACAGAGAAAACGGTCAATTCAAGACGTCCTACGCGGCCGACCAGCAGATATTCCCGATCGCGCAAGATCGCATTGCCATTGGTTTGATCCTGGCATTTTCGGTGGTCGCGGTGCCCATGCTGGCCAGCGACTACCTGTTTCGCGCCATCCTTATTCCTTTTCTGATCTTTTCGCTGGCTGCGGTGGGTGTCAATATTCTGGTGGGGTACTGCGGCCAGATTTCGCTGGGCTCGGGCGCCTTTATGGCCGTGGGCGCGTATGGTGCCTACAACTTCTTCGTTCGCGTTCCCAATATGCCACTGATTCCTGCACTGATATTGGGCGGAGTGTGTTCCACCTTCTTTGGCATCCTGTTTGGTCTGCCCAGTCTGCGCGTCAAGGGCCTGTATCTGGCAGTGGCGACGCTGGCGGCACAGTTCTTCAGCGACTGGATGTTTCTGCGCATCAAATGGTTTACCAATGACTCGCCCTCCGGCTCAGTGTCAGTATCCAACCTGCAGGTGTTTGGGTTTGAGATCGAGAGCCCGGTCTCCAAGTACCTGCTTTGTCTTGGCATTCTCATGGTCATCGGCCTGCTCGCCAAAAATCTGGTTCGTAGCGCTATTGGTCGTGAGTGGATGGCTATTCGCGACATGGATGTCGCCGCATCAGTGATCGGCATCCGCCCTATGTACGCCAAACTCAGTGCATTTGCCGTTAGTTCTTTCATCATCGGCGTCGCGGGCGCGTTGTGGGGTTTTGTGTACCTGGGTGCGTGGGAGCCCGCGGCTTTCTCGGTTGATCAGTCATTCAAGATGTTATTCATGGTGATCATTGGAGGCATGGGTTCCATCATGGGCAGCTTTTTTGGCGCTGCTTTCATCGTGGTTCTTCCCATTGCGCTGAATCAGCTATTGCCAGTTCTCGGCTCCGCCATAGGACTGGAAATATCTACCGCGGGCATCTCGCACGCAGAGCTTATGGTTTTTGGCGCGCTGATTGTGTGGTTCCTGATCGTGGAACCCCATGGGCTCGCCAAATTGTGGTCAATAGGCAAGCAGAAGCTACGCCTGTGGCCGTTCCCTCATTGATTGAAAGCAGATTCATTCAAGCAACCCGGCACAGAACCGTGCCTTACAACCAGGAGACGACGTTATGAAACTACGCAACCTTGCTCTAGCTACCTGCTTGGCCGCCGTGGGAATCACGGCATTTGCACAAGCCAAGGAGCAGTTCTTTCCAGGCTTGCCCTATCGCACGGGCCCATACGCGCCCAACGGGGTGCCTTGGGCGAACGGCTATTCCGACTATCTCAAACTGGTCAATGCGCGTGGCGGCATCAATGGTGTAAAGATTATTTATGAAGAGTGTGAAACTGGGTATGACACGGCCCGCGGAGTTGAGTGTTATGAGCGCCTGAAAGGCAAAAATGGTGGCGCCACGGTGTTCCAGCCGCTATCAACTGGCATTACCTTCGCGCTTACCGAAAAAGCCCCAGGTGACAAGATCCCCTTGATCACTGCCGGCTATGGCCGCAGTGAAAGCCAGGACGGCACCGTCTTTAAATGGAATTTCCCGCTTGCGGGCACGTATTGGCTTGCAGCTGATGCGTTGATTCAGAACATCGGGAAAAAAGAAGGTGGTCTGGACAAACTGAAGGGCAAGAAAATCGCTCTGGTCTATCACGACAGCCCGTATGGAAAAGAGCCAATTCCCTTGCTGCAGGAACGTGCTGCCATGCATGGATTCAATCTGCAACTGCTGCCGGTGACAGCGCCGGGCGTAGAGCAAAAAGCCACCTGGCTGCAAGTTCGTCAGGCCAAGCCTGACTACGTGCTGCTGTGGGGCTGGGGTGTGATGAATTCCACCGCCCTGAAAGAAGCGCAAGCCACGGGATACCCGCGTGACAAGATGTACGGCGTATGGTGGTCAGGTGCCGAGCCTGATGTCAAGGACGTCGGAGAAGGTGCCAAGGGCTACAACGCGGTGACCATGCAGCACGGTGCTGAACCCAACTCCAAAGTGGTTAAAGACATTCTGAAGGAGGTGCACGCCAAAAACCAGGGTACCGGTCCGAAAGAAGAGGTAGGCCAAGTGTTGTACATGCGTGGTGCCATGAGTGCAATGCTTGCTGTAGAAGGCGTCAAGCGCGCGCAGGAGCGTTTTGGCAAGGGCAAGTGGATGAGCGGCGAACAGGCCCGCTGGGGCTATGAAAACCTCGCACTGGACCAGAAGAAGCTGGATGCGCTTGGATTTGCTGGCGTTATGCGACCGATCAGCACTTCCTGTGCTGACCACATGGGTGCTAACTGGGCCCGCGTTCACACGTGGGATGGCAAGCAGTGGGCATTCAGCTCCGACTGGCTTCAAGCTGACGAGCAAATCCTTAAACCTCTCGTAAAGTCCACTGCAGCCAAGTACGCTGCGGACAAGAAACTCACACCACGTACGCCGGCTGATTGCCAATCTTGATGTGAACTGATCGATTTGGTGGCTCATTTCGAGCCACCAATCGTCAAGGCTGCGCGACTTCAAACTACGCACAGCCTTGCCGATTGGTCAAAAGGTAAAACCATGGAACCCAACAACATCGTTCTCAACGTAAACGGCATCGAGGTTATTTATAACCACGTTATTCTGGTGCTCAAGGGCGTCTCGCTACAAGTGCCGCAGGGCAAGATTGTGGCAATTCTGGGCGGCAATGGTGCAGGCAAAACTACCACACTGCGCGCTATTTCCAACCTGCTGCGGGGTGAGCGAGGCGAAGTTACCAAGGGCAGCATCGAGCTGCGAGGTGAGCGCATCGAAAATCTGTCTCCCGCCGATCTGGTCCAGCGAGGCGTGGTGCAGGTGATGGAGGGGCGGCATTGTTTTGCCCACCTCACAATTGAAGAAAACCTGATGACGGGTTCGTACACCCGTAAAGACAAGGCCGAGATTGCACGCAATTTGGAGAAGGTCTACAACTATTTCCCTCGCCTCAAAACACGCCGCGCCAGTCAAGCTGCCTACACCTCGGGCGGCGAGCAGCAGATGTGCGCGATTGGGCGTGCGCTGATGGCCAACCCCAGCATGGTGCTGCTGGACGAGCCCAGCATGGGGCTGGCTCCGCAGATCGTTGAAGAGGTGTTCAACATCGTCAAAGACCTGAACGACAAGGAAAAAGTGACCTTCCTGCTGGCCGAGCAAAACACCAATATGGCGCTGCAGTATTCCGACTACGGCTACATCATGGAAAGTGGCCGTGTGGTGATGGATGGCGTGGCAGCTGACTTGCGCAACAACGAAGACGTCAAGGAGTTTTACCTCGGCGTTGGAGGTGGTGAGCGCAAGAGCTTCAAGGACGTGAAGAGCTACAAGCGGCGCAAGCGCTGGCTGGCATGAACTGGATCACCCCCTGGCTTGCCCACTGTGTGTGGCCGCTGCAACAATGAGGACGCGTTTGTGAGTGATTTTTTCGATTCATTGGAGGCCCGCTCTCCCCAAACCCGCGAAGCCACGTTGATGGCCGCATTGCCAAGCCAGGTGGCCCATGCGCAGGCCCGCTCCACGGCGTTTGCCAGCATTTTGCAGGGGGTGGATGCCACCAGCGTGCGGGATCGCGCCGCGCTGGCTCGCCTGCCGGTTACCCGCAAGCACGATTTGCTGGAGCGTCAGCAGCAAGCCCGAGCCCAAGTTGCCAGCAACGTATTTGGCGGCTTCAGCACCATGGGCTTTGGCGCCGCCATGCCTCGCGTGTTTGCCAGCCCCGGTCCTATTTATGAGCCTGAAGGCGTGGGCAAGGATTACTGGCGCATGGCGCGGGCGATCTTTGCGGCGGGCTTCCGGCCCGGGGATTTGATCCACAACTGTTTCAGTTACCACTTTGTGCCTGCCGGTTCGATGATGGAGACCGGCGCCCATGCGTTGGGCTGCACGGTATTTGCGGGCGGTACCGGTCAAACCGAACAACAGGTGCAGGCCATCGCCGAATTGCGGCCCGCGGGCTACATCGGTACCCCCAGCTTCCTGAAAATCATTCTTGAAAAAGCGGCTGACATGGGTGTAGCGTTGCCCAGCGTGAAAAAAGCCATGATGGGTGGCGAGGCCTTTCCGCCTTCCCTTCGCGACTGGTTCACCGCGCACGGTGTTCACGCCTATCAGTGCTACGCCACGGCTGATCTGGGTTTGATTGCCTATGAAACGGCTGCACGCGAAGGCCTGGTGCTCGACGAAGGTGTGATTGTTGAAATCGTCCGTCCTGGCACCGGTGACCCCGTGCCCGGGGGCGAAGTGGGTGAGCTGGTGGTAACCAGCCTTAACCCTGACTACCCGTTGATCCGCTTTGGCACGGGCGACTTGTCGGCAGTGTTGTCAGGCACCTGCCCCACTGGCCGGACTAACACCCGCATCAAGGGCTGGATGGGCCGGGCGGACCAGACCACCAAAATCAGGGGCATGTTTGTGCACCCTGGTCAGGTGGATACCATCGCCAAACGCTTCCCGGAAATCACGAAGGCGCGTCTGGTCGTTACCGGTGAAATGGCTAACGATGCCATGACGCTGAAGGTTGAAACCTCCTGTAGCGGCCCTGACGCGCTGGCCGTCAAAATTGGCGAGGCCATCCGCGACGTCACCAAGCTGCGGGGCGACGTGGAGCTTGTGGTGCCGGGCAGCCTGCCCAACGACGGCAAAGTGATTGAAGACGCGCGCAGCTACAAATAACGTTGACAGGGATTTGTAGGGGGTTTCCCGCTAAGTAGTTTCCGCGATGGAAAGTTGAATTTGTAGCTTTAGACTGTCAACATCCTTTTTTTGGAGTGATTGATATGAAACGACTACTTGTTATTGCCGCTGCGGCAGTTTCCCTGTTTGCGCAAGCGCAGGACTACCCCGGCTCCAAGCCCATCACCATCGTGGTGCCCTTTGCAGCAGGCGGTCCAACCGATCTTGTGGCTCGCCAGCTGGGCGAAACCATGCGCAAAACCATGGGTGGCGGTGCCAACTTCGTGGTCGAAAACACAGCGGGTGCAGGCGGAACCATTGGCGCGACCAAAGTAGCGCGCGCTGCTCCGGACGGCCATACCCTGCTGCTGTTTCATATCGGCATGGCCGCAACCCCAGCCCTGTACAAAAAGATCCAATACAAACCGCTGGAAGACTTTGAATTCCTGGGTCTGGTAAATGAAGTGCCGATGACGTTGATTGGCAAGCCTCAGTTGCCTGCCAACACCTACCGTGACTTTGAAAGCTACATTCGTGCCAACGCCGGCAAGCTGAACATCGCCCACGCCGGTCTGGGTTCAGCCTCTCATTTGTGTGGCCTGATGTGGCAGTCGGCCATCAAGGCCAGCGAAGCCATGACCACCATCCCCTACGGTGGCACGGCTCCGGCCATGAACGCGCTATTGGGTGGTCAGGTCGACCTGATGTGTGACCAGACCACCAACACCACGCAGCAGATCGCTTCTGGCCGTGTGAAGGCCTTCGCGGTCACGACCGCCAAGCCGTTGTCCAAGCACAAGCTGCTCAAAGACTACCCAACGCTGCAGGAAATGGGTCTGAAGGGTTTTGATTTGACCATCTGGCACGGGCTGTATGCACCCAAAGGTACGCCCCCTGCTGTACTGAAAAAAGTGAACGACGCCCTCAAACTCGCCCTTAAGGACGCCGACTTCCTGAAGAAGCAGGATGATCTGGGTGCCGTGGTGGTTTCCGATAACCGCATGGAGCCTGCTGCTCACAAGGCTTTTGTGGCTGGTGAGATTGCCAAACTTAAACCCGTCATCGAGGCAGCGAAGCAGTTTGCTGACTGAGCCTTTTAGCAAGCCATCAGAAAAGCCGCCTGGTGATTGCCTGGCGGCTTTTTTGTCTTATCTAGACTCAAGCTATGAACACTCCCCCACGCGCCTGCATCGTCACCGGTTCCGCCAGTGGCATCGGCGCAGCCACTGTGCTGGCACTGGCGGCAGCGGGTTACCACACGGTCGGTCTGGATTTGAATACCGACGGCGCGCAACGCGTGGCGATGCAGGCAGAGCTGGAATACCCCGGCACGCGGCACGACGGCCTGCTTTGTGACGTGGCCGAAGAGGCGCAGGTGGTTGCTGCCTTTCACCATGCCCATGAGTTTCTGGGCTCGCTGGATGCTTTGGTCACCAGCGCGGGGGTGGTGGACACCACGCCCTTCATGGATATTTCGGTCGAGCAGTTTCGCCGCATCCATGATGTAAACGTTGTCGGCACCTGGCTGTGCATGCGTGAAGCCGCTAAAGTTATGAAGCCCGGAGCCACCATCTGCGCCGTGGCCAGCATTGCCGGTTTGCGCGGCGGCGGCCTGTCGGGCACCGCGGCTTATGCGTCCAGCAAGGGTGGGGTGATTGCACTAGCAAAAAACGCGGCGCGTGTGCTCGCTGCGCAGGGCATCCGGGTCAACACCGTGTCGCCTGGTGCCACAGAGACGCCCATGATTGCCAAGCCGCTGTCCAACCCCGCACACCGCCAGCGCATCGAGAATCTGGCAGCCCAACAACGCATTGGCCGCGCCGAAGAAATTGCGTCTGGCATCGTTTACCTGCTGTCTGCGCAGGCCAGTTTCACGCACGGCGCCAATCTGGTGATCGACGGTGGCATCCTGATGCCTTGACGGGCAGCACTTAGGTGACTCGAGAGCTTTGTCAACGGTGGCATCATCAGTCATCCGTGCTATCCAACAGAACACCAGAAGTAGACAAAATGACCTCAAAATCCCAATCAAATAGGCGCCTAGCCCTCATCGCGATTGCGCATACAGCTATTATATTTGTAGCAAATCCGGTGTTCGCCCAAACCACAGCCTGGCCCACAAAACCGGTCAAGATCGTGGTGCCGTTTGCGCCCGGCGGCACCACAGATATTCTGGCCCGCGCGGTCGCGCCTGAGTTGTCCAAGGCGTTTGGCCAGACCTTCGTAGTGGAAAACCGTGCCGGTGCGGGTGGCAATGTGGGCTCTGACATCGTCGCCAAATCACCGGCGGACGGCTATACGCTGCTGATGGGCACCGTCGGCACCCACGCCATCAATAAGTCGCTTTACAGCAAGATGCCGTATGACCCGCAGAAAGATTTTTCCCCCATTACCCTCGTGGCGGGCGTGCCCAACGTGATGGTGATGAACACCGAAACCGCGGCCCGGCTGGGCATCAACACTGTGCCGGACTTCATTAAGTTTGCCCGCGCCAACCCCGGCAAGCTCAACATGGCGTCCAGCG
>JAKQJK010000080.1 GCA_029561195.1 Pseudomonadota bacterium
TTCTAACGTAACCCTGCCACCCGGCTGTCCAGCGGGGCAGAGAACGAGTCGTGTTGCCAGCCAGAGTCCCCGGGTCGGGAGTCAGGACCAAAGTTCGAGTCATTACCAAAGGCCGAATCACCGGGGTTCGACAAAACGGGCTTTTTAATGCGGCGACGCGTCACCGTGGCTTGCAGGTTCGCCCGGCTGGCGTCGAATTGAGAGTCATAACGCTCACGTTCACGCTCGGCGGCCAGTGCATCCTTGTCGGCAATGAAACCACTGCGGATCTCGGATACGCTGGGCATGTGGTCCGGGTCCACCACCCAGTAGCCAATCCGGCTCTGCGTCAGCAAGGTGTGTTTAAGTGTCTGGTTGCTGAGTGATAGGCCCAAGGGTCCCGGCACGTCCACACACCCAATCACCACACCTTCAGCGGTGCAGATGGTGAAGGTGCAGTACACACCACTCAGCAGTTGAAACCAGTGCTGGCCCTGATCTTTCTGGGTGGGCATGGTGAAACGGGTGACTGGCATTTTCACCATCACGTGGTGATCGAGAAATGCGCGAACCAACCAGCGCCAGACGCGGCGTTCCTTGCTGTTCACCAGTGAGCGCACGGTTAACGGCCATTGACGGGGGATGCGCCGCTTGGCACTTGCCTGGCGCCTCACCCACCAGGCGTGAACGAGGACGCCCACGGCCAAGCCCGCGAGTAGCGCCAACCCGATCCAGAACCATAATGAGTTTCTATCCATGTGTGGTATCCCCAACATATGGAAAAAGTGTAACTAGATTTACACCTTTCGCGGCACATGGGGTTGTGAGTTAATGCCCTTTGGCAGAACTTTTGCACACATTAAGACCCGTTTCGGCTGTTTTGCGATACTCAAGTGATGCAATTGCAAGACATTTTGTTTTCCCAGGGGTTCGGAACCCGCCGGGTTTGTGCCGGCTTGATCCAGCAGGGTTTTGTTCAAATTTATGATCAAAATATGCCTCCAGCCCTCGTTGAATGTGCGCAGGCAGCTACTGAATTTGTAGCGGAAGGCCTGCGGTTTCGGGTGCAAGGGGTGGACTGGCCGTATCAGGAAAAAGCCTATCTGATGCTGAACAAGCCCACCGCGACCGAATGTTCGCAAAAACCTTCCACCTACCCCAGCATCTACACCTTGCTGCCGTCACCTTTGCGACTGCGGCCGCAAAAAGGGGCGGTACAGGGCGTTCAGGCGGTTGGGCGGCTGGATCAGGACACCACGGGGCTGCTGCTGCTGACCGATGACGGCAAGTTCATCCACCGTATGAGCTCACCGCGGCACCACGTTCCCAAAGTCTATGAAGTCACTACCAAACACCAGCTGGACGACCGCCAGGTGAAAAAACTGCTGGAAGGCGTAGTGCTGGATGACGACCCGAAACCCGTGCGTGCGGCCGCCTGCGAAGCGGTAGACAGCCATCACCTCCGGTTGACGCTGACAGAAGGCAAGTACCACCAGGTCAAACGCATGGTGGCAGCGGTCAGCAACCGCGTTGAAGGCCTGCACCGCTCGCAAATTGGCGGTTTGCGGTTGCCGGATGATCTGTCACCGGGTCAATGGCGCTGGTTGAATGAATCCGATCTGGCCAGTATTTCGGGGTGACAAAGGCCGCTTTATTGACTGCCGCCAGAAAGCAGGTGATCTGTGCCTGATTGATGGACTTAATCGACACATCTTCCACCATCACATGTGGCGCCAGAACGATGCATGCTGCCACGGGGAGACGGCTGGCGTACAGCAGCGCGATGCTTGCCCCGTCGGAGTGGCCCAGCAGCATGGGCCCCGTGCGCCCAGATGCGGCAGCAAAGCGGGCAACAGGTCCCAGACCTCGCGATGCAGGTAGTCGGGCGGCAGTTTGCTGGTAGTGGGGGGAGGATCGTCCGTAACCCTGGCGGGATTACACCCAACCCGCGCGCCCGGTGGCATTGCAGACATCAGCCGGCCGGTCCCGCCACATGGCGACCGAGCCCAGACCTTCGTGCAGGAAGACCATGGGACCGGGGCAAATACCGGTAGAGCCTGAGTGGACCACCGACGGCCCCATCTCCACCACTTCCACTTGCACGCCACTAATGTCAATCAACGCCATAGCCAGCAGGTTAAAGGATCCGCACTCCGTGGCTACACTACGGCCATGACATATCAGCAGGACTCCATCCGCCCGGGTTCCGGCATTTTTCTGCGAATGCTGGGCGCTATTCTATTAATAGCTACTTGCGCATATTCGACGGTGGCTGCAGCCCAAAAATCATGTGAAACCCCACTATATTTGACGATGGAGACAGGTAACATGGATGCTGCGCCATTGGTGGCTGAGGTGCTGAACCGCCAAAAGGTCAAAGTGACCTTTTTCGCTGCCAACGAGCGCACCCGGGTGGGCGACGGCAGCTTGGGCAACCACTGGGCACCCTGGTGGAAAGCGCGCGCCGCTGAGGGGCATGAGCTGGCTTCACTCACGTATGACCGTGTGATCTGGCGTGGCGATGTTCCGGGCGTTGAACCGCGTTTTCGCGTTCAACCAACGTCCGGTGCTCTGGAAGGCCGCGAATTCACCTGGGACGCCAAAAAATATTGCGAGCAGATTGCCTACGCCGCCGAGCGTCTGCAAGATCACACTGGCAAAAAGCCGCTGCCGCTGTTCCGGGCACCCACGGGCAAGACGTCGCCCCGACTGCTGAATGTGGCCCGTAGCTGTGGGTTCGAGCATGTCGGCTGGTCGCCTGCGGGGGCTTTGGGTGATGAACTGCCCAGCGAAAAATTCAGCAACGACTTGTTGCTGAAAAAAGCCCTGAAGGACATCAAACCCGGTGACGTATTACAGGCACATTTGGGTAGCTGGTCTCGCAAAGACCCCTGGGCACCTGCCGTGCTGGAACCACTGATCATGGGCCTGAAGGAAAAAGGCTTTTGCTTTGAGACCCTGCGCTCCCACCCGGACTACAAGGACCGGATTGCGGCGGCGCCTAGATAAACCTGTTGCACTGTATGCTTGTTGCATGAACCTGTTTCTTGACTCTTTCTGGCGTGCCGTGGCGTATTGCCTGCGCCCCCGAGTAATCGCGCTGTCCTTTTTGCCGTTGATCCTGATGGTGGCGTTGGCCCTTGGCGTAGGGTATTTCTACTGGGAACCTGCGATTGACTGGGTGCGCACCGCGCTGGAGGGCTCGGCCATTTTGAATAATGTCTGGGGCTGGCTTCAGGGCATCGGTCTGGGCAGTCTCAAAACCGTGTTGGCGCCGCTGGTTGTCATTTTTCTGGTAACACCCATCATTGTGGTGATATCCCTGTTGGTGGTGGCTGTGATGATGACTCCGGCGCTGCTATCGCTGGTGGCTGAGCGGCGGTTTCCCGCACTGGAGCGCAAACGCGGCGGCTCCCTTGTGTTGGGTGTGTTCTGGTCGCTCGGATCCACGCTGCTCGCCATAATTGCACTGGTGGTGTCGGTGCCGCTGTGGCTTGTGCCGCCCCTGATCCTGATTCTGCCGCCCCTGATCTGGGGCTGGTTGACCTATCGGGTGATGACTTTCGACGCGCTGGCGGAACACGCCAGCAAGGAGGAGCGCCGCGAACTGATTCGCAGGCATCGGGGCTGGCTGTTTGGCATGGGCGTGATGACAGGCTATCTGGGTGCCGCACCGAGCCTGGTGTGGGCTTCTGGTGCGTTGTTTGCGGCCGCTTTTGTGGTTCTGGTTCCGCTTGCGATCTGGATTTACACGCTGGTGTTTGCGTTTTCATCACTGTGGTTTTCGCATTACTGCCTGGCGGCATTGCAAGCCTTGCGGGCAGAGTCGGCTACTCAGGTAACACCGCCCGTTGCGCCGGGCAAACCGCTACCATTGCCGGATGATTCCACCTTCAACGACACCTTCGTCCCCTGAGTCTTCTCAGGTTCCCTCGCCCCGTTTCGGGCTGATCATCGTCGGCGACGAAATTCTCTCGGGCAAACGTGCTGACAAGCACATGCCCAAACTCATTGAACTGCTGATTGCACGTGGCTTGCAACTGGACTACGCCGACTACGTCGGCGATTCGCGAGACCGCATCACCGCCACGCTGGAGCGCGCCTTTGCTTCAGGAGACGTGGTGTTTTCATGCGGCGGCATTGGTGCCACGCCGGACGATCACACCCGCCAGTGTGCAGCCAAGGCATTGGGTGCAGAGCTGGTGCTGCATCCGCAAGCTGAGGCGCTGATTCGCGAACGCATGCAGGACGTGGCGCGGGAGCAGGGGACGACATATGAGCCCGATCGTCCGGACAACGTTCATCGGCTGAACATGGGCGTTTTCCCTGTGGGCGCGCAGATTATTCCCAACCCGTACAACAAGATTGCCGGGTTTTCCTGCCTGGGGCGCGAAAGTGGGGCCGTTCATTTCGTGCCTGGCTTCCCGGTCATGGCTTGGCCCATGATGGAGTGGGTGCTGGACACCTGGTATCAACCTTTGTTTCAGAAAGGTGCCTGGGTAGAGCAGTCTGTCATCGTTTTTGGTGCGATGGAGGCGACACTCACGCCGCTGATGGAGGACATTGAGCGCGAGTATGTGGGCGTGAAAGTGTTTAGCCTGCCGAGCGTGGATCATCCGGAATATGGCCGTCATATCGAGCTGGGTGTCAAAGGTGCGCCAGAGTTAGTTGGGCAGGCTTATCCAACCTTGTTGGCGGGCCTGCGACGGTTCGATGCGAAATTAGGCCCCGAATTGGTGCGTTAGATGTTCAACCCAAAATGGTGCGTTTCGGAATGGGCACCAAAATCATGCGTATGATGATCGCTGACAGGTCCTGATGCACTGATAGTTCGCGTGCGGTCGGAAAATCAGCCGGGAAGTCAGGGCAAAATACGGCCTTGCCTCATTGTGGCGGTCCGGCCAGATTGGCACAGAAACTGCATTCCCGGATAACAATCTTTTTACAACCAGTCCCAACAGGAGTATTTGATGGCCAAGACCGTCGCAGACGTGATGAAGATGGTGAAAGAGAACGAAGTCAAATTTGTTGACTTCCGCTTCACCGATACCCGTGGCAAAGAGCAGCACGTCACTGTGCCCGTGTCCCATTTTGACGAAGACAAGTTCACGTCGGGCCATGCGTTTGACGGTTCATCTATTGCTGGCTGGAAGGGTATTGAAGCTTCCGACATGCAGCTGATGCCTGACCCCAACACCGCCAACATCGACCCGTTCTTCGAAGAAGCAACGATGATCCTGACTTGCGACGTAGTTGATCCATCGGACGGTAAGGCCTACGAGCGCGACCCCCGTTCACTCGCCAAACGGGCCGAAGCCTATATGCGTGCATCCGGCTTCGGTGATACCGCCTACTTCGGTCCCGAGCCAGAATTTTTCGTGTTTGACAGCGTGCGTTGGGGCAACGACATGTCGGGTTGCTTCTCTAAGATTGACTCCGAAGAAGCCGCTTGGAACACCGGCAAAGAATACGAACACGGTAATACGGGTCACCGTCCGGCCGTCAAGGGTGGTTATTTCCCGGTGCCGCCAGTCGACAGCTTCCAGGACATGCGCTCGGAAATGTGTTTGGTACTCGAAGCTCTGGGCATTCCCGTCGAAGTGCATCACCATGAAGTGGCGAATGCCGGCCAGATGGAGCTCGGCACCAAGTTCAGTACGCTAGTTCAGCGCGCCGACTGGGTTCAGCTGCAAAAGTACGTGATCCAAAACGTGGCGCATGCCTACGGCAAAACTGCCACCTTCATGCCAAAGCCCATCGTTGGTGACAATGGCTCCGGTATGCACGTGCACCAGTCAGTGTGGAAAGACGGCAAGAACCTGTTTGCTGGTGACGGCTATGCCGGTTTGTCTGATTTCGCCCTGTACTACATTGGTGGTGTCATCAAGCACGCCCGTGCCCTGAACGCCATCACCAATCCTGGCACCAATAGCTACAAGCGTCTGGTACCCGGCTTTGAAGCACCGGTGAAATTGGCCTACTCGGCCAAGAACCGCTCCGCTTCGATCCGTATTCCGTTCGTCGCCAACCCCAAAGGTCGTCGCGTTGAAGCCCGCTTCCCTGATCCACTGATGAACCCTTACCTGGGTTTCTCGGCCCTGCTGATGGCGGGTCTCGACGGCGTGGAAAACAAGATTCACCCCGGTGAAGCCGCCAGCAAGGATCTGTACCATCTGCCTCCAGAGGAAGACAAGTTGATCCCGACCGTCTGCCACAGCCTGGATCAGGCGCTGGAATATCTGGACAAAGACCGTGCCTTCCTGACCAAAGGCGGCGTGTTCACCGATTCTTACATCGACGCTTACATCGATCTGAAAATGCAGGAAGTCACCCGCTTCCGCATGGCGACCCACCCGGTGGAGTTCGACATGTACTACTCGCTGTAATTCAATACAGCGTGTTGCAAGAAAAGGACGGCTTTGGCCGTCCTTTTTCATTGTGGGGATTCCACAAAGTTTGATAATGTGGCTGTTTGGCGCATACTTGTACGGTAACCGTGCATTGTTTTGATGCGTGGAGCTTTCATGAAATACGCTTTAACTCTTCCCTTATTCGCTGTTTTTTTTGCAGCCAGCAGTTTCTCGCAGGAGCCGATTTACCGCTGCGGTAACGAATACACCAACACCAAGCCCACTTCGGAGAAGTCGGGTTGCAAGTTGCTGGAAGGTTCCAACGTCACTGTCATACAGGGCACCCGGCCCAATGCGAGTGCCAATGCGCCAGTGCGCGTGGCTACCGCGACGCCATCATCCACCCCACGCATTGACTCGGGTGACCAGAAGTCGCGTGATTCAGATGCCCGCCAGATTCTGGAGTCTGAGCTCAAGAAGGCAGAGGCTCGCCAGGTAGAGCTTGTGCGCGAGTACAACAATGGCGAGCCCGAAAAGCAGGGGGGCGAAGCCCGCAATCACCAGAAATACCTGGATCGCGTCACCGAACTGAAAGCCAGCCTGTCACGCAATGAAAGTGATATTGCTGGCATCCGGCGCGAACTGGGACGTCTTCCTGCGTCAAAATAGGCGGCTTGAACAAGTCTGCTAGATCGGTTTCGGCCGTCACCTCATCTTTTCCGCGTTTCCAGTCGTTTGACCTTCTGGCCACATTGGTCGCGGTCGTCAGTAATGACGGCTCGGTGCTGTTTGCCAATGCGGCCCTCGAAGACGCGCTCGGAACATCGCGGCGGACGATAGAGGGCTCACATTTCCCGGACAGTTTCACGGAGCCTCATTTGTTGATGAGTGCGCTCGAAGGAGCTGGTGGCAATGAATTTGCCGCCTTGCGGTATGACGCCTGGCTCAAGCGCCTGAACCATGAGCCGGTGCCAGTGCACGTTATCGTGACGCAAACGGAGTCACCTGGGCAAATCATCGTCGAATTGCTGCCACTGGAGCAACAAACCCGTCAGGACCGTGAGGAGCGTCTTGCCGATCAGGCGCAAGCGAACAAGGAGTTGATTCGTAACCTTGCGCACGAAATCAAAAACCCGCTGGGCGGCATTCGAGGTGCCGCGCAGTTGCTGGAGATGGAGATTGAGTCCAGAGGATTGAAGGAATACACGCAAGTAATTATTCACGAGGCCGATCGATTGCAAACGCTGGTGGATCGCCTGTTGGCTCCCCATCGAAGACCGCATCTGGTCGGTGACGTCAATATTCACGAAGTGTGCGAGCGCGTGCGGTCGCTCATATTGGCCGAGTTTCCAAAAGGGCTGCAGGTAGTGCGTGATTACGACACGTCTATTCCAGAATTCAGGGGCGATCGCGAACAGCTTATTCAATCGGTACTCAATATTGCACACAACGCTTGCCAGGCTCTCGTGGAACGCATTGCGGCAGGCGATGCGTGTCTTACTTTCTCCACTCGTGTAGCGCGACAAGTGACATTTGGTAAACAGCGCTACCGGTTGGCACTGGAATTGCATGTCATTGACAACGGACCGGGTATACCTGAGTCAATCAAGGATCGCATTTTTTATCCGCTGGTGTCGGGCAGAGAGGGCGGTTCAGGATTGGGTCTGACACTGGCTCAGACTTTTGTGCAACAGCATCATGGTTTGATTGAGTGTGAGAGTGTGCCGGGACGTACGGATTTCAAATTATTGATACCGCTGCCTTGAGAGGATCACGGCAGCAAGACCAGGGATACCCAAAAGATATGAAGCCGATTTGGATCGTAGATGATGACCAGTCCATACGCTTCGTTCTGGAGAAGGCGCTACTGCGTGAAAATCTTCCCACCCGCAGTTTCACAAACCCACGTGACGTATTGAACGCGCTGGATTCTTCGTCAGACGATGAAGGTCCTCAAATCATGGTGAGCGATATCCGCATGCCTGGCGGCTCAGGGTTGGAGTTGCTCGATAAGGTCAAGGCCAAACACCCTGGTTTGCCGGTGATCATCATGACGGCATTTTCTGATCTGGATAGTGCAGTCTCTGCATTTCAAGGCGGCGCGTTTGAGTATTTGCCCAAGCCGTTCGATCTGCCGAAAGCGGTCGCGCTTATTCGTCGTGCCGTTGAAGAGAGCTTGCGTGAAGATGTGGCGCAAGAACGCACTGCGGCTGCCCCGGAGATGCTCGGCCAGGCGCCCGCCATGCAGGACGTATTTCGCGCCATTGGACGCCTGAGTCAGAGTAATGTGACCGTGATGATTACGGGCGAGTCAGGTTCTGGCAAAGAGCTGGTTGCCCGCGCTTTGCACAAACATTCGCCACGAGGTGATGCTGGCAACAACGGCCCGTTTGTGGCTATTAACACGGCTGCTATCCCCAAAGATTTGTTGGAATCAGAACTGTTTGGGCACGAACGGGGCGCTTTCACAGGCGCGCAGACCATGCGGCGCGGGCGGTTCGAGCAGGCAGATGGTGGCACGCTGTTTCTCGACGAAATAGGTGACATGCCTTTTGACTTGCAGACACGTCTTCTGCGTGTGCTGAGTGACGGGCATTTTTATCGCGTGGGCGGTCATTCAGCGGTCAAAACCAATGTGCGCGTGATTGCGGCTACACACCAAGATCTGGAGCAGCGTGTCCGAGAGGGCGCTTTCCGAGAAGACTTGTTTCATCGGCTTAATGTGATCCGGTTGCGCTTGCCAGCCTTGCGTGAACGTCGGGAAGACATTGCCATGCTGACTCGTCATTTCCTGGGTGTGAGCGCACTACAACTTGGTATTGAGCCCAAGCGCATTTCCGATGCCGCATTGGCGCGATTGAGCACCTTCTCTTTCCCGGGTAATGTGCGTCAACTGGAGAACATTTGTCACTGGCTCACCGTGATGGCTCCAGCCCAGGTGATCGAACCCAAAGACCTGCCACCCGAAGTGCTGGCCGCATCCGAGGACTCGGCCAGCGCGTCGGTACCTTCTGCCAGTTTGGCTTCTGTCGTTTCTCCACCCGCCAGCCACAGTGGTCAAGTGAATGTTCAAAAGGTTACGGCGGTGACTGTGCCAGCCGATACCGGTTTGCCTGTGGCTGATTTGGGACTAAATGGCTTGGGGTGGGAACATGACCTCGAAGCTGAAGCTCTCGAATTGTTGGTCAGTGGCCGTCAGGATGTTTGGGATGAGCTTACCCGGCGCTTTGAGTCCAGGCTGATCCATGCAGCACTGCAAAACACCCGAGGTCGTCGTATTGAGGCAGCTCAAAAACTGGGAATTGGTCGTAACACCATTACCCGCAAGATTCAGGAGTTGGGCCTGGAGTAGTCGAGTGTCAACACCACTGGTGCGTGGTCGCTGGGGCGTTCGTTTTTTCTTGGGGTCTTGTCAATCTTGCAGGATTGCGCCAGTGGTTTTAACGCCTGACTAATCAGGATGTGGTCGATTCGCAGTCCCCGGTTGCGGCGAAAGCCTAAGTCCCGATAGTCCCACCAGCTGTAGCTCTTTTCAGGTTGTTCAAATAGCCTGAAGGAGTCGTGCAAACCCAAAGCAATCAGCGCACGCAGATGGTAACGCTCTTCCTCGGTGCAGTGAATGGTGTCTCTAAGTGTCACGGGGTCCCATACGTCAGCATCATCAAATGTGATGTTGTAGTCTCCCATCAAAATCAGATTGGGATGGATAAGCAACTCGCTTTGAACCCAGTCGCGTAATCCCTTCAACCAACTCATTTTGTATTCGAACTTGTCACTACCAGGTTCCTGACCATTCGGAAAATAGCCACCAATCACCCGAACAGTTTGATGACTCGGTCCCGGCAGGGGGAACGTACCACTGATCACTCTGGACATGTCATCGGAAAACCCCGGAATGTTCCTGACCACGTCCGAGGCGGGTGCGCGCGACAACAATGCGACACCGTTGTATGTTTTCTGACCGAAGCACACGGCCGAATAGCCGGCCTGCATGAACACCTCTGCAGGAAACTTGTCATCAGTCAACTTGAGTTCCTGTAACGCCAATACATCCACAGGATTGTGGGCTAGCCAGTCCAAAACTTGAGGCAGACGTACAGTGAGTGAGTTGATGTTCCAGGTTGCAAATTTCATAAGATGACTTATCACGTGATCTGTTTAATGCGAATGTTGCAGGCGCATTATTCCACTTCGCATGAAAAGAGCCCCTGCTTCGCAAGCGAAGCAGGGGCTCTTGAATGACACCTGTTGTTAGCAGTGAATCAAACGACGTCCTTGTCTTTGGTAAACCAAGAGTCTGTAGCTTTGCGTTCCCACTCGGCCAATTGTTTTTCAGCTTCGTCCTTAGCCACGCCATAGCGTTCCTGGATTTTTCCAGCAAGCTGGTCTCGGCGACCGGCGATAACGTCGAGGTCATCATCCGTCAGCTTGCCCCATTGCTCTTTCGCCTGTCCAGTGACTTGTTTCCAGTTACCTTGAATGCGGTCCCAGTTCATGTGAATCTCCTTGAGTGTGAATTAGAAAAATGCTCTGCTGTAGCAGTAGGCCAATTTATGGACGGATCGTGATTTCGTTTTTGACCATCTTCACGCCGTTTACGCCGCGTGCAATGTTCTCCGCGGTAGCTTTTTCAGTTGCATTCTTGGCAAAGCCTGACAGCATCACGACACCATTCAATGTCTCTACACTGATTGCCACAGCATCGACTTGTTTGTTTTCAGCAAAACGTGATTTGACGAGCGTGGTGATACCCGCGTCGTCGATATACGCTCCGACGGTTTCCTGGCCACGAGTGACTGCACAACCAGTGGCTGTGAGCAGGGCAACGGCCGTGATGATGGCGATAATCGGGGTTCTAATTTGCATGGTAAATCTCCATTGGGATTGATTGAATGAAATGGCTTGTCTGGATGGTGATGAGCCCCACCATCCATGGGCGGGAAAATGACGAGTTCAGTCGGCGAGCCAGTCGCTCAACTCCTCGGCATGTTGTTGTTCGACGCTCAGAATGTCTTCAATCAGGCGTCTTGTGGTCGAATCCTTGTCGCCAATCAACGCGATGATCTGGCTATAGGCCTCAATTGCCACGCGCTCAGCAATGAGGTTTGCTTTTATCATTGCTTTCAAATCTGCTGAATCGTCGTAAGTGGCGTGACTTCGCTGGGTCAACGAGTCCGGTGAAAAATCAGGCTCACCTCCCAATTGCACAATGCGCTGGGCCAAACGGTCCGCATGTGCCGACTCTTCGTTGGCGTGCACCAAAAATTCCTCTGCAATCTTCGGAGATGCCAAGCCATTTGCTGTGAAGTGATGACGCTTGTACCGCAATACGCACACCAGTTCGGTGGCAAGCGAATCGTTGAGCAACTTGATGATGTCTTTGCGCCATGGTCCGTAGTGGGGCGTTAGCGTCCCTTGGTCGAGACTGTGCCGTGCGGCATCTATAGCTGTATCGTCCAGAACCAGGCGTTGTGGGTCAGCCATCTGTAAATGCTTGACGTTGGTTGGTTCATTTTTTATGGTCATGGCGTATTCCTTTGTTGAGGACGGTAATGTCTGATTCGGTGCTGAACCCGACGCATGGATGAACTTTAGAAGTACCCATGCTTTGAAACCATCAGCAATAGGCGCCTGAATTTGTAGGACGTCACCGCGTACCAAGTCGGGAATATCTAGACGGATAAATGCTTCAAGTCTTGGATGCTCCTTCATGTAGGAGTCGGACTACTTGGAAAGCCGGTTGCCGCCGATTGCGCTACACCTAGCCAGCGCAGATGATCACGTCGTGACCTGTCAGAACTCGTTCAGGCGGCGCAAAAATAACCTTTTGTAGATTTCAGGAGTAACACATGAGCTTGGGAACCATACTACTAATTATTCTGATCCTCATGTTGATTGGAGCCATTCCCAATTGGCCGCACAGCAAGAGCTGGGGATACGGGCCTAGCGGCGGTTTGGGGCTCGTTGTCATCATCATTCTCATTTTGTTGGTGACTGGCCGACTGTAATTAGGCTTGCCCACTTCCGACAATCATGAGCTTCCGAATTGGTTTGTGCTTGGTTGTCTTGTTTGGATCAGTAGCCTGTAGCAGTTTGCCAACCATCATTCCTGATCTGGCTCAGCAGCAGCCCAAATCCAGTTTGCAATTGGGAGGCCCACGAGGGCCGTTGTCTGCAGAGCAAAGCAAGGCGATCCTCGAACAACTGGCCAGTCGCGGCCAGGCAACCAATATCTTTGAGAAACACCTGGCGCTTGAAGAGGCTATTGCGGGGAGTCCCCTGACTACTGGTAATCAGGTACTTCTTCTTCAGGACGGTCCGGCTACCTATCAGGCCATGCTGGCGTCCATCCAGTCGGCGCAGGACCACATCAATATGGAAACGTACATCCTGGATGATGACGACGTTGGTCGGAGATTTGCCCAGGTGCTTATAGAAAAGCAGCAGCAGGGTGTACAGGTCAATCTCATTCACGATAGCGCCGGTACCTTCGATACCCCGGTAGCGTTTTTCAAGCGACTGACCGATAGTGGGATTAACGTGTTGGAGTTCAATCCCATTAACCCTTTGGTGGCACGCAAAGAATGGGAGTTGAACCAGCGTGATCATCGGAAGTTGTTGATCGTCGATGGAATGACAGCTTTCCTGGGCGGCATTAACATCAGTAGCGTGTATTCGGGTGGGTCCTTTCGACAGCATTCCCGCGTCCGAAACGATGGCAGCCTGACTTGGCGCGACACGGACTTGAGACTAAATGGGCCTGCAGTCGCCGAGTTTCAAAAATTATTCCTCGCAACTTGGGACAAGCAAAAGGGATCACCGCTATTGGAGAAAAATTACTTTCCGCCGGTTAAAAATGCTGGCCGTGAAGTGGTACGGGCGATTGGTAGTTCACCTGACGAACCCTACAGCTTGATTTATGCAACTCTGCTTTCGGCAATAGCCAGCGCCGAGACCAGCGTGCACTTGACCAACGCCTATTTCGCGCCAGACCCACAACTGCTGGATGCGCTCAAGGCAGCAGTGGCCCGTGGCGTGGAGGTGAAGCTGATTTTGCCGAGCCAGACTGACTCTTGGCTGGTCTTTCATGTGGGTCGCGGTTACTACGCCACGCTGCTGAACGCAGGCGTAAAAATATATGAACGACAAGGCGTGATTCTGCATTCGAAAACAGCGTTGATTGACGGCGTATGGGCGACTGTTGGATCGACCAACCTAGACTGGCGCAGCTTTCTGCATAACGATGAACTAAATGCGGTAGTTTTGGGCGCAGAGTTTGGTAGCCAGATCCAGGCTATGTTTGAGAAAGATCTCGCAGCCTCTGATGAGGTTACATTAGAAAAATGGGAGCGACGTGCATTGAACCTGCGGGTCAAAGAGTTGCTCGCCCGACTTTGGGAGTACTGGCTGTAGGGCCTGCCATATTAGCTCCGCCGGTGCACGTTTACGTCAACGCTCATTCCAAGAAAGTCACCCGGAAACCCCGTCCATGAGCCGCTTACGGGTGATGCAAGACTGGCGTGTCTTGCTACGCCGACACGAATCAAATCAGTGCCGTCAATCAGGTCATTTGTTGGATCAAAGGGCATCCACCCGGCACCAGGAAGATAGACCTGCACCCATGCATGCGTGGTGCCTGTCGCACCGCCTGACTGTGATCTGTCGTCAAGCCATGGTGTGTACAGATAGCCGGAAACAAACCGGGCAGCATAACCAAGGTGACGCGCCGCCTCAATCATCAGCGTAGCAAAATCACGGCAGGTTCCGCTTCGCAACTCCAGTGTGCGATGAGGGGTCTGGACACCTTCTTCAAATCGCGACAGATACAGCATGTGAGTACGGATGAATTCCATCATGCTCATCAGTAGCTGGCGCGAACCAGTCGCGCCGTCACCATCGATAAACTGGTTTGCCCACTCGTTGATGATGCCATCCGGATCGTTGTAGTAGGGACTGATGTAGTGAGCCAAAACCAGTCGTTCTTCTTTGTCGTAAGCGAACGGGTAGGTCAACGCGTGCGGGCTCAAGGGAAAGTCGAGCGCGGGTGTACCGGTGTGCTCGACAGAAAAAGAACACACTATTTTCAACTCGGAGGCAGGACTTTGCGGCTGGACAAGCGCGACAGAGTTGGAATACACGTCCTGTATCAAGCGGATATTCTGCGGGACAGGGTTCACGGTCATGTCCGTTGCCAGTACCCGCAGGTCATGGCTGTCTCGCGGCCTAAACAATACTCGGTGTTCGCCAAATGACACTGGGTGCGCGTAGCGATAGTGCGTTGTGTGGGTGATATCGAAAAAAACTGACACGTACGTAATCTTGAAGCTGTTCGTCAGTTAACCTGGTCAGAGGACACTGGCTTACGCCCCATGACCCCAGCTTCCTGGTTTGGGTCTTCCGTCTTCGTCTGTTGCATCAAAGAGGTCAGTACATTTATCCACGATTGAGGTGGTACCTGCGCAGCTGCAGCTGCGACTATTTGGGGTAACAGTCCGGCAAACAGGGCTGGCTTGAAAAGCCAACGCCAAGGGTGGCTCTTGACAAATAGCACCCCTACCACGACAGCGCCAGCGACCAGGCCGATCGGATGACGTTGTGCTACCGGCTGAATCACCGTTTTGAGTGCATCAGCCGTTGACATGCACACAGCGCGTAGAGGATGAACTGTCCACCATGCTTTGAGAGCCTGAAGCAGGACAGGTGCGCCAGGAATCGATTTCAGACCGTCAAACCAGGCAGACGCAGAGGCAGACGTTTTCTCGGCCGTTTTCGAATAGCCACTATTGGGATTGCCATACTCACGCATCGCCTGGGAGAGCCGTTCGCGAGACAGTACCAATCGCTCTGAGGCAGTGACCAGATTGCTCACGATAGCGTCGCCTCGCGCAGCATGGACATGTCGGTCTTTAGCTGCCGCCGCAGAGCATCAAAAGCGCCTTCTTGCGGTTGCGCCTTGATCGCCATCAGGCACCCTATTCCCAGCCCAGTGGGCAATATCGGCGTAACGATCAGAGTCCACAATGCTTGGTTGCTGACCACTGGTAGCACTGCCCATATCATCGCGGCCACGCCGGCCAGAATAGCTGCTATCACAAAGGAGCAAATCGCAACTACGCCCAGCTTTGCACGTCGTTTCCAGATAACGGATGCATGACTGACCTCGGCTGAAGCAAGGTCGGCGTAGGCCTCGGCATGATCTACCAGAAGCTGGGGCCTTGTTGCGATCAGGTATAGCAGTGGGGACATTGGGGAAATAGGCGAGCAAATGAGTCTTAGCCGCGACGACCAGATCGGCTGATCAGGCTGACCAATGCCATTAATGTCGCACCAGTCGCGGCAGCGATGAGCATGGCTTTCACCGGTTCATCTTTGATGTACTGTACTGTCCCATCCGCCGCATCCCGGGTTCTATCACGCAATTGCTGTGACGTCTGGCGGACACTATCCACTCCACGCTGGGCCAGCGCACCGACCTGCTCGGAGGCGCGGTTGAGCATTGGCACGGCCTGCGTCCGGGCGTCTTGCATGGCGTGTGCCAAACCATCGACCGCTTCATTGGCCAGCAGTTGAGTGGTACGGATGGCCTCGTCTGCCGTCTGGGACATCTGGTCGGTGAGGTTGGAAGGCTCTTGGAGTTTTTTTGCAAACATGATTGTTCCTTTCAAGGGGGGAGTGAGGTTGAGTTTGAGGGTAACGGATGGTTCAGTGTGATGTCAGCTCTTTTTGAAAAGACCCAACAAGAAACTAGCTACCGCCAGCACTGCGAACACAATGAAAAGGATCTTGCCTATTTCAACTGCGCTGGCAGCGATGCCACCAAAGCCGAACAGGGCGGCGATCAAGGCAATGACAAAAAATACAACGGCATAGTGCAGCATGGCAGGACTCCTGGGTAGAAAAGCGTTGGACCGCTCGGATAGTCAAACTAGTGTGACCTTTCGCTAAACCCAGGGCCATAGGCAGTGCGGACACAACCTTGTCAGGAGAGTGTCCGCAATGACGTAGGAGGCTGCCGACAGTGATGGCTAATCTGTAGCAAGTCCCGTCTTATGTGTAAGCGAGTCCGTTACTCATCTCAAGTGATGTAGGGGGCAGTATTGCCCGCACCGTGGTGCCGCTCCCGGCCGATGAAACCACCTGCAGCGTGCCGCCCTCAGCTTCTACGCGAAAGCGCATGCCGATCAGCCCGTATTTGGAATCAGTCTGTTTGGTGGGGTCAAAGCCGACGCCATCGTCGCGAACGGAAACTTCCACCTGGTTTTCAGTCTTCCTTAGAGTCACCCAGACATGACGAGCCTGAGCATACTTTGTGATGTTGGTAATCGCTTCCTGAACCAACCGGTAGACCATCAATTCGCCGTTGGCTTCCAGATCGACGGGTTCCAGTGCACATTGAACCTCTACACCCGAGTGATCAGCAAACTCTCGTGCCAGAATCTCCAGCGTCGAAACCAGCCCCAGGTTAGTCAGTGAGGACGGTCGTAGATCTTCAATAATGCGCCGTCCCAGCGCAATGCCGCTATTGAGTGTTCCAATCAGATGTGACAGTAACTCCAGCGTCTCGGGTGTTGCGCCAGCGAGCCGAGACCGGATACGAGCCGCATCGAGCTTGGCCGATGTGAGTAGTGAGCCAAGGTCATCATGTAAATTACGCGCCAGACGATGGCGCTCGTCTTCGCGTGCGGTGACCAGGTGACGGGTCAATTCTGTCAATTGGGTTGTGCGTTGTGCAACCTCTATCTCAAGCCGGTCGTTCTCAGCCTGGGCACGTTGCTTGAGATCCAGTTGGTGACTTACCAGTGCGGCCGACTTGCGCAAATACAGCAAGAGTGCCAGCAAGCTAATGGCGCTCAAGGCGGCCACCCCTACTCGGTTGAGAATAAGGGTGTTGATCAAATCTCCCCGGCTGACCATGACGTTTTTCGACTGATGCGCCAGCAGTTCTGCACCCACCTGGCGGATGGCCTCCATTTTTTCCTTGCCAATATCGCTGAGAACTAACTCCAGTGCCGCGCCGTCTCTACCTTCTTCGTGCAGCCGGATCGTCAGTGCAAGCTCGGACATCTTCGCGTCAGTAAGTCCGCGCAATTTTTCCAGCGTGCCTCTGGCAGCGGGGTCCGAGCTGTAGTAAGACTCCAGTACCTTGAAAGATTCATCGATTTTAGTGATCGCTGTCTGATAGGGCTGAAGGTATTCCTTGCGGTTGGACAGCAGGTATCCCCGTTGACCCGTTTCTGCATCCAGAATACTCTGCGAGAGACCTACGATGCTCACTTGTGCTGTTTGCATGGCTGAAATTTGTTTCAAGGCGGCTACTGCCTGCCAGTAGGAGCCCTCACTGATAAACAGCATCGCAACGGCGGCGAGACAGGCCAGAGGAAACACAAACCGGCCTGGTTTGACGACCTTGAGAATTTCCATTTTGAGACCGCCCGTCAAAGTGTGGGATCATGCAGCATGAAACTTTGCTGCACAACATGATCCGAATAGCCATTGTGGATGACCATGCCATGGTTCGTGCTGGTCTTCGACAGTTTTTCGCTGACCAGATCGATTTCAGCGTTGTTGCTGAAGCGTCCAATGGCCGGGAAGCGCTTGACATCGTCCGCAAGGGCGATGTGGACGTGATCGTTATGGACATCTCTATGCCCGAGCACAGTGGTGTGGACGCGCTGGCCGCCATCAAGGCGCGTGCGCCCGATCTGCCGGTTCTTATTCTTAGCGGCTTTGCGGAAGAGCATTACGCTACGACCCTGTTGCGGCAGGGGGCAAGTGGCTACCTGAACAAGGACTGTGATCCCGAAGAGATCGTCAAAGCGATCCGGACGGTTTGCCGCGGGCGTAAATATATTACTGCGGGCGTTGCCGAGCGACTGGCCGATGGATTGAGTGGCGGTGGTGACAAGCCCCTTCATGAACAATTGTCGGACCGGGAGTTACAGGTCTTCCTGCGTTTGGCCAGAGGTGAGACTATCGGCCATATGGCCGTGAGCATGTCGCTCAGTGTCAAGACGGTCAGCACCTATCGCACCCGTGTGATGGAAAAAATGAAGCTGGAGTCGAACAGCGATCTAACTTATTACGCCCTGAAAAACGGCTTGATGCAGTAGCCACGGTCAGGCCAGCCCCAGTGGGCTACTACCCGTTTCGCCCAGCGCCAACCGATCACAATAAAGAATCAGGGCGTCAATCTCGTCAGACTTGTCGAATACCCGGTCGGCCCCGAGTTCAAGACATTTACGCCGAATATCTTTGGTCGCGTAATTGCTCAGGACCACCATCGTGTGCCGTTGCGTGAGCGCTTTGACTGAGCTCAACACACCCAGACCAGAGCCACTTTTCAGAAAAATATCGACGATAACCAGGTCGCATTGATTGTCTGCCTGCGTCAACCACTTGACCGCAGTGGCTTCATCCTCGGCTGTTCCGACCACCCTTACAGGTGCGAGTTCCTCTAATGTGGCGATGAGACTGTCTCGAATGACGGGGCTGTCCTCAACAAGATAAGTTTTGAGCTGGCGCATTGGCTGGAGGCTTGAGGAACCGGGGAAATAACTGATGGAACAAGGCGTAAATACTTCGCATGAGTGTGCACACAAATAGGCAGCGACACCATGAGGCTCAGCCCCGTTTCCTTGTCAGACGATTCCTACAAGATTCCGTGTAGGAGATCTACTACCGTTTCAGGAGGCGCAGTCTGCTACCTGCTTTCTCTGCTGCATCCCATACTGGCTTATCCAAAAATTGAAGGATTCCCTCATGACACCAGTATTGAAAGCAGTCTTTGCGGTGAGTGCCTTGGCGCTCACTCTTCAGGCCTCCGCGCAAGTCACGTTCTATGAAAACGGCAATTTTCAAGGGCGGTATTTCACAACCCAAGTGCCCGTGACGAATTTCGAACGCTATGGCTTTAACGACCGGGCTTCATCGGTTGTGGTTCTGCGTGATCGTTGGGAGGTTTGTCAGGATTCGGGATACCGTGGGCAGTGTGTTGTGCTGCGCCCCGGCCGCTACCCTTCGCTAGCCGCCATGGGCATTAACGACCGCGTTTCGTCGGTGCGTGCCGTCAATGTGAACTCCCGCGTCGATGACAACCGCTATGCGCCGCCGCCGCCCATGCCGATTTATGACAACCATCGTCGTCGTAACGAACGGCTTTACAGGGCCAACGTGACTTCAGTACGCGCCGTGGTCGCCCCTAACGAGCAACGCTGCTGGATCGAGCGGGAACAGGTCGCGCCTGAGCGAAGCGGTTCGAATGTGCCAGGTGCGATTGTTGGTGCCGTGATAGGGGGCATTCTGGGGCATCAGGTCGGTGGTGGACGAGGCAAGGATCTGGCTACGGTGGGCGGAGTGATCGCGGGTGGTGCTGTGGGTGCAACTGTGGGTCGGGATAGCAATGGACCTGCGCGCGCTCAGGACGTACAGCGCTGCACAAGCGTCCCCAGCCAGGCCCGCCCCGAGTACTGGGACGTGACCTATACCTTCCGCGGGCAGGAGCATCACATTCAGATGACGACGCCTCCAGGCCCCACGGTCACGGTGAACCGGCAGGGTGAGCCCCGGGCGTAGGACATCAACTACAGCAACAGGCGATGCAGTCCGCTATCCAGATCGAGTTACGTTATAGATACTGAATGCATCGCTTCAATTCTTATACAAGGACTTCATGAAAAAATACTTCAACCTTAAGACTGCAGTCATGGTGAGTGCCATGCTGGTGGGGTCCGTGGCTCAATCAGCGACCATGACCAAGGCAGACTACAACGCGGGAAAGGCCCTCATCACCGCGGATTACAAGGCAGGCAAGGTAGCCTGCGCCTCAATGGCCGATAACACCCGGGACATCTGTATCGAGGAAGCCAAAGGCAAGGAGAAAATTGGTCTGGCGGAATTGAAGTACGGCTATACAGGCAAGCCTGCAGATCAAAACAAGGTACTGGAAGTCAGGGCGCAGTCGTACTACGCCATCGCCAAGGAAAAATGTGATGACAAAGCTGGCAACGTCAAAGACGTCTGTGTCAAGGAAGCCAAGTCAATCGAAATCAAGGCGCTGGTTGATGCCCGAATGGGCAAGCAGATCAGCGAAACCAGGGTGGACGGCGCACAAGAAAAGCTTGATGCCGACTACACGGTTGCGACTGAAAAGTGCGACGCGATGTCAGGAGACGCCAAGTCAAGCTGTGTGGCAGCTGCCAAAGCCAGGTTCAATAAATCCTGAATTTATTTCATCAACGATTCAATACAGAGGTAACACAATGAAAACGATACATCAATTCACACTCAATGCCGTTTCGGCTATGGCCCTGGTTGTTCTGGGCGGTTGTGCCGGCATGACTACCCAGGAAAAGGGTACCGCTACGGGTGCTGTCATCGGCGGAGTTGTCGGTAATGTCATGTGCGGCGGTATTTTGTGCACAGGAGCCGGCGCAGCAGTAGGCGGCGTCATTGGGCACGAAGTCGCCAAGCCGAAGTAATTGGCTGCTGCACAGCCCTTTCTGGAGAACTTTCCCTATGAAAACCAACCTCAAGCCTCTCATATTGAGTGCTGCATTTGTGGGTGCCGTGACAATGTTTGCTGCGGGCTGTGACAAGCCGTCTGAGAACATGAGCACACCGCCACCCAATATCACAGTAGGCACCGAGATTGACGATACGGTGGTGACAACAAACGTCAAGTCAGCGTTGCTAGCCGATCCCGATGTCAAGAGTTTCGATGTTCAGGTCGAAACCCGAAAAGGGGAAGTCCAGTTGAGCGGCTTTGTGGACAGTCAGGCTCAAGTTGACCGCGCCACCGCGGTGGTTCAGGGTGTTACTGGTGTCAAAAGCATCGACAACAAATTGAACCTGAAAGGCGCAACAACGACTGTCGGCAACAAGGTTGACGATGGAATCGTCACTGCTAGGGTGAAGGCTGCATTGCTGGCCGACACGATCGTCAAAAGCCTGGACATCTCGGTTGTTACGCGAAAAGGGGAAGTCCAGCTAAGTGGTTTCGTTGACAACCAGATTCAAATGGACCGTGCCGTTCATGTTGCCCGTGGCATCGAAAATGTGAGCAGTGTGAGCAACGAGATGAGTCTCAAAAAGTAAACCTGCGTGCGACTAGCTACGTTCCATCGTGACGAAGCTATAGTGCAGGCCGTTGGCCGAAACGCTGGATTCGCGTGATGTCTCTCGCCATTCTGGACCAAAGTGCGGTGCGAACGCATCGCCGTCAAAGTTCTGGTCGATCTCAGTGACCACTGCACGCTGGGCCAGCGGCAGTGCTTGCGCATAGATTTGCGCCCCCCCGATGATCCAGACCTCTGCAGGTACAGGCTCCATTTGCTCACAAAATAACAGCGATTCACGCATGCTGGACGTAGGCTGGGCGCCATTCTCTTTCCAAAAAACCTGCCTCGTGATGACTAGATTGGTTCGTCCTGGAAGCGGCCGAAACTTTGGTGGCAGTGAGTCCCAGGTCTTGCGCCCCATGATGACTGGGCAACCCGCCGTCATGTGTTTGAAGTGCGCCATGTCTTCTGGCAGATGCCAGGGCAATGTGCCGTCGCGGCCAATCACGCCGTTTGCGGCTCGGGCAAATATCAGGTTCACGCGCATGATCGAATCCGTCAAACCGCTACGGCGCCCTTGATCGAGGGGTGGCATTCGTAGCCCAGAACTTCGAAGTCATCATATTCGTACTCAAAGATCGAAGCCGGCTTGCGTTTGATGTTGAGTGTCGGGTAAGGGTAGGGTGCCCGGCTCAGTTGCAGCGCGACCTGTTCATGGTGGTTGCTGTAAATGTGGCAGTCGCCACCCGTCCAGATGAAATCGCCCACGTCCAGATCACACTGCTGCGCCACCATGTGGGTCAGCAGCGCGTAGCTGGCGATATTGAACGGCACACCCAGAAAGATATCGGCGCTGCGCTGATATAGCTGGCAGCTCAGCCTCGCCTTTTCACCCGGCACGTTGGATGGTGCCACATAGAACTGGAAGAACGCGTGGCAGGGCATCAGTGCCATCTTGTTCAGGTCAGCCACGTTCCATGCGCTGACGATGATGCGCCGAGAATCGGGGTTGGTTTTGAGGGTTTTGATGACCTCTGCAATCTGGTCGATATGGCCACCATCCGGGGTAGGCCAACTACGCCACTGCACACCGTAGACTGGGCCCAGATCACCATCCGGCTTGGCCCATTCGTCCCAGATGCTCACACCACGCTCTTTTAGCCAATTGTTGTTGCTGCTGCCCGTCAGAAACCACAGCAGTTCCTGAATGATGGATTTCAGGTGAACCTTCTTGGTGGTCACGAGCGGAAAGCCTTCGTTAAGATCAAAGCGCATCTGGTAACCAAACACACTTTTGGTTCCGGTTCCGGTACGGTCCGTCTTGGCGGCACCCGTGGTGTCCACACGGCGCATGAAGTCTTCGTATTGCGAGCGAACGGGGTGGGGTAATTTTGACTGCAGCATGTTCTGAATTTGTCGGTAATCGCCGCCAAGTTTAGCTTCTGATCACCCGTCCCGGGTTCATCAGGTTGTTTGGGTCCAGCGCTTTCTTGATGGACTCCATCATGCCCAGCGCAACAGGCGATTTGTGGAGAGCCAGTTTGTCCACCTTGAGGCTGCCGACACCGTGCTCGGCGGAGATGGAGCCGTTAAACCGGGTGACCGAGTCAAAAACCAGTGTATTGACCTGATCTTCATGGTCACGCAGAAAAGCCTGGCCCTCCATACCTTGTGGCGCCTGCACGTTGTAATGCAGGTTGCCGTCGCCTAGGTGGCCGAAGTTCACCAGCCGCACTCCGGGCAAAGCCTTTTGCAGCAAATGGTCCGTTACCCGCACAAACTCAGGGATGCTGGAAACCGGGATGGAAATGTCATGCTTAATATTCAGCCCCTCCTGGGCCTGCGCCAATGGAATACTCTCGCGGATTTGCCACAGCGCTGCGGCCTGCGTGAGGTTCTCTGCCACCACGGCGTCCAGCACGCAACTGCCGGTCATGGCTGCTTCCAGCAGTCGTTCAAACTGTTCGCGTGCGTGGGCCTCTGATTCATGATCCGAGTTTTCCAGTAGCACGCACCATCCGGGTTCTGCCGGCAGGCTGGCAGCGGCATCCAGAAAGGGAACGCGCTGTTGTGGAAACTGTTTGGCCGCCAGACTCAGTGCGAATTGGCCCATCACCTCAAAACCGGTCAAACCTGCTCCCAGATGTTGATGAGCCAGCCCTAGCAGTGTCAGCGCGTGGTCCAGTGATGGCACCAAAGCCCAGGCGGTCAGCTGCGCAGCGGGCAGCGGATAGAGCTTCATCGTTGCCGCCGTAATGATGCCCAGCGTGCCTTCGGACCCGATGAACAGGTTGCGTAGGTCATAGCCCGTGTTGTCCTTGCGCAGGCCACTCAGGCCATGCCAGATGTCACCCTGTGCGGTGACCACTTCCAACCCCAGACACAGGTCGCGCGTGTTGCCAAAACGTACGACCTGCGTGCCACCCGCATTGGTACCCAGGTTGCCACCAATCGTGCAACTACCTTCGGCCGCCAGACTCAAGGGGAACAGAAAACCAGCTGCCTGAGTCTTCTCCTGCAGCATTTGCAGCACACACCCGGCTTCGACCGTCACGGTGAGGTTTGCGGCGTCGATGGCACGCACGGTATTCATGCGCTGCAGGCTCAGCACGATCTGCAGGCCCGAGTCATCCGGAGTTGAGCCCACGACCAGACCCGTATTGCCACCCTGGGGCACGATGGTCACGCCGGCGGCTGACTGATGTTTCGCGCACAAGCGAACGACCTCTGCTACTTCTTCTGTAGCGCCAGGCCTGACAACAGCGAGGGCTTTACCATGACTTCGCTTGCGCCAGTCGAGTTCCCATGCGCTCAGGTCCCCCGCGGTGTGGACGTTGGCAGGCCCCACGACACGTCGTAGCGCCTCCAATAGTGCAGTTAATTCTGTTGGGGCCGTCATATTGCAGATGTTGAAGGTGCGACCGCAACAGGACCTGCGTTCAGACGCGCATGTTTCTGGCGCAGGCGGATGTGCAACACGCACGCCACGAACAACACGGCACACAACACAACTTCTCCCATGGCCAGCCAGTTACCTGGCGACCGGTCGCCATAGGCCCGCACGGCGCCCTCAGCGACGTACAGCCAGACCAGCAGGCTAAGCCATCGATAGGTGTACATGCGGTTTTTCAGCAAACCCGCTAAGGGAATGCACAGTGGGAGCACCTTGAGGGCCAGCCACGATCCGCCCGGGCGCACTGGCGCTAGAAACAATTCCCAAGCGAGACCCAGAAAAATCAGTCCCAACAGGCTGCCCACGGCAAGCCAGCGGGTCAGACGCACAGATGGGTCAATTTCGGTGTTGTTTGGATTCGTCATTGCAGTGGCATCATAGCGGCCATGCGTCTATTCCAGTCATTGCCATCCCGAGCCACGGAGTTCTACAACGATTTGCTGGTTTTCCCCTGGAAAAACACCGCGCTAACCCTGCGCGAGCGTTTCCGTGAAGACCGACTGGGGCTCACGGCCAGCAGCCTCACTTTCACCACCACGATCGCCCTGGTCCCTCTGATTACGGTGGCGCTGGCGGTGTTTTCAGCTTTTCCCATGTTTGCCAAGTTTCAGGACGTGCTGCAGAAATGGCTGGTCGACAGCCTGATCCCGGACAACATTGCCCGCCAGGTGCTAGGCTACCTGACCCAGTTTGCTGGTAAAGCGAGTCGCCTAGGCGTGGTGGGTGTGGCGGTGCTGTTCACCACGGCGCTGGCGCTGATTTTGACGATCGACCGCACCCTTAACAACATCTGGCGCGTGCGGCGGCCACGCGCGTTGGCGCAGCGGGTGCTGGTGTATTGGGCCGGCATGACGTTGGGCCCGCTGTTGCTGGGCGCCAGTCTGACCATGACGTCTTATGCCGTTTCTGCTTCGCGCGGCGTAGTGGGGGTGATGCCCGGTGGCGTAGGTGTATTGCTGGATGTAATCCAGTTTGGCCTGCTGGCAGGGGGCGCTGCGGCGCTGTACCACTACGTGCCCAATACCCAGGTGAAGTGGTCGCATGCGTGGGTGGGGGGCTTGTTTGTATCTACCACAATGGAATTGGCAAAAAAGCTGCTCGCGCTGTATCTGGGCAAGGTGCCAACCTATTCCGTGGTCTACGGCGCGCTGGCAACCGTCCCGATTTTGCTGGTGTGGATCTACGTGGCGTGGGTCATCATGTTGCTGGGCGCGGTGATTGCCGCCTACCTTCCCAGCTTGCTGGCCGGGGTTGCGCGGCGATCGTCAAGCCCGGGCTGGCAGTTTCAGCTGGCACTTGAAACAATTCAGCAACTGAATCAAGTCCGGCCGACAGAGCAAAGGGGACAAACCATCGAGCAGCTTGCCGCTGCGCTGCGGGTGGATCCCTTGCGACTGGAGCCGATACTGGAAACCTTGGGATTACTGGACTGGACAGGTCGACTGGAGGAGGAACAGGCCGGGCGTGATGCCCGATACGTCTTGCTTGCTGACCCCGATGCAACGATGCTGGAGCCGCTGATGGACAAGTTGCTGCTGAACCGTGTCTCTTCCACCAGAAATCTATGGGAAAGTGCCCGTTGGGCCTCTATCCGTTTGCGTGATGTGCTATGAAATTTATATCTTTACCTTGCCGACCCAGATGTCTTTGTACATCACCCAATCGCCCATAAAGCTGTAAAGCGGGCGCTTGAAGCTTGCTGGTTTGTTCTTCTCGAACACGAAATGGCCGATCCAGGCGCAGCCATAACCGCACAGCAGCCCATACAGAAAATACTGCGGCCGGCCGGTGATGAACAGCATCGCCAGACACACCAGCGACAGCGAGCTGCCCAGAAAGTGCAAGCGGCGGCAGGTGCGGTTGCTGTGCTCTGTCAGATAAAACGGATAGAAACTGGCAAAACTCTGAAAGGCTTTGGGATCAACCGGCGCAGCGCTGCCGGCAGCGGTGGTGTTCATGGCTTGTCTCCTGTGTCTGCATGCTTCGCTAACCGTTCGTGGGGGCCGGTTGCAGTCAGCGCAGTTTAGGCCACAGCGAAGGGTGCGCGCAAGAACCCCCTGAAACGTGCACGACCCCCGCGGGTGGGTGGCGCTGTTAACCGATAGCCCGGGAAACGCTGCAAAAATCGCCCGATTGCAACGCGGCCTTCCAGGCGGGCCAGGCTCAGGCCCGCACATTGGTGCACGCCGAAACCGAATGCCAGATGCCGGTTGTCCTGACGATCGAGTTGCAGTTCGTGGGGCAAAGCAAACTGAGCGGGGTCGCGGTTGGCCGCGCCAATACACAGCGTTACCAGCGCACCCGCCGGTAACGCAATACCACCCACGGTGCAGGCTTTGACGGCCCGGCGATTGCCCAACTGGTTGGACGATTCAAAACGCAGAAATTCGTCAATTACAGTGGTCAAATCGGCCTCTAGACCTCGCGGATTATTCGCGAGAAGCTCTGCTTTTGATAGCAAATCTGCTTTCTGGAGTGGCCACTCCTGCAGGCAAACCAGTGCATTGCCAATCAGGTTGGTGGTGGTCTCATGCCCTGCGTTGAGGATGAAGACGCAGTTTTGTAGCAACTCGGCTTCACTGAGCCGCTCGCCCGGCGCCTCGCCCTGAATTAGCCGCGTCAGCACATCATGTTCCGGGTCGCTGGGATGCTTGCGGCGCTCGGCTACCAGCCCGGTAAGGTAGGAGGTGAAGTCGCTGACGCTCCGGTTTCCCAGCGCCAGTTGCTCTGCACTAAGCCGTGGCTCGAGGGCGCCCAGAATGGCCAGCGACCAACCCCGCAGCGGCCCGCGGTCCTCATGTGGTACGCCCAGCAGGTTGCCGATGACTTCTACCGGAATCGCAGAGGCAAAGTCTTCAATCAGGTCACCGCCGCCGCGTGCCCCGATGGCGTCCAGCAGGTTGTCCACCAGCGCGATCAGGCCTGGCTCCAGGTCGGCAATGGCGCGGCGGGTGAGGGCACCCATGATGAGCTTGCGCACCCGGGTGTGCAGCGGCGGGTCGTTAAACACCAAACTGGTGGTGTGGTGCTGGAACAGCGGCGAAGGATGACCCGGGTCATAAGGCGGCACGTTATATTTGGGCGAGAACTCCACGCGCTTGTCCGAGCTGAAGGTCTGCACGTCGCGGTATACGGTGACCAGATCGGCATAACGGGTCAACAGGTATGAGCCGTCCGGCATCTGGCGGATGGGCTCCGACGCCCGCAGTGCGTCGTACACAGGGTAAGGGTTGGCGTAGAAGTCGTCAGGCAGGTCACGCAGGTCGATAGAGCGGGCAATCTCCTGCGCCCGCTGTGGCGACATCGGTGGTGTGATGATCATGTCGCCAGAAAGCTGCGGATCGCCATCAGGGTTTCGTCGGGTGTTTCCGTCATCTGATGATGACCCACGGGCAATGTGACGGTCTGGACCTTCCTGCCTGCTTCCACCGCCTTGGCAATCAGGCCTCGCGCGGCGGCCGGCTGCGTCATCTGGTCCTGCGCGCCGAGGAGGAAAAGAACCGGACACGTGATGTGGGTAATGGCGACCTCACCATTCGCATAACTGTCGCACGCCTTGAAACCCCGGTGAAACACGTTGACGGCCGTGTTGCTGGCCAGTACACGCCGGTTCAGCGCCAGCGAGCCGCCGTACACCCAGGTGCCCGGCCCCAGTGCGGAGGGTGGCGCGGCCAGCGTGGAGCGGGAAAACACGTTGATCATCTTCATGGCCTTCTCGGGATCATTCAGCGACGCTTCCAGCAACTGAGGCGATACCTTCATCGGAAAGGCTGTGCCCACGAGTATCAGATGACTGACCCGGTCTTTCAGGTTGGCCGCAGCCTCCAGCGCGATCAGTGAGCCCCAGCTATGGCCGACCAGGGCTGCACGCTTCACACCGGCTGCATCCAGCAGCGCACCCACAAAGGCTGCCGCTTCCTCCACCGATGAAGGGGCTTCGCCCGCGCTGCGGCAGTGGCCGGGCAAATC
>JAKQJK010000121.1 GCA_029561195.1 Pseudomonadota bacterium
CGCCTGCTCGGGGCAGGCGTCAGCACAGTCGTGACAGCTGATGCACTTCTCTGCATCATAGGAGAGTTCGTAACCGGTGTTGATGCTTTCCGGATTCTGGCACCAGGTACAAGACAGCGGGCAGCCCTTGAAGAACACCACGCTGCGAATACCCGGCCCGTCGTCCAGGGTGTTTCTCTTGATGTCGAAGTACAGCGAAGCCTTCCTTGGCTCGGTAACTGCTATCGCATCAATCAGGCTTGCATCAGGCCCTATTACTGCTCCGGGATATCACCTCATCCTGCATTTCAGGTGACAGATCGTTGAAGTACGCCGAGTAGCCCGATACCCGAATCAGCAGGTTGGGGTGCAACTCCGGGTTGTCCCGTGCCTCAATCAGGATTTTCGGATCCAGCATATTGGCCTGCACCTGCATACCGTGCCGTTTGAAGTACACCTTGTACATGCTACCCAGTGCACTCTTACCATCGTCACAGTCGTAACTGGAGGCATCCAGCTTGATATTGAAGTTGATGCCATTGGCAAACTTCTTGAAATCGATCCGGTTCATCGAATTGATCAAGGCGGTGGAGCCACGCTTGTCTGCACCGTTTTCCGGCGCAAAACCCGAGGCGAAGGTCTCGCCGGCACGACGGCCATTTGGTGTGGCATTGATCAGCCCGCCGAAGTGGGTGTGGGAAGTGTTGGAGTACACGCCCGCCAGGTACTGGCCACCGCGGGTATTCTTGCCCAGGGCGTGAATGGAATCGGAGTAGTGATCCCCGACCCACTTCATCCAGGCATCCGCCTTGGGAATATCGTTGCCAAATTTATCGATGCCTTTCAGCCTGGTCCGCACAACCTCATCCGAGAGATTGTCTTTCAGGTGAGCGACCAGCTCCTCAAGGGTGAGCCACTTGTCCTCGAACACAGCACTCTCAATGGCCCCCAGGGAATCGGCCACGACCGCCATGCCGGTGCCCTGGATACCGGAGAAATTGTACTTCGCGCCACCCTGTGTAGAGCAAACACCCTGCTCGAGACAGCCTTCCAGCGTAGCGCTGGTGATCGGGGTGGGGTGGTACTTGGCGTGGAACTGTTCACACTTCTGCAAATCCGCGTGCAGCTTGCCCAGCTGATGCTTCACCTGCACCTTGTAGGCGTCCAATACGTCATCCATGCTCTTCATGCTGGAGACCGGGGGTGTCTTGACACCGATCTGTCGGTCAGAACCAAACTGGCACCCCTCGTTGAGCGCCATTTCCAGGGCCAGGGCCATGTTGTACATCCCGGCGTCGGTGGAACCCAGGGTCTTGCCCGGCGCCGTGGGCTCAACACAGCCGATGGCGACATAGTCCCTGGCATCCTCCAGGGAATAACCGACATTCATCATGGACTCGATGATGGTCTCGTCGT
>JAKQJK010000139.1 GCA_029561195.1 Pseudomonadota bacterium
CCGAACCACCACCCAGCGTCGAAACCCACTTGTCGCTCAAGGAAGCCCCCGTCGCTAACACGGCGCGCTACGACCGCCTGCGTGGCCAGGCCGAGGAGGTCGGTCATGCGTGATTTGATGGCGGAACTCAAGGAGCTGCGCCTGCACGGCATGGCCACGGCCTGGGCGGAGTTAACTGCACAGGGTGAGTCGAACACAGCCTCGTCCAAGTGGCTGCTCGAACACCTGCTGGAACAAGAGCACACAGATCGCGCCATGCGCTCGGTGAGCCACCAGATGAACATGGCCAAGCTGCCGATGCACCGCGATCTGGCCAGCTTCGATTTCAACGCCTCTAGCGCCGACGCACGCCTGATCAGCGAGCTGGCCAGCCTGGCCTTTACCGACACCGCGCAGAACGTGGTGCTGATCGGTGGGCCAGGCACCGGTAAAACCCACCTAGCCACCGCGCTGGCCGTGTCCGGCATCACCCGGCACGGTAAGCGCGTGCGCTTCTACTCCACGGTCGATCTGGTCAATCTGCTGGAGCGCGAAAAACACGACGGCAAAGCCGGGCGGATCGCCCAGGCACTGCTGCGCATGGATCTGGTCATCCTCGACGAACTGGGTTATCTGCCGTTCAGCCAGGCTGGCGGTGCGTTGCTGTTTCACCTGCTGTCCAAGCTGTACGAACACACCAGCGTGGTGATCACCACCAACCTGAGCTTCGCCGAATGGTCGAGCGTGTTCGGCGACGCCAAGATGACCACCGCCCTGCTGGATCGGCTGACCCACCACTGCCACATCGTCGAAACCGGTAACGAGTCCTATCGCCTGCAACACAGTAGCTTGGCGGCCCAGGCCAAGATCAAATCACGGGAGCGAAAGCGTAAGGGCGGCCAAGAACCGGAGGACGATGAGCCGTTCTGATTTCATGGCGACGACGGCCTGCTACATGGCTGCGTGTGGCAGGTCTTAAACAACTGAACTGGGCTAGCGAAGGAGTGGGGGCAACAGCAGCTGCGCTGGTAGACTTATCCACAGTTGCTGGTAACAAAATCAGCAATCCGCCCTGGGTCAAATTTCAATCGGCAGGGTGGGTCAATTTTCCATCAGCGCCAACACACTAAGCAACCATCAGAAAATTTTGACTGTACGCCAAAAAATTCGCATCTACCAGCATCTAAACAGGCGTTGTTGATTATCATAAAACACTGACACTGTATTATATAATCGTGCTTTTGTGTTATTTTTTTAATATTTACTGATTACGTACTTGCTTAACCACTCAGTTGCGCTAG
>JAKQJK010000145.1 GCA_029561195.1 Pseudomonadota bacterium
TGGCAATCAAACTAGGCATCAACGGCTTCGGCCGAATCGGGCGCAACGTGCTGCGCGCAGCGGTACAGAACTTTGCGGACATCGAAGTCGTGGGCATCAACGACCTGCTCGAGCCCGACTACCTGGCCTACATGCTCCAGTACGACAGCGTGCACGGCCGCTTCAAAGGCAGCATCGCCGTAGAAGGCAACACCCTCATCGTCAACGGCAAGAAAATCCGCCTGACCCAGGAGCGTGACCCCGCCGCCCTCAAATGGAACGAAGTAGGCGCTGACATCGTGCTGGAGGCCACCGGTCTCTTCCTGGACAAAGCCTCCGGTGAGAAACACCTCGCCGCCGGCGCCAGACGAGTCATCTTCTCCGCCCCCAGCAAAGACGACACCCCGATGTTCGTCTTCGGCGTCAATGACAAAACCTACAAAGGCGAAGCCATCATCTCCAATGCCAGTTGCACCACCAACTGCCTGGCCCCGCTGGCCAAGGTCATGCACGACAAATGGGGCATCAAACGTGGCCTCATGACCACCGTGCACGCCGCTACCGCCACCCAAAAGACCGTAGACGGCCCCTCCAACAAAGACTGGCGCGGTGGCCGCGGCATTCTGGAAAACATCATCCCCTCCAGCACCGGTGCCGCCAAAGCCGTGGGCGTGGTGATCCCTGAGCTGAACAAAAAGCTCACCGGCATGAGCTTTCGGGTTCCCACCAGCGACGTGTCGGTGGTCGATCTGACCTGCGAACTCAACAACCCGGCCACGTTGAAAGAGATCTGCGCCGAGATGAAAGCCCAGAGCCAGGGCGCACTCAAAGGCGTGCTGGGTTACACCGAAGACAAAGTGGTCGCCACCGACTTCCGTGGCGAGACCTGCACCAGCGTGTTTGATGCGGATGCCTCAATTGCGCTGGACGGCACCTTTGTGAAGCTGGTTAGCTGGTACGACAACGAGTGGGGCTACTCCAACAAGTGTCTGGAGATGGTGCGCGTGGTGGCTGACAAGGCGGGAGCGCGGGCATGAAAATCCTGCGTTTTGCCGACGTGGTGAAGAACGGCTTTGCGCGCGACAAACGTGTCTTCATCCGGGCTGATTTGAATGTGCCGCAGGATGGTGCGGGCAACATCACGGAAGATACCCGCATCCGGGCGAGCGTGCCCTGCGTCCTGATGGCGCTGGACGCTGGCGCTGCCGTAATGGTGACCAGTCACCTGGGTCGTCCTGCGGAAGGAGCGTTCATACCCGCAGACAGTCTGGCGCCCGTAGCCCGGCGGCTGGGCGAGTTGCTGGGCCGACGGGTTCCGCTAGTTTCAGATTGGGTAGATGGTGTAACGGTCGCACCGGGCCAACTGGTACTTCTGGAAAACTGCCGCGTGAACCCGGGTGAAAAAAAGAACGATCAAGCACTGGCCCGAAAGCTGGCCGCCCTGTGCGATATTTTTGTGCACGATGCATTTGGTACCGCCCACCGAGCGGAAGGCACTACCTACGGCATTGCGCAGTACGCGCCGATTGCTTGCGCAGGGCCATTGCTTTCAGCGGAGATAGATGCCATCACCCAGGCGCTGGCCAACCCCAAGCGGCCTCTGGTGGCCATTGTGGGTGGCTCCAAGGTCAGCTCCAAACTCACTATCCTGCAAAGCCTGGCCAAAAATGTGGACCAGCTGATTGTGGGCGGCGGCATTGCAAACACCTTCATGCTGGCCGCAGGGCTGAAGATCGGCAAGAGTCTCGCAGAGCCAGATTTGCTGGACCAGGCGAAGGCCGTGATGGCCGCCATGAAAGCCCGCGGTGCCGAAGTGCCCATTCCCACGGATGTGGTCACCGCCAAGTCGTTCAGTGCGGATGCCGTGGCCACCATCAAGGCCGCAACCGATGTGGCGGACGATGACCTGATTCTGGACATAGGCCCCTGGACGGCTGCACGCCTTGCGGGGCAACTCAAGACGGCGGGCACCATCGTC
>JAKQJK010000156.1 GCA_029561195.1 Pseudomonadota bacterium
GAGGTGATGGTGAAAATCACCGGTTTCGGCAAGGGCGGCTCCCATGTTCGCTCCCACCTGGACTACATCGCCCGTAACGGCAAGCTGGAACTGGAGAACGACCGGGGAGAAGTCTTTGACACGCAGGCCAAGGTCCGGGAGTACTTCAAGGACTGGGAGGCGGATTTGGGCAACACCAAACGCCACAAGAACCAGCGGGACACCATGCATCTGGTGCTGTCGATGCCCGAGACCACTGATCCCGAAGCGGTACGCGGGGCAGCCAGAGCATTCGCCAAAGAACTGTACGGTCACAACCACGAATACGTGATGGCCCTGCATCACCCCGGCAACGACAAAGATAGCAAACAGCCGCACGTCCACCTGTCGGTCAAGTGTTTGGGCTTTGATGAAACCCGTCTGAACCCAGGTCGGGCTGACCTGCAGCATTGGAGAGAGACATTTGCCGAAAAGCTCCGGGACATCGGGGTGGATGCCACGGCCACTCCCCGAAAGAGTCGGGGTATCGTGAAAAAGGCCGAGCGCAGCGTGATCCAGCACATCGTCACCGGTGACAAGACACATCCACCACGGACTTCCATCGCCAAACAGGGTAGGGAGGCGGAAGCGGCACGCGACCTCAGCCATGAGATTCAGGGGGTTCCGGTGACTCCCAAGCCTTGGGAACGGGCTATTGCTGTGAAGCAGCGTGAGATTCGAAATGCCTGGCTGGCAGCTGCTCGAGAACTGGATCGACACGGTAATACCACGCAAGGTCACCTGGTTCAGTTTGAGGAGCGTCAGGATCTTGCGCTGCGAATCAAATCCTTCGTGATGGCGATGCCTTTAGTCGAAACAGAGAACCAGCAGATCAAGGCTGAATTGGTCCACCGGTTCACGAAGTCGCCAGGAGTCTCGTTAGGGAGCGCTCCGCAAGCAAGAAATCAATCTCGCGAAGGATTGAGCAAAAATAGCGACCCACCAAATGGACCGGACGGAAAAGGCGACCTTGAACGGTAGTAAGGGTGCCCCTGCAGGACGGGCATCTGGACGACTGGAGTTATAAGCTTTTATACGGTATTGACCGTATAAGCACGAATAGATCGGTATAAACGTGACACTTCACCCGGACGTTAAGCCTGCAAGACGACGGTGTTGCCACGCAACACGGACTCGTTTTGCATCTTTCTAGTCGATTCGCTATGATTGACTCACCATCCCTTCGCGGTGTCATTCAGTTGGCTCAGGCTTAAGGCGAAAAGGCCACCGTAAGGTGGTCTTTTCATTTGCGGGTCCGAATTGTGCCGAAAAGAACAATTATCTATATCGACGGCTACAACCTCTACTACTCGCGGCTCAAAAACACGCCGTTTATGTGGCTGGATATTGTGGCGTTGTTTAGAGACCAGATACTGATGCCGCAGGACCCGTCTACCGACGTAGTTGCAGTTAAATATTTCACCGCCCCGGTCATGGCCAACTATGCTCGCCATGGCACTCAGTCAGAACACGATCAAACGCAATACCTGCGTGCTCTGAAAGCAAAATACGAATTCCTGGGGCTGGATCGAAACACCTAGGTAATCCCGCGCCAAACTTCATCTTTCAACAAAGTCTCGATTCCTGGGTACACCGAACGAACATGTATAAACTGAACTCAATAAAGATGCATTTTGTCTTTTTCAGAAGACGACCAGACAAAATATCAGAAGTCGGTTGCACAGCGTCTGGAACCAGTTTTAATCACTCGCCAATACGTCAATGATCGGACAGGACGCGTGGCCGTCGCCTGCATCACACTGATTCACCAATCCACCCAGCGCCTTCCGTATGGCGGCAAGATCAGTTATCTTTTGCTCAATCAGACTCAGCTTGCGCACGGCCAGCGTCCGTGTTTCGTCACAGGCGCAGCCCGTGTCCAAAGTCAACAGCGCGCCCACCTCGTCCAGCGTAAAGCCTAGCGCTTGCGCACGTTTGATGAAGCGCACCCGTTTGGCCTGCTCTGGCTCATAGTGCCGATAGCCTTCCAGGGGTTTCGGTGGCTCGATCAGCAAACCACGCCGCTGGTAGTAGCGGATTGTCTCGATATTCACCCCGGAAGCGTCCGCCATTTTGCCAATCGTCATTCTTGTAGCCATCACATTCCTCTTGACTCCGTACTTAGGTACGGAAATTAGAGTAGCACGTGGACAAACAAGTTCAAGGAAATCAACATGGCACAACTCACTGGAAAGAGCTCACTGATCGCGGGCGTATTGGCCGCCATTGGCGCGTCGGTGTGCTGCATCGGGCCGCTCGTGCTGCTGGCACTGGGCGTTGGCGGCACCTGGGTCGGGAGCCTAACGGTCATGGAACCGTACCGTCCGATTTTCATCGGCTTGACCCTGTTGTTTGTTGGCTTGGCCTTCCGCAGGCTCTATCTGGTGCCGCAAGTTTGCACGCCCGGCACACGGTGCGCCGATTCACGCACAAGCCAGAAGCAGCGTCTGACGTTCTGGATTGTTGCCGCGCTATTGCTTGGCCTGTTGACCCTGCCGTCACTGGCCCCCTTATTTTACTGAAAGGAAACTCTCATGCGCAAACTGCTGATGGCCCTATGGGTTGCCGGGCCGCTCACAGTACTGGCTGCCTCCCCGCAAACCGTCACACTGGTCGTTCAGAACATGACCTGCGAACTTTGTCCGATCACGGTCAAAAAGTCCCTTGAAAAGGTACCTGGCGTCAGCGCGGTCAAGGTCAATTTCGACAAGAAGACGGCCACTGTCACCTATGACGCCGACTTGGCTCCATCGGAAGCGTTGACCAAGGCGACGACGAACGCAGGCTATCTATCCACTGTTCAAAAGTAACACCACGATGAGCGCCGTCATTCTCAAATCCGTACTGACCTGCCCGCACTGCGGCCACGCTCATGAGGAATCCATGCTTACAAACACCTGCCAGTTCTTCTACGAGTGCCCGAGCTGTGAGGTGCTGTTGCACCCGAAGTCGGGCGATTGTTGTGTCTTCTGCTCGTTCGGCTCGGTGCCATGCCCACCGATCCAGCAGCAGCGTGGGTGCTGCGCAGGGGCATAGGAGCTGCGATATCGGCCAAGCCTATCCGGATTGAGCGTTCAGAATGTCTGATGGCAATTGATGACATATCAACATCCTGCGAAAAATACCTCAACTCTCTCTACTGGCCTAGAGAGAGTTGAGGGCCGAAACGCCTACTTAACCGACGTGACGACATATCCCTTCGCATCCTGGATAAACTCGAAGTTCACCTTCTTGCCACGGGCATCTTGTCGAGCAGCATCTTGTCATTGACCATGAACCCCATGGTTATCGGAGGCCAGTTCATGCTGTTGACCGCCTCATTGGCGAGTGTGACGACGCCCGTTTTGGGATCGACCCTCTTAGCCACGCCCGTGGCCTTGTGAATTGCTTTGGCTTTAGCTGACGACTTCATGTCTGAGTCCATGGGTTTCATATCCCCCATTTTTTGCTGGGCCAAGACTGCTGTAGCGGGCAACAGCAATGCGATAACGAGTGCAAAGTATGAGAACTTTTTCATTTGATTTTCCTTGGTTGAAATGGTTTGAGCGAAACCGACGCTCGCCGGCATGGAGGTACGCGTTACCTTCACCCGCAGAATTCAAGTCGCAGTATGGGGTTAAAAATGAGAGGCTGCGATCTACGGGTGTTCACCTCCCTGTTTTCTTTGGCGGCGGCGCATCAGCAAGTACGCCGCGGGCACGACAAACATGGACAACAGCGGCGCCGTGATCATCCCGCCCACCATGGGCGCAGCAATGCGTTGCATCACCTCGGAGCCGGTGCCCGTCCCCCACATGATGGGGAATAGGCCCGCCAGGATGACGGCAACTGTCATGGCCTTGGGCCGTACCCGCAGCACCGCCCCTTCGCGAATGGCATCGAGCAGGTCTTCTGTGCTGTTTTTACCCTGTGCGATGCGATCATCCCACGCATGTTTGAGGTACAGCAGCATGATGACCCCGAACTCTGCCGATACCCCCGCCAGCGCAATGAAGCCCACGGCACCGGCCACTGACAGGTTATAGCCCAGCAGGTACAGCAGCCAGATGCCTCCCACGAGCGCAAAGGGCAACGTGGCCATGATGAGCAGGGCCTCGTCAAACCGCTGAAACGTCAGGTACAACAGCACAAAGATGATGAGCAGCGTGAACGGTACCACCACCTTGAGCTTGGCCGTGGCGCGCTCCAGGAACTCGAACTGCCCCGACCAGGACACCGAGTAGCCCTCAGGCAAGGCCACTTGCGCTGCGACGGCCTTTTGCATGCCCTGCACCGCAGAGCGCAAGTCGCGCCCGCGAATGTCCACATACACCCAACCGGACAGACGGGCGTTCTCGCTACGCAGCATGGGTGGGCCGTCGGTGATACGGATGTCGGCCACGTCGGACAACACCAGCCGCTGGCCTCGCTCTGTGATGATGGGCAGTACGCGAAGCTTTTCCAGCGAATCGCGGATCTCACGGGGATAGCGCATGTTGATGGGGAAGCGTTGCAAGCCCTCCACCGTCTCGCCGATGTTGTCGCCCCCCACGGCCGAGGTGATGACGGACTGCACATCGGCGATGTTCATGCCAAAGCGGGCGGCGGCATCACGGTTGATGTTCACGTCCACATAGCGTCCGCCCGTCAAGCGTTCAGCCAGCGCGCTGCTGACACCGGGCACGTCTTTGAGTGCTTTTTCGATCTCGCCGGTGAGGCGGTCTATGATGGCAAGGTCGGTCCCAGCAACTTTGACCCCCACCGGGCTCTTGATGCCGGTGGCCAGCATGTCGATGCGGTTGCGGATCGGCGGCACCCAGATGTTGGCTAGGCCGGGCACCTTGACGATGCGGTCCAGCTCGTCCACCAGCTTGTCCTGCGTCATGCCGGGCCGCCATTGGTCTTTGGGTTTGAATTGGATGGTGGTCTCGAACATCTCCATTGGTGCGGGGTCGGTGGCAGTCTCTGCTCGGCCTGCTTTGCCGTAGACGCTCAACACCTCGGGCACGGTTTTGATAAGGCGGTCGGTCTGTTGCAGCAATTCGCTGGCTTTGCCTGCTGACAAGCCTGGCAGCGCGGAGGGCATGTAGAGCAAGTCACCCTCGTCCAGGCGAGGCATGAATTCACCGCCGATGTGCTGCAAGGGCCACAGGCTCAAGCCGAGCAGCAGCGCCGCGACAGCCAGCGTGGCCTTGGGCCACGCCAGCACCACGTTCAACAGTGGGCGATACACAGCAATCAAAAAACGGTTCAGCGGGTTGGCCTTCTCATCAGGGATACGGCCTCGGATCAGGTAGCCCATCAACACCGGAATCAGCGTGACCGACAACGCCGCTGCCGCCGCCATGGCGTAGGTCTTGGTAAACGCCAGCGGCGAGAACAGGCGTCCCTCCTGCGCCTCCAGCGTGAACACTGGAATGAAGGACAGCGTGATGATCAACAGCGAGAAGAACAGCGCGGGACCTACCTCGGCGGCAGATTCTCCAATCACCCGCCAGCGGGCATCGCCCTGGAGCGTTTGGTCCGGGTGCTCATGGCTCCAATACTCCAGATGCTTGTGGGCGTTTTCGATCATCACCACGGCGGCATCCACCATGGCGCCAATGGCAATCGCAATACCGCCCAGCGACATGATGTTGGCGTTCACGCCCTGGTAATGCATGACGATGAACGCCGCCAGAATGCCCAGCGGCAAGGACACGATGGCGACCAAGGCCGAACGCAGGTGGAACAAAAAGATGAAGCAGACGACGGCCACCACCGCAAACTCTTCCAGCAGCTTGTGGCCCAGGTTCTCTACTGCCCGTTCGATCAAGCCGGATCGGTCGTAGACGGGCACAATCTCCACCCCTTTGGGCAGGCTGGATTGCAGGCTCTTGAGCTTGGCCTTGACGGCAGCAATGGTCTCCAGCGCGTTTTTGCCGGAGCGCATCACGATCACGCCACCTGCGGCTTCGCCTTCGCCATCGAGTTCACCAATGCCCCGGCGCATCTCTGGCCCGAGTTGGATGCGGGCCACGTCGCCCAAACGGACGGACACGCCAGTCGACGTTGTCATCAGGGGCACCTTGCGGAAGTCGTCTAGCGATTGCAAGTATCCGCTGGCCCGCACCATGTATTCGGCTTCGCCCAGCTCCAGTACCGAACCGCCGGCTTCCTGGTTGCCCTTCTGAATGGCTTCAGCCACCTTGCTATGCGGAATGCCGTAAGCCGCCAGTTTGTCCGGTTGCAGCACGATCTGGTACTGGCGCACCATGCCTCCGACCGAGGCCACCTCCGCCACGTTCGGCACGGTTTTGAGTTCGTACTTGAGGAACCAGTCTTGCAGTGCCCGCAGTTGGGACGCATCCTGTGTTCCCGAGCGGTCCACCAGCGAATATTGGTAGATCCAGCCAACGCCGGTGGCATCCGGCCCCAACGTGGCTTTGGCACCGGGGGGCAGGCGCGATTGCACCTGGTTCAGGTACTCCAACACGCGGGAGCGTGCCCAGTACAAGTCCGTACCGTCTTCAAACAGCACATAGACGAACGAGTCGCCAAAGAAGGAATACCCGCGCACCGTCTTGGCTCCCGGCACCGACAGCATGGTGGTGGTCAGTGGATAGGTGATCTGGTTCTCGACGATGCGTGGTGCCTGGCCAGGATAGCTGGTGCGGATGATGACTTGCACGTCCGACAAGTCGGGCAAGGCATCCAGCGGCGTGCGCATCACGGCATAGACACCCCAGGCTGCAACGATCAAGGTCGCCAGCAACACCAGAAAGCGGTTGCCGATAGACCAGCGGATGAGCTTGGCAATCATGGCTTGCTCCCGGCTGGTTTGACTGTGGCCGTTTTGGGCTCGGGTGTCATGGCGCTGATTCGGGTGATTTGCGGCAGACCTTCCGCATCCATGTAGAACTCGAAGTTCACCTTGTCGCCCGGCTCCAGATTGCGCGGCGTGCCACTTGCGGGCAGTTTGAAGTCCATGGTCATCGCACCCCATTTGAGCGACGGAACCGGCCCATGCACAAGCGTGATGCTGTCTTTGCCAATGGCCGCAATCCTAGCTTCGCCGTCATGGCGGGGCGCGGTGTTGGCTGCGGTTGGCTTGGGCTCGTCGTTGAGGCGAGCTTCTACCCCCTTCAAACTGGCTTCCGAGTCAATCAGGAACTGCGACGACACCACCACGCGCTGCCCGGCTTTCAGACCACGCAAGATAGAGGTTTGGCCATTGCTCTCGATGCCGGTTTCCACCTCGACCGGGCGGAACTTGCCTTTGTCCTCGGCCAGCATGACCACCACGCGCTTGCCGGTCTGGATGACGGCCTCCGTGGGGATCAACAGGGATTTTTCGGCCCGCATGTCCATGAACTGCATGTTCACGAACATGCCTGGCACCAGCACATTGCCGGGGTTGGGCAGCTCCACACGGGCTTTGAGGGTGCGGGTGGCGGCATTCACCTCCGGCAAAAGAGCCTGTACCGTGCCACGCAAGGTGGTGCCGGGTGCGGCAGCGCTATTGGCTTGCACCTTGGTGCCGGGGCGAACCAAGGCCGCTTGACTTTCAGGCACTTCAGCGTTGGCCCATACGCTGCCCAGGCCGTTGATGCGGAACAGCGTGGCACCCGGCATCACCGTCATTCCTTCACGGGCCATTAGTTCGACCACCACGCCGCCTATCGGGGCGACCAGTGTGATGCGGGCTTGGGTCTTACCGCTGCTCTCTACCAGTCGAACTTGTTCTTCGCTCATACCCACCTGGCGCATGCGCTGGCGGGCACCGTCAACCAACGCTGCCAGGTCTGTGCCTTGCATGCGCCGGACCGATAGAAATTCCTCCTGTGCGGCAATCCAGTCGGGCACATAGAGTTCGGCCAAAGCTTGGCCCTTGCTCACCCGGTCCAGGGTGGCGCGAACATGCAGGCGTTCGATGTAGCCGGTGGCACGGGCCTGCACAAAGGCCTGGTCGCGTTCATTGAAAGCGATGTTGCCTACGGCAGAGACCTGCGGCGACAACACGCCCTCGGTGACTTCGGCAGTCCGCACCCCCAGGTTTTGCTGGATGCGCGGGCTGACCGTGACCTTGCTGCCGTCACTGCCCCCATCCCCATCGGCATACACTGGCACCAGCATCATGTCCATGAAGGGGGACTTGGCGGGCTTGTCGAACTTGTTGCCCGGCACCATGGGGTCGTGGTAGTACAGTACCTTGCGTCCGGTGGCTGGATCGACATCACCGGCTTTGATGCCTGCCGTGATGTGGCGGCGTGTGGCATCTTCGCCTTCGGCAACACTTTGGGGAATGGCTCCAGCTTGCGCAGGAACATCGCTTGTGGTGGTGTTTGAAGCACTGCTCGCCATCGTCATTCCGCGCTGCATTCCAACTCGATAAATACCGAAACCAGAACCAGCGATGAGACCCACAATCACCAAGCCACCCAGTAGTTGTTGTCTTTTCATGGTTGTGCTCCAGCAGATGTAAGGTCGGTGAGGTAATTCAGTTGCGCCCACTGACGCGCCGTTTCCATTTCCAGCCGCAGGCGCTCCATGCGTGCCTCAATCTCTGCGCGTCTGGCATCTAAGACGGCATTCAAGGTTCCATTCGCTGTAGAGGCGCCTCGGTAAGCCACGGTAGCAGCCTGCGTGCGCTCCATGGTGAGCGGTATGATGGATTGGTCATACCATTTAAGCCTTGCGCGATTGCCATGCCATTCCTGCAACATGGCACGTACCTCCGCGACATGAGCGAGTACCGCGTCCTCACGTTCGGCGCGTAGCTGAAGAGCGGTTGCTTGCTTGGCTGCAAGTTCACGGTCTTGTCGGTTCTTTTGATCCCACTGCAAGGGCACCGACACATTGATCGAAATCATGTTCGAGTAGGCGGGACCTCGCTGGCTGAACATCACTTCTGCGCTCCAATCGGCTTTTTTATTGGCCTGTGCCAGTGTTACGTCGGCCAACGCCATTTCTTCTTGCTTTGCCATCATGGCGATCTGCGGGTGGTGTTGTAGCTGGGTCTCCAAATGAGCTTCTTGCAACGGGACAAAATCAACCGTGGGTAGTCCACTTAAACTTTGCTCCGCTGCTACGCCCACCCATCGGGCCAACTGCGACTTGGCGGTATTCACTTGGCGCTCAGACATGGCGATGCGGTCTTCAATCTGAGCCACGGCAGAACGGGCGGCAAATACGTCGCTTTGTGTACCGCGACCAATCCGGTACGCGGCATCAGCCGCTTCGATTTGTAGCTTTGCCTCGTTGCGTTGGCGTACCAGCAGTTCCACCATGCGTTCTTGGTAGTATCGATCTAGCCAAGCTAGAGCGGTGCTGCGTCGTATGCTTATTGAATTTAAGGAACGATTGGCTTCCGCTGTTTCGGCTTCCCTCTCAAAGCGCAAAGTTCGCGCACGGCGCTTGTCTTCACGGGTGAACTCTTGCATCACACCGACCGAACGCATGGTCATGAAATCCCGCGTCAAACTGAAACGATCTTCGCCGTTGATGGGCAGATTGTTGATGCCGAGTTTCAATACTGGATCGGGCAACTGACTTGCTGCCACCGCCATTTCACGGGAGCTACTAGCTTGCAGGTTACCAGCGTCAACAAGGCGGGATTGAGAAACGGCCAGTTGTACCGCACCAGCCAAAGTCAGGGGTGGTGATTCCACCGCGAAAAGCACAGCGGGCGCAGCCAGCAAAACGGCTAGCGTGCTGCGCGTAAAAATAGAGACCATAAAAGTCCTCCACGAACATCACAAAGAAGGGAACGCTCAAGGCGTTGGTCAGTGTGTGACGAACGAACCCGAGCCTAGCGAGAAGCTAGGTCAGGCTATAGACGGAAGACTTGGTTGACGAGATAAAGCGAAGGGCTTCCGGGAGGTCGCACCGCAGTCGAGATTTGAAAACAGTATGACGTACTGAGCTCCGACACGGATTGAAAAATCCAAACCATTGTCCATAAAACGTCCAATGTCGGCGATTCCACATTGAATTTATTCTTGGATTCATGTGACTGTTGAACAGTCTGACAGTGTGCTTTGCACAGTCCCGGCTGATCCATATCCAATTGACCATTCGGCATGGAATCGCAGTCGACCATGGTCGTCACGACCTCGTTTACAACTGGATTTGAGGCGTTGCCCAAACGTGGGCAAACATAGGCAGCAGTCGCAAGTTGAGTGAACAGCAGACATACAGCCACAATTGCTACTGTCCATGCATGACTGTGTTTTCCGTTGCTCATTGTTGGATTCTAGAGCAAACACCAGTCATACCAGGTGATTACGCTAGCCCTATAGATAGAAACCACCTGAATGACCGTATCGGCCTGTTTGAAGTACTCAATGATAGTTCTTCGCTGTATCTGCACCTCTTCGTTTCCGACGTTCTCCATAGTGACGGACTTCAGAAAGTTGGGATTGGTACATCAGACTGGGAGCCGGGCAGTTTAGATCAGACCTCCCCTTCATAAATAATCTGCCAGCCATTCGCGCGTTTTTGCCAATACTGACGAACGGTGCGTCCAACTTTCTCGCCTTGCACTATTTCGCCAAAGGTGGCAACCAGAGTGTCGGCATCGTCTGTCCAGCGAATGAGTGAAACATCTTTTAGGAGTGTGGGTCTGCCGCGCAGCCTTTTCAATTCTGAAGCCAGATTGAGACTGAAATTACCCAAGTCCTTTCCGTCGGTTTTAAAGTCATTTGCGTAAAAACGTAGCAACTCAATTTCGCGTCCGCTTCTTTTTGTTTTAGCCCACATTTGCAATCTTTCGGTAAAAAATTGCTTCTGCTCGACCATGTTGGATGATTGGACCCATTTAAAATTTTCCCCGATCAGAACCGGGGTGGTCCGTATCTCCACCGTTCTAAGGATTCTTTCCAAATCCGGATTGGCTACCGCTACGCAACCATCCGTGGCCTGAGGTGCCCTTGTAAATTGATTTGACGGGGTTCCATGCAGCCAAATCCCGCTACCCGTCTTCCCACGGCGCAGGTCAAGTACGTTCGGATAATTGATTGGCAACGCCCCCGAACCATACAAATCTTTCAAACTATTGGGGTCCAGATTACTGGTGATGAAGTAAATTCCCAATGGTGTTCGCTGATCGCCTTCCACTTGCTTGCCTACCCCCTCTTTGCCCACAGAAATATAGTAACTGGCCAAAACGCGTGTGCCAGCACGGGTGTTCTCAAAAAGATAAAGGCGGGCTTTTGCCGTGTCTACGGCGATGGCATGTCTATTCCTGCTTGACAGAGAAACGAATTGGGAAGGCACGGCATCCGCAGAAGGGTTTTCCGTCACTGCCGCCAAGCGCAGCTTCGATTCTGCCCGCAGCGCAAGTAGGTTTTGAACCCCGTGTTGCGCAATCTCACGGGGTACATCGCCCAAGCCCTGAATTGGGCGTGACTGACTGGCCAGCAGGTCTCCATAAACGAGCTGTGCAAGTTGAAAGTTAGGGTACTTTGTCACCAAGCGCTCTGCATTGATCAAGGCGTCGCGGACGTTTCCACTTCCAATTTGTCGGTATATTTCAATCAGTCGCGCCTCAGCCACTCCCTCACCCGCTTGTGCTACTCGTGAATTGGCCTTGGTTGTTTGAGCAGCACTTAGTGAAACACTTGCATAACAGCAAAGCGCTATTGCTAGTACGAGCGACCGAACAGAACGGTGAGACCGCAAATCAGAAAGGGAAGCAGCTCTCAAAAAAAGCTCGCTGGCAACTGCGGTTGGCAGCGGCGAACTGTCTCTGGCTATTTGATGTAGAGACATGAGAATCAGAGCAGCTTTTGTATATCCTGCGCAATTGCCGCTGCCTCAGTTCCATATCGGGAGAACAAGCGAATATTTCCTTTGGCATCGAAAATGTACTTCCCAGCCGTGTGATCCATGGTGTAAGAAGTCGGCGTTTTGCCATCAATCTTTTTGTAGTAGACCTTGAAGTGTTCGGCAAGCGACTTCAATTCGCCGAGTTCAGGACGAAGTGCCAAGAAAGCCGGATCAAAATTCAGCATGTACTCCTTGAGTACTGGCAGAGTGTCTCGCTCAGGGTCTACCGTCACAAATAGCACTTGAAGCAAACTCCCTTTCGAACCCAATAAACGTTTGACCTCGGCCATTGTTGCCATTGACGTTGGGCAAACATCAGGACACTGCGTGAATCCAAAAAAAATGACCGCGATCTTTTCACGGAAATCAGACAAGGTTCTGACGTTGCCGTTGTGATCTTGAAGTCTGAAATCTTTGGCGTATGCCGCTCCGGTCAGGTCGATGCTGTTGAAGCTAATCGCTTCTGGAGAACACCCGCTTAGAGCGATAAGAGGCAATGAGCTTGCAATAGACACCGCCATGAGCTTTCGTCGGGAAATTTGTTTGTCGTAAGACAGATGTGTTGAAACCATGATGTGAGCGTTCAATCTACTTTTTGATTTTGGCCACTTCTTCAGCCACAAGGGTCGCTAACTGATCGGGGCCGAAACTGGAAAGACCTCGCCCGTTGACAAAAAATGTCGGGGTCTTGGTGACTTCAAATGCCGTGAGGTCTTCAATGTCTTGTTTCAGCACACCGTCCACTGCCGGGGTTGACGCATCAATCAACGCTTTTTGGATATCCAGACCAGCTTGTTCAGCCGCCTTGTAGGCCAGCTCCAGGTTCGGCGCACCATGATCAGCCCAGCTAGGTTGCTCAGCTAACAACCTCTCCAGCACAGGCCAGTATTTGTTCTGACGTTTGGCCGCCTCAAGCAGTTTCGCAATCTTGTCTGAACCCTGGTGAAACGGTGCATACCGAAGTACCAACCGGACGTCATCGGGATATTTCTTTAGTAAATCTTTGACAACGGGGTAGAAGGCCCGGCAGGTCTCGCAGGCTGGGTCAAAGAATTCGACAATAGTCACTGGTGCGTTCTGGGGACCAAGCACTGGGGAATGCATGCGTACCAGACGACCCTCCTGCTGAGTGATCTTTTGCTCCTGTGAACTCTGTACACGTCGTTGGTAGTTGTACATACCGAAAGCAAAGGCAACGAGGACGATTCCCAACAGGATCGTGACAGTCAATTTTTTGGAGTTCATTTGGCGGTCTTTCGCAAGTAGATAGTTAGAAGACTGAAAATCAGAAGAAAAGCAGCCAGCGACAGCCAGGGGATCTGGATACCGCTAAGGATTTCAAGTTTTTGGTCGGCGCAGGACACGCCTGCAGTGCAAGGAATCCAGGCCTTCGGAATGAGACCTGCCACCAACAACGTGTGGTAGCCCGCGAGGGCAATACCACCCATAGCCAGCGGCAGTGCATAAATCGCCCCACGCCGGTCTTCGCTATAACAAGCAATCCCCAGTACGATGGCCATTGGGAACATGCAAATGCGCTGGTACCAGCACAGCAAACACGGCGTCATACCCATGACTTCGCCTATGAATAAGGCGCCCGCTGTCGCAGCCACTGCGATCACCCAGGCAATTAACAGGAGGCCCCAACTGGGTTTCATGACTTCACCTTGGCTTTCAGTTCAGATGGACTTGTGAAAACGGTGCCCTTCAATGACAGCGCAATCCAGAGGAGCAAAGCAGAAACGACATAGACGTCAGCCATATTGAATGCTGGCCAGTGGAGGCTACGCCAATGGAGATCAAGAAAGTCCACCACGCCACCCGTCTGAATCCGGTCGATTAGGTTACCCATACCGCCGGCGACTACCAAGCCGCCAACACCACGCTCCACAGGATCAACCTGCCTGAACATGCAGACGACTGTTACTGGAAGAATCACCAGCAGACTTACACCAATCAGGAACGGACGTTGCCAACCACCAGCATCAGCAAACAATGAAAAAGCCGCTCCTTTGTTGACCGCATGAACCAGGTTGAACCAATCAGTAACCTGAATCGCATGGCCCAAAGTAATCGTGCTTGCAAAGTACGCTTTGGAAACTTGGTCAAAAGCCACCAGAACGCAGATAGCCGCCATCCAGAGGATTCGCGGGCGTCGGCGCCATAAAGAAAAAAGCATGAAGTGCATCCCGAAAATGTGTTGCTCATGTCAGCCGCCAGGGCTGACGCAATTCACAGGGATCGATGCTTCCGAGTACGCGTGTTAAGCGAAGATCAATGCCCTGGTCAAGCCAGAGCAGTCCACTGAGGCCTGTCGGGAATATCCGGAGGAACCGGATTTGATGGGTCTCTTGGGTGGGCAGCGAAAACCAGTTTGGACTGGTTGCTGCCGGTATCTTCTGACTTCGGGAGAGCAATAGAGCATCCCGCATGGCAGGTTCCACAATCCGCGTCCGTCACCTGAACGCTACCCAGATCGCCATTTGAATCCGTGCGATCCGGGGCCGGGTGCTGATGCACGTGATGCCCCAAGTGTTTTGAGGAAATATCCTTTTCGTGCTGGCAATACTGACCTGTTGCTGCCCATGAGAACTGCAACGGCATCAACACCATTAGAAAAGTGATCACCCAAAATCGCATATCAGGATTGTAGTGGCGACTTTATCTAAGGGCTTGTGAGGCAGCCGCCCGGATGACAACAGCCGAGCCATGGAGCAACCGTCATGGCTTATACGGGTCTTTGAAACTGGCTTTGGCGTTCACAGTCACAACCTGCTTGTTGCCTTTGGCGTTGATGAACTGCAGTTGCAGCGTCACCGTGTCGCCAGCCTTGATGGTTAGTTCCAGCTCCATCATCATCAGGTGGTAGCCCCCCGATTTGAGTTCTACCGTGGTGTTGGCCGGGATATCCAGCCCGTTGGGGTGGGCGCGCATTTTCATCACGTCTCCCTCCATCTTCATTTCGTGAATCTCGTTGGTTTTAGCCACAGTTGTGTTAACCGCCATGAGCTTGACCGCCTCAACAGACGTGATCTTCATGAATGCACCGGTGGCCTGCTGCTTGGGAACGGTAGCTCGCACCCAAGCATTTTCTACCTTGATTTGTGCCCAGGCGGTGGTGGCTTCGACAACCAGCACCAGACAGACCAGCGACATTCGCAGTGTTTTCATTCAAAACTTTCAGGTAATTATGTAAATGTGATTATTGATACTTTGCTATCAAAGTAGTAGCTTCTCATGCATATTCGACGAGAGCTAGAGGCCAATTTGACTCATACTTTTGGCTATTGTTATCAGTTCAGTCAACTTGGGGGCAACGGGCATGCTCTGGAACGCACTCACGTTGGCGCGGCCAATATTGCCCAGCGGAAGCCGTTGGAACAAATGACCTATCGGCACCAGCCCCAACCGGAATAGCTGGCCCAAGACCTCGCCACCGTCACGGGTTTTGGCTGCGAACGCGAGCATGGCCCAGTGAACCCGGCAATGCATCCGGAAATCGGTTTGGCCCACGATATGGGCTGCGGAAAGCAAGTCCCATGCACCTTCAGTATCCGTTTGTGGTGACGCATGAAACTGCCGCAGCAATGTGTCGAAAACAGAACGCGCGTCCGTTACAGCCCCAAAGTGAATGCTCATTCCTTACCCCCGAAACCGGACAAGGCGCAAGCCATTCGCAACCACCAGCAAACTGGCGCCCACATCGGCAAACACGGCCATCCACATGGTGCCTGTGCCGGTCAGCGTCAAGATCAGAAACACCGCCTTGATGCCCAGCGCCAGCACGATGTTTTGCACCAGCAGGGCATGGGTCTTGCGCGACAGGCGCACAAAGCGGGGCAGCTTGCGCAGGTCGTCATCCATCAAGGCCACATCAGCCGTCTCGATGGCCGTACCCGTACCCGCAGCACCCATGGCGAAACCAATGTCCGAGCGCGCCAGTGCAGGCGCATCGTTGATGCCGTCGCCCACCATGCCGACTTTTTGGTTCTCGCTGTTTCTGCCGCCTTTACCGATCTTGGCCTCGATGGCTTTGAGCTTGTCTTCGGGCAGCAAATCGCCCAAAGCTTCGTCTATGCCTACTTGCGAAGCAATGGCCCTGGCCGTATGCGCGTTGTCACCCGTCAGCATGACCGTCTTGATGCCTAATGCGTGGAGTTCACCAATCGCTTGGCGGCTGCTGTCCTTGACTGTGTCCGCTACAGCGAACAGGCCATGGACGCTCTGGTCGTCGGTCAAAAGAATGACCGTCTTGCCCTGTTCTTCCAGCGCCGACAAGCGGGCTTCCAGTTCATCGGAGCAGCGACCTTGCTCATGAATCAGGCGGTGGTTGCCCAAGTGGTACACCTTGCCGCCCATCATCCCTTTGGTGCCTCGCCCGGGCAATGCTTCAAAGCCGTGCACGTCTTGCAGTGGAATGCCATCACGCTTGGCCGCGTCAGTCAAAGCGCGTGATACCGGGTGATCCGAGCGACTGGCCAGACTGGCTGCCAGACTGCGAACTTGCGCCTCACTCCAGCCATTCAGCACCACAAAATCTGTTTGCACAGGCTTGCCGTGGGTGATAGTGCCTGTTTTGTCCAGCGCCAGCCATTTCAGCTTTCGGCCTTCCTCCAGATAGACACCGCCCTTGACCAGGATGCCTTGGCGCGCTGCCGCCGCAAGACCACTGACGATGGTGACCGGGGTAGAGATCACCAATGCACAAGGGCAAGCAATTACCAGAAGAACCAAGGCTTTGTATATCCAAGTGAACCAGTCACCGCCCAAGAGTAACGGTGGCAGGATGGCAACCGCCAACGCAATGGCAAACACCACCGGGGTATAGATGCGGGCGAATTGATCGACGAACCGCTGTGTCGGTGCTCTTGCCCTTTGCGCTTCCTCCACCGCGTGAATAATGCGCGCCAAGGTGCTGTCACCCGCCGCCGCCGTCACTGTGTACTCAAACGAACCTGATTCGTTAATCGTCCCGGCAAACACGGCATCGCCCTCGGCCTTCTCCACTGGCAGGCTTTCGCCCGTGATCGGGGCTTGATTGATGGAGGAACGTCCACTGACAATGGTGCCGTCCAGTGCAATCCGCTCTCCCGGTTTGATACGCACACGCACATTGACAGCAACCGACTTTGCTGCCACCTCGCGCCAAGCGCCGTTGTCCTGCAAGACAGTTGCACGCTCCGGGGCCAATTGCATCAGGCCCTTGATGGCGTTGCGCGCCCGGTCAAGCGACTTGGCTTCTATCAATTCCGCAATGGTGAACAGCACCATGACCATGGCCGCCTCCGGCCACTGGCCCAGCAAGAGCGCGCCCGTCACCGCAATGCTCATCAGGGCATTGATGTTCAGGTTACCGTTGCGAATCGCAATCCAGCCCTTCTTGTATGTGGTGACGCCACATGCCAGGACAGCCGCCAAGGCCAGCGCGGCGGTAACCCATGTGGGTAAGCCCACCCATTGCGCGGCCTCAGACCCAATGGCTGCGACGCCAGCCAACACGAGCGGCCACCAGGGCTTGACGGGCTCTGGTGTCGGCTCAACTTGGGCGGATCTATCACTGGCAATCTCAGGCGTGAAGCCCAATGAGCGCACAGCCTCCAGAATCGACTCCATGACCTTGGGGTCGTGCGTCACCGTCAGCACACGCTGCATCAGGTTGAACTCCATGCCCGCCACACCTGCCATGTCACCCAGCTTCTTGCGTAACAGAGCCTCTTCCGTGGGGCAGTCCAGCTGCATGATGCGGATGGGCGTTTGAATGCCTCCACTGAGCACCTTGGGGTTATTCAATTGAACCAGAGGCTGGGCCACACCATCGCCACAACACGCCGTGGCACAACTTGCTACTGGCGCAGAAAGCGCGGGAGCTGCACAGCAGGTATCTCCACTATGAGCATGGGCCGTTGCATGTGAATGGTCGTGGTCATGGTCGTGACTTTGAGCGTCGCGTGGGCGGTGGGCTGCCATGGGGTCTTTCCAAATAAGTTCCACCGATTACACAACCTAAAGCTACTATAGAGTCAATGGGTTTTTGGAGTTTTTATGAAAATTGGTGAGTTGGCACAGGTAGCCCAATGCACGGTTGAAACGGTGCGTTACTACGAAAAGGAAGGCTTGCTGTCTGAACCGGCACGCACGCCGGGTAATTTCCGGGTTTACGGCCCCGAACATCTTGAGCGTTTGCGCTTCATTCGAAACTGCCGCGCACTGGACATGAGCCATGGGGAAATTCACACGCTGCTCAATCTGGCCGTCCAACCTGCCGAGGGCTGCGGCGCCATCAATGCGGTCTTCGATCAGCATATTGCCCATGTGGAAGAGCGCATTCAGGAGTTGGCTCAGCTCAAGCTGCAATTGAATACCCTGCGCCAGCGATGTCGAACCGAACAAGCGGTCGATGCCTGCGGCATCTTGCATGGGTTGGCAGCGATGGAAAACGGACAGAAATCCGAGCGCCACACTCACTTGGGCTAAGCGCAAATTAAATCCCTAGTTGCTACTAGTTTAATAGCTACTCACGCATACTTGACGTGGGCTAAGGCCTCGTTTTTTTACCTGAAAAAGCCATGTTTTGTGGGCCTACATTATGACAATAGCAATTTCTTTTTTTAAATGCTATAAATATGACTTATATGCACTAATTAATCTACAAAGCTAATAAATACAGCTATTGTGAAGTGGTCCCTCGTTGATAAACTGTAAACCCTGCCTACTAGGTCATTGCAGTTGCAGGGAATACCGTCGTCATTCATTGCGGTTCCCGAGTCAGGCGATCATCACCCGACATTCGGATGCGATCAACATCATGAGTCCGTCTTAGTCCAAGACTCAACACGTGTTGGGCAGCTTCTCTAAGCGTGATTGGCTGAGAGACTAATGAAGGCCCACAACGCTGTGAGATGGGCTGGGTAGTACACGTAAAACAGGTGCAGGTTCCTGGGGCATGTGAGTCGAACTCTGGGCGCCAACAGCAAAAATGGCAAGAACGCCATGGCCCAGTAGTTGTGATTAACCGGCCACAATGCTCCTGCGGCGACGAACACCAGGATAAGGCGGAAACTGGAAGCCTGCTTGCAGTACCCCCAGCAAGCCAGTCCCAACAACAAACCCGGCCACCAGTATTCGACCAGCGATCCGCCCAGACTGAAGGCCACCACGGCCAACAGTGAGTGGAGGGGGGTGCCGTGATCGGTCAACCAGCACATCAATGTCAGCAACAGCATCGTGAACAACATGTTCAGGGGCCACCAACCACCTAGCACCCCGGTGATGGCAATGTAGGGCAGCGTGGCCAGTGCGCCAAATCCCGCCAGTCGTATCCCCATGCGCCGGTGGACACCTGTCTGATAGGCGCCCGGTCGAGCTAGGTTGTAGGCCAGTACCAACATGAACAGCGGCATGGCGATGCGTCCCAGCTCGAACAGGCAGGGAATCGAATCGGCGAACACATACTTGTTCACGTGGTCCCCTGTCATCAACACCAGCGCGAGCCATTTCAGGGCCTCCAGCGTTCCGTTGTCGATGTGCAGGGGTCCCGAGGACTTGGCAATTCCAATCTCGGGAAGTTGTATCAACGCACGTACTCTCGTTCAGGCTTCGTCGTCCGCGCGGGTTCTACCGGAACCGAGATCTTGAGGCTCGGAGTGTCGCCGCGCTCAATGCTGTTGACGATGTTCTGCCTGACCCGGG
>JAKQJK010000165.1 GCA_029561195.1 Pseudomonadota bacterium
GCGCTGGACAACAATCTCAATTTTTCACCGGACAACAAGTGGCTGTGCTACGACACGCGTCCGCTGGATGGGATGGGCGGTCTGGAGAACAGTTTGACGATTGAAAAGGTGAATGTTGAGACAGGGCAGATTGTGGTTATCCATGCTGCCGCGGACCCCATCCCCGGCATCGGTCCGGGGGTTTCAGCGGTGAGTTATTTCCCGACAGAGGACAAGGTGATCGCCATTCACGGTCTGCCATCGACGCTCAAGTATGAGCAGTTCCGCCGCTTTGGTTCGATTTTCAGTCCAACGGACGGCACGGCTGATTTGGTTGTGGCCGATGCCCGCGATGTAACCGAGCCGTATACGCCGGGGGCTTTGCGGGGCGGCACACACCGTCACGAGCCCAGCGGTGATGGAAAATGGATTGGTTTTACGTACAACGATATGATCATGTACAATCTGGATGCGGACCACCGACGCAACCTTCGGACCGTGGGTGTCACCAAACTGGGGACGCCGGTGACCGTGGACAAGGATGCAGCGGGAGAGAATCAGGATGGCATTGGGTTCAGCGTTTTAGTGGTCAAGGTCAAGCCGGAGAGCGAGGTTACGCCGAATACGGAAGAGATTTTTAGGGCGGCTGATGATTGCTGGGTTGGAGACCGGGGTTACAAGAACAGCGCCGGCCAATGGCAGCGGGCGCGGGCGTTTATCGGTCAGACCAAACGTACATTGCCGGATAATAGCGTGGTGACGCGGAACGAGGTGTTTATCGTGGACATTCCGGAGGATATCACGGTGCCAGGCGCCGATGGCCCTCTGGAGGGAACGGCCACGAGTTTTCCGATGCCGCCGGCCGGAACGGTGCAGCGGATGCTGACCCACAGCGCCTCCAACTGCGGCGGCATTCTTCGCGCCAGCCGGGATGGTTCACGCATTGCGTTTAATCGTGCGGATGCGAACGGGGTGCAGCAGATCTATCTGGTTTCTCCGTTGGGGGGTGAAGCGGTGCAGGCCACGTTTCTGCCCACCGCCTGCACCAAGCAGTGGTGGCATCCATCCGGGAATTACATCATCTGTTTGTCCGCAGGATCCATCTGGGCCACCAACGTGATTCCGGGCGATGCGAATTTCGGCAAGTCGTGGATGCTGACGGATCCCACGCCCGATGCAAACCCAGATGCC
>JAKQJK010000170.1 GCA_029561195.1 Pseudomonadota bacterium
CGCCGGCCTGATTGCTGCGGGCATTTACCCCAACCCTGTGCCCCACGCCGACGTGGTGACCTCCACCACCCACAAGAGCCTGCGCGGCCCGCGCGGCGGCATCATCCTGATGAAGTCAGTGCATGAGAAAGCCATTAACAGTGCCATCTTTCCCGGCCTGCAAGGCGGCCCGCTGATGCACGTGATTGCAGCCAAAGCCGTGGCCTTCAAGGAAGCGCTGACGCCGGAATTCAAAATCTACCAGCAGCAAGTGCTCAAGAACGCCCAGATCGTGGCGCAAACGCTGACCCAGCGCGGCCTGCGCATTGTGAGCGGCGGTACCCAGAGTCACGTTATGTTGGTCGATCTGCGTTCCAAAGGTATTACTGGTAAGGAAGCTGAAGCGGTTTTGGGAAGTGCCCACATGACCATCAACAAAAACGCCATCCCTAACGACCCGGAAAAACCAATGGTCACCAGCGGCGTGCGTATCGGTACCCCCGCCATGACCACCCGTGGCTTCAAGGACGAGGAAGCCCGCCTGACTGCGAATTTGATAGCAGATGTGCTTGACAATCCAAGGGATGCAGCCAATATCGATGCCGTGCGCGCCAAAGTCCATGCCTTGACAAGCCGCTTCCCGGTTTACAAATAAGTCCAACCCAATGAAATGCCCCTTCTGTAGTCATTCGGAAACCCAGGTGGTGGAAACCCGGATTTCTGAAGATGGGGATTTCATTCGCCGCCGCCGTCAGTGCGGGTCGTGTGAAAAGCGCTTCACCACCTATGAGCGCCCGGACGTCAACTTCCCGGCCATTGTCAAGAAAGATGGCCGCCGTATCGAGTTTGAGCGCGCCAAGCTGCTCGCATCCATGAATCTAGCGCTGCGCAAGCGCCCGGTCAGCACTGAACAGGTAGACAGCGCAATTGAGCGCATCGAAGAGAAATTATTGAACTTGGGCCTGCGAGAGGTCCAATCCACCCGCATTGGCGAATTGGTGATGCGCGAGCTGAAGAAACTCGACAAAGTGGCCTATGTCCGATTTGCCAGCGTTTACCGCAGTTTTGAGGATATTGACGAGTTCAAGACGCTGGTGGATGAGGTGAGGCGGTAGATCAGCAAAAGGGCACCGCCAAAAGTGAAGTACTCGTTTTCCGACGAGTGGTAATCAACAACGTCGCCAGCGGCATTGCTGGTGAAAGGGTCTAAAGCCTAGACTCTTTCCATGGCATATCCTGCGTACAAACCATGGCAACTGAAAAGGTCAAGCGGCCTGACAATCATCGAACTGATGATCACTTTGGTCGTGCTCGGCGTATTGCTGTCAATCGGTTTACCCGAAATGCGCACCTTTATTGTCAGCAACCGACTATCCTCGGACGTCAAAGGCTTCGTCGGTCTGATCAACTATGCTCGTAGCGAGGCAATTACCCGGAATCAAAGTGTAGTAATTTGCCCAAAAGACGCCGCCTCGAATGCGTGCGTCAGTACGGCAACTTGGGGAACTCTAGAAACCGAAGCTTTCGTTGATGTTGACGGCTCTGGTACTTGGACAACTGGCGATGTTCTCTTAAAGACAATCTCGGCTGTAGACACCACTGGCTTGGAGAGAGGGTTTACTAGAACCGCGGCTGGTCTCATCGTC
>JAKQJK010000177.1 GCA_029561195.1 Pseudomonadota bacterium
GGTACGACCGGGGCGGATGGGTGACACTTTTCTAGCAGCGGATAGGTGACAAGAGCCGGGAAGATTGGTCTTCAAATGGAGAAGGCCGATGCCCTGGAAGGACACCAACGCGATGCAAGAACGGATTCAATTTATCAGTGACTGGCTCAAACGCATAGACACATTCAGCGACCTGTGTGCGAGGTACGACATTAGCCGCAAGAGCGGCTACAAGTGGATTGATCGGTACCAGAAGGAAGGCCCGGACTGGGTGCTGGACCGAAGCCGCGCGGCCAGGGTGATTGCGAACAAGACGCCGCTGGAGGTGGAGCAGGCGTTGATGGAGATGAGGGCGCTGCACCCGACGTGGGGAGCGCGCAAGCTGCTGCACAAGGTGGGCTTGCAGCAGCCGGCACTGGTGCTGCCGCACGAGTCCACGGTGTGCGACATGCTCAAGAGGAACGGGCTGATCACGGCCAAGCCAAGGCGCCGGGCGATAGGGCACCCTGGAAGGCCCAGCAGCGTGGTGAGCTGCCCCAACGACAGCTGGAGCGTGGACTTCAAGGGCCAGTTCAGGCTGGGTGACGGGAGCTACTGCTACCCACTGACGGTGACCGACAACTACAGCCGCTACCTGCTGGCGTGCAAGGCGATGAGCGGCACGTTGCTGGAGCCGACGTGGCAGGTCTTCACGAGGCTGTTCAAGGAGTACGGACTACCTCGCAGGATCAAGAGTGACAACGGTTCACCCTTTGCAGCGGCGACACTGGGCAGGCTGAGCCGACTGTCGGTGTGGTGGCTGAGATTGGGGGTGCTGCCTGAGCTGAGTGAGCCTGGCAAGCCGCAGCAAAACGGCCGCCACGAGCGCATGCACAGGACGCTCAAGGCCGAGGCGACCAAGCCGCCAGGGGCCAACCCCAGGGCACAGCAAAGGAAGCTGAACCACTTCCGCAACGAGTACAACGACGAAAGGCCGCACGAATCACTGGAGATGGACACGCCGGGGCAGTGGTACCAGCCGTCGCCCAGGCCGATGCCCAGCAAGCTGCCAGAGATGGTGTACCCCGACCGCTTCCAGGTGCGCTACGTCAGCGCCAACGGCGGCATCCGGTGGCACAAGCAGTGGGTGAACGTCAGCAGCGCGTTGGTGGGCCAGCACCTGGGCATGGAGGCGGTGGACGACGGCTTGTGGGACGTGTACTTCGGGGTCAAGAAGCTGGGCCGATTGCACGAGAGGCACATGCGGATCGAAGACTGCATGGGGCGCTACCGGCGTTGCGCATGAGTCCCGTCAAATCGACCGAAGGCTGGGTGGTAATGCAATGAGTACATTGCACAACCGGGGGCCTCCGGCGGCCTGGCTGGGGCCTTGAATTAAGATAAAACAACGAACGGCCAATACGGCTGTAACTGCCAACCAGTGTCACCCATCCGCCCAGAGAGAGTGTTACCTATCCCCCCCGTCGCTCA
>JAKQJK010000180.1 GCA_029561195.1 Pseudomonadota bacterium
CCTAAAAACCGCAGTTGAAGAGATGAAATTTGCTGGGAAGTCAGGCAGATTGCGGGTTCACTGATAACCGGAGGGATCACCCAATGGGTGAGTCAAAACTGAAGCGACTTCGTGCCGAAGAAACGCTGCAAAGTTGCGCCGGCGTGCAGACGCCGGCTGGCAAAGTCCAGGTGCGTTGGGAATCCACCAGCGCCGCCACCCCGATGGGGCAACTCGCCTACTTCATCGAATTTCTCAGCCTGACCGGCCTGTGGTCGCGCTGGCAAGACACCTGTCCACTGACCTACGCCAGTCCCAACGCCCCAAGCCTTGCCGATGTTCTCGGCACTTGGATGCTGTCGGTCCTCTCCGGCCACAAACGCTACTCCCACGTGACCGCCATCCGTTGCGACGGCGTCAATCCCGGCCTCCTGGGCATGAACAAAGTCATCTCCGAAGATGCCCTGCGCCGCGCGCTGATCGCCATCCCAGAAGCCGAAGGCGTCGCCTGGCTGGATCAACACCTCAGCGACAGCGTCACCCCCTTGCTCGACGCACCCTGGATTCTCGACATCGACACCACCGTCAAACCGCTCTACGGCAAACAGCAAGGCGCGGTCGTCTCCTACAACCCAAAGAAACCGGGCCGCCCCTCGCACAGCTATCACACCTACCTGATGGCCGGATTGCGTCTGGTGCTTGGCGTCGAAGTCAAAGCCGGCAACGAACACAGCGGCAGCCACAGCCTGCCCGGCCTCCTGCAGGTCCTGGACGACCTGCCCATGAACCGGCGACCCAAGATCGTGCGCGGCGACTGCGGCTTTGGCTCCGACACGCTGATGCGTCCACTGGAAGAACGGCAACAGGGCTACCTGTTCAAACTCAAGCTGACCAAGAACGTCAAACGGCTGATCGAACGCCTGTTTCGCGAACGCGACTGGACCGATGCGGGTCAAGGCTGGGAAGGCAAGGACAGCGAATTGAAACTGACCGGTTGGGAAGCGCCGCGCCGCGTCGTGGTGTTGCGTCGCCCCTTGCAAGGGGAAATGCTGATCACCCAGGAAGACGCCACCGGACAACAGCTACTCGGCTTCATTGAAGTCGATCGCAAGAGTGGCAAACACCTGATCGGCTACGAATATGCGGTGCTGGTCACCAACCTGGACTATGAAGTGTTGGGGCTCGGGCAGCTTTATCGAGACCGTGCCGACTGCGAGAACACCTTCGACGAATTGAAGAACCAATGGGGCTGGGGCGGCTTTACCACGCATGACCTGCACCGCTGCCAACTCTCGGCACGGGCGGTGGCGCTGATCTACAACTGGTGGAGCCTGTTCGTGCGCATGGCCAGCCCCGAAGCCCGACGCGAGGCGATTACCAGTCGCCCATGGTTGATGTCGTCAGTGGGGCGCCGAACCGAACATGCGGGGCAGACCACGATCACCTTGACCGGATTGCATGCGCATTTCGACAAGGCCAGGCAGGTGTTGATGCAAGTCTCAGCACAGCTTCAGGCTTGGGCGAAAGACGCTGCGGAGCAGTTGCAGGACGGAACCGTATGGCGTTGCGTGTGTGATCATCTCAAACACACACTTGCCGGTATCGGGCCGCCAAAAACACTGTCGTTATGCGTTAAGTCTTCGGGTAACTGCGGTTTTTAGG
>JAKQJK010000181.1 GCA_029561195.1 Pseudomonadota bacterium
GATCCGGAACCAGTGCTGGCGGTCGTAACTGGCCACCACGCGGTAGCCCTCCCAGCCCTTTGGGTAAGCGCATTGGCCCGCGTTGAGAAAACGCAAGACAACCGGTAGACCCTTCGCCCCCTGCAACCGGAAGTGAAACCACTGCGCGAACTCGGCCGCGCTGTCGCGACGGACACGCAGCTGAATATCACCAGTATCGGCCGGACTTACGACCTCAATGGCGCCAGAATCAAAAGCGGTAGAAATATGCATATCCGGTTTCACGTCTAGGGAATGATGGCCAGTTTGCCGAAATGCGTCTTGCGCTTGAAATCCAATTGGGCTTGGCAGAGCTGTTCAAGCGCATAGGTCGCACTGAGCAAAGGCTTCAGTTTGCCAGCTTCCACATAGGCGACGATCTGCCTGAATTCTTCCTGCGTTCCCATGGTTGAGCCCAACACGGTAAGGTGCTTCAAATACAGTTTGCGCCAGTCCAGCGCAACCTGGGCACCAGCGATGGCGCCTGCGGTAACGTATCGCCCGCCCACCCGCAGCATATCAATCAACCCGGCGACCGACTCGCCAGCCACTATATCTGCCACTACGTCAACGGTATCTTTGCCAGTCTGCTCTCGGAGACTGAGGATTTGATCGCCCTCGTCGCGAAACAAGACACCTGTCACACCAAAGTCGGCCAACTGGGCTTCCTTGCCCCGGCCAACAATGGCGACCACTCTTGCGCCGCGTACACCAGCCAGTTGCACCAGCGCTGAGCCCACGCCACCTGAGGCGCCAGTGACCAGCACCGTTTCACCCGCTTTGACGGCGGCACGGTTGAGCATGTGCTCTGCAGTCAAATAGGAGGTCATGAAAGTAGCAAGTTGTGCGTCACTCAGGCCCGATTCGATTACATGGGCGTTTGCGCTGGGCACGCAGACATACTCCGCAAAGCCGCCGTCAAACTCGCTGCCCAGATAGGTAGCGTCAAATAGAGCATTGTCTGTATCCGGGTAAATAGTAGGGTTCACCATAACCCTTTCGCCAAGACGATCCTGGGACACTTTCTCACCCACTTCGACTATCCTGCCAACCGTGTCTGCCCCCTGGATGCGCGGAAACTGGAAGGCGCCCCCCTGCCAGCCCGACTGCTCGTCAGAACCGTAAGCACCCTCTCGGGTCCAGACATCTGTGTTGTTCACGCCGCAGGCTCCCACTTGTACAAGAACATCGCCAGATTTTGGTATGGGAACTGCCACATCGGTCCGATAGGCAAGCTTTTCGGGCCCACCAAAGCCCGTGAGCAACATGGCGCGCATAGTAGTTTTACCGGTCATGGGAGTCAGTGCTTTCTCATCGGGCCGTTCGGAACGTTCATTGTAGGTAGGGGGTCGATAATCGTGGAATGATCACATCGCCTTCCATGGCCGCAGTCGGCCCAGCGTTCAGCACCCTTTCCCTGCCCCCGGCAACGCTGGCGAACCTGCAGCAGCTGGGTTACGACACCATGACACCCATTCAGGCCGCCAGTCTGCCGATTGCTCTACAGGGAAAAGACCTGATTGCACAAGCGCAAACCGGCAGCGGTAAAACGGCAGCTTTTGCATTGGCCCTGTTGGCCAAACTCAACCCACGCTGGTTTGCCGTGCAGTCGCTAGTGCTATGCCCCACGCGCGAGTTGGCAGACCAGGTGACGGTAGAGATTCGCCGTCTGGCGCGGGCTGAGGAGAACATCAAGGTGGTTACGCTGTGTGGCGGCATCGCGTTGCGTGGCCAACGCGCCTCGCTGGAGCACGGTGCACATATCGTGGTAGGAACGCCAGGACGCATCATGGACCATCTGGAGCGTGGTTACCTTAATCTTGAAAGCTTGAACACACTCGTGCTGGATGAGGCCGATCGCATGCTGGACATGGGCTTCTTTGACGACATAGCCACCGTGGTCAAACAGGTCCCCAAGGATCGGCAAACCCTGCTGTTTTCGGCCACATACCCCGAAGGCATCGAGAAGCTGGCCCGGCAGTTCATGCGGGAGCCCGTGCAGATCAAGGTGGCCGCACAGCAAGCGCAAGGCCAGATCGAGCAGCGCTTTTACGAGGTGACACGTGCTAACCGGCTGGAAACTGTGGCCCTCCTGCTGAACCATTTCCGACCTGTCAGTACGCTGGCGTTTTGCAACACAAAACAGCAGTGCAAAGACCTTGTGACTTATCTGCAGGAACAAGGCTTCAGCGCGCTGGCCCTGTACGGCGAGCTGGAGCAGCGCGAGCGTGATCAGGTGCTGGCGCAGTTTGCCAACCGCAGTTGTTCGGTGCTGGTGGCCACTGACGTGGCGTCACGCGGGCTGGACATCACCCAGCTGGAAGCCGTGATCAACGTGGACATCACTCCCGACGCTGAAGTGCACGTGCACCGCATCGGCCGCACCGGGCGCGCGGGCGAATCGGGTCTGGCCTTGAGCCTGGCCTCGATGAACGAGATGGGTTTTGTCGGCAAGATCGAGCAGTACCAGAGCCGACCGTCGGTGTGGCACAAGCTGGACGAACTAACTCCCACGGGCAAAGGGCCTTTGCTGCCGCCGATGGTCACACTGCAAATTCTGGGTGGGCGCAAGGAGAAAATCCGCCCTGGCGATGTGCTGGGCGCCCTGACTGGTGCTGAAGGCGGCGTGGCCTACTCGCGTGAGCAGATTGGCAAGATCCAGGTGACCGAATTCTGCACTTTTGTGGCGGTCGGCCGCGACGTGGCGCAGGCTGCCTGTGCCAAGCTCAACGCGGGCAAAATCAAGGGGAAAAGCGCCAAGGTCCGCCTGATGCAGGGCGACTAACGCACCCGGGCAACAGTCGATTTGTCAGGGAAACTCCTACAACGGTTCTGGCGATTCGCCGACTTAACTAATTGGGGATGAAAGACTAAAGTTCTCTCAACCGCCACTGTCAGGCGTCACTTAAGGAAGCCCGCCATGAGAACCGAAACCGTAGCACTTAACCCGTTCAGCCTGATGATGGAGCCCGAGATGGTGCTCAACGCCATGGAACTCTCGCAACAGCTACGTGGCCTGCGTCGCCACAAACTGCACCCGCTGGACAAACCGTTGATTCCCTACTCCAAGGCGGTCATGGATGCACGTGCTGCGTTTGATGCTGAAATCGACGCGGCGTTTGAAGCCGATGGAGTCGACGAAGCCATTGAAAAATACTTCCGTAACTGAACTGAAGTGTCTTGAATCAAGGGGCGTAAGCCTCTTGTACCCTCGTCATTTATGAAATACAGAGGGTTAACCCGCGTACTTTTGTCAGTTGTGTGACAGGTGGTAGTCCAAACGGACTATTGACCCCGGGAAAGCCCGGAGTCAGACTTCATCTCAGGAACTATTGCGCGCGCTTTGCGGCGCAAACTCCGTTACACAATTCCAAAAGGAGACCCCATGCGGTTGATTTCAAAGCTGCTTTGCAGCTCGATTCTTGTCTGTTCGTCCCTAGCTGCATCCGCGAGTTCGTTTTCCTCGCTGGTGATATTTGGTGACAGCTTGTCAGACAGCGGCAATAACTCCAACGTTCCAACCATTGGTGCGGCCCCAAGTCAAGTTATCTCAGGCAACACCTACGTGCCTGGCCAAACATACAGTTCCGCGCCTTTTGGCACATACTCAAATGGTCCGGTTTGGGCTACCCAATTTGCAGAGATGCTAGGGCTAAGTGCGTTGCCATCCCTTTTGCCGGGTGGAACAAATTTTGCTTTTGGAGGCGCCAGAACAGGCGCAGGCAGTCAAGTGCCCAGCCTTCTCAGTCAAACGGCTATGTACCTGGGTGGGACGGGGGGCGTAGCAGATGGCGAGGCGCTTTACGTCGTGGCCGGTGGTGGAAATAACGTTCGCTCGACACTTGAAACATTGGCAATATCTAATCCCGCCACCTTCGCTTCGATCATTGGCGCGGCCGCTTGGCAATATGCCGTTGACATCGGCAACATCGTCGACAGCTTGCAATCCGCCGGGGCAAAAAACATCATAGTTTGGAATGCACCCAATCTGGGCGTTGTACCGGCAGTCACGGCCCAAGGACCTCAAGCATCGTACCTGGGATCACTCGTTTCACAGTCTTTCAATGACATGCTTGGAATACGATTGGGATTCGAGACCGGAGTCCAGACTTTTGATCTCTTTGGACTTGCCAGTCAAGCCGCCGCCAAAGGGTTTACCAACACAACCGACGCCTGCGGTGCAGCGTCAAACGCTGCAGTTTGTCCGGACATCTCTACAGCACTTTTTTGGGATGGTATTCACCCCACTACTGCAGCGCACCGCCTGATTGCGGAGAATATGTTTGCAACCGCTGTACCAGAGCCAGAAACATGGGCTTTGATGCTGGCAGGCTTGGGATTCATCACCTACCGCGCCCGTCGCCGGGCAGCTGCGCCGGTTTTGGCAGCTGCCTGACTGGCAAGCCACAATGTGCGTTTGTACTGACCGGAATTACATATTCCGGCGGTACTGCCCACCCACTTCGAACAAAGCGTTGGTGATTTGCCCCAATGAGCAAACTCGTACAGCGTCCATCAACACCTCAAACACATTCTTGTTATCGATCACGGCCTTTTGAAGACGCTTCAACATGGCCGGCGACTCATTGGCATGCAGTTTGTGAAAATCAGCGAGCCGCTTGAGCTGACTTTGTTTTTCGTCATCGGTTGAACGAGCCAGTTCCAGTTTGTCCTGCACAGCGTCGCCATGCGGGTTGCGGAACGTGTTCACGCCTATGATGGGCAATTCGCCCGTGTGCTTGAGCATTTCGTAATGCATGCTCTCATCCTGAATACGACCGCGCTGGTAGCCGGTTTCCATGGCACCTAAAACACCACCGCGCTCGGCAATGGCCGTGAACTCGGCGAGCACCGCCTCTTCCACCAACTGGGTGAGCTCTTCGATGATGAAGGCACCCTGGCTCGGGTTCTCATTTTTCGCCAGACCCCACTCCCGGTTGATGATTAGCTGGATAGCCATGGCACGGCGCACGCTATCTTCGGTTGGCGTGGTGATGGCTTCATCAAACGCATTGGTGTGCAGGCTGTTGCAGTTGTCGTAAATCGCAATCAAAGCCTGCAGTGTGGTGCGGATGTCGTTGAACTGGATTTCCTGCGCGTGCAGGCTGCGCCCGCTGGTCTGAATGTGGTATTTGAGCTTCTGGCTGCGCTCGTTGGCGCCGTATTTCTCTTTCATGGCGACCGCCCAGATGCGTCGCGCGACGCGACCCATCACGGTGTACTCGGGGTCCATGCCGTTGCTGAAGAAGAAGCTCAGGTTGGGCGCAAAGTCGTCAATGTGCATGCCGCGCGCAAGGTAAGCTTCGACAAAGGTGAATCCGTTTGACAGCGTGAACGCGAGCTGCGATATGGGGTTGGCCCCGGCTTCGGCAATGTGATAACCACTAATGGACACGCTGTAGAAGTTGCGTACGTTATGGTGCACGAAGTATTCAGCGATGTCGCCCATCACCTTCAGACTGAACTCGGTGGAAAAGATGCAGGTGTTCTGGCCCTGGTCTTCTTTCAGGATGTCGGCCTGCACGGTGCCCCGCACGTTGGCCAATACCCATTCACGAATCTTGGCAGCCTCGGTGTCAGTCGGCTCACGGCCGTTGTCCGCCTTGAACTTTTCCAGGTTCTGATCAATGGCCGTGTTCATGAACATCGCCAGAATGCTGGGCGCCGGGCCGTTGATGGTCATGGAAACTGACGTGCTGGGGCTGCACAGATCAAACCCACCGTACAGCACCTTCATGTCATCCAGCGTGGCAATGCTCACGCCCGAGTTGCCAACCTTGCCATAGATGTCAGGACGCGGGTCGGGGTCGTTGCCGTACAACGTGACCGAGTCAAACGCTGTGGACAGGCGCTTGGCGTCCATGCCAGAACTCAGCAACTTGAACCGTGTGTTGGTGCGAAAGGCATCACCCTCACCCGCAAACATGCGGGTCGGGTCTTCGTTTTCGCGTTTGAACGCGAACGTGCCCGCCGTGTAGGGATAGCTGCCGGGCACGTTGTCCAGCATCAACCATTTCAGGATTTCACCGTGGTCTTCATACTGCGGCAACGCCACTTTGCGGATGGTGGTGCCCGAGAGGGACTTGGTGGTGAGCGCCGTGCGGATTTCCTTGTCGCGGATCTTAACCACGTATTCGTCACCCGCATAGGCCCTCTGCATCTCGGGCCATTGAGTCATCAGTTTTTTGGCTGAAGCGTCCTGAACGGCTTCCCGCTGCACCGCCAGATCAATCGCGGCCTCGGCAGCACGCGCCTTGTCTGGTTTGCCGACGGTCAACATGGCAGCTGCAGCTCGCAATTGCTGTATTTCACGCGCCAGATGAGCCTGGTCCCGTGCGCGCTTTTTGTAGCTACGAACCGTGTCGGAGATTTCAGCCAGGTAACGTGTACGCGCAGCGGGCACCACGGGTGTCTGGTTCGTGCTGTGGCGCACGCTCACTTGCGGCAGCAGGCCCTCATCGGCTCCGGCGCGGCCTGTCTTGAGCTTGAGCCCCAGCGCGCCCAGGCGAACTTTCAGCGCCTGATACAGCGCAGTCACGCCATCGTCATTGAAGCGGGCGGCCATGGTGCCAAACACCGGCATTTGATCCGCGGGCGTGGTCCAGGCTTCCTTATTGCGCTGCACTTGCTTGGACACATCGCGCAACGCATCAGCCGCGCCCTTGCGGTCGAACTTGTTGATCGCCACAAACTCGGCGAAGTCCAGCATATCGATCTTCTCAAGCTGGCTGGCCGCGCCGAACTCGGGCGTCATCACATAGATAGGCACGTCTACATGCGGCACAATGGCCGCGTCGCCCTGGCCAATGCCAGAAGTTTCCACCACTATCAGGTCAAATCCGGCCACTTTGCAAGCGGCAACCACGTCGGGCAATGCCTTGCTGATTTCGCTACCGAAGTCGCGTGTGGCCAAGCTACGCATGAAAACACGCGGGCCGGTGCGCCATGGACTGATGGCATTCATGCGAATGCGGTCGCCCAACAAGGCTCCGCCACTCTTGCGACGGCTGGGGTCGATTGAGATTACCGCGATGCGCAGGTCGTCGTTCTGGTCCAGCCGCAGGCGGCGGATCAATTCGTCCGTCAACGACGATTTGCCGGCACCGCCGGTCCCGGTGATACCGACAACCGCTACTCTTTTAGTAGCTGCTTGCGCTTTGACGGCGAGGGCTAGCGACTCATTTACCCGGGAACCTTCAATAGCCGTGATCAATTGGGAAAGCGAGCGCCAGCTGGCCTCACTGTGACCCTGAATCGCAGCTAGGTCGGTGGGCGCATGGACAGTGAGGTCCTTGTCGCAGCGCATCACCATCTCGCCAATCATCCCGGCCAAACCCATCTTCTGGCCATCTTCCGGGCTGTAGATGCGGGTCACCCCGTAAGCATGCAGTTCACGGATTTCCGGTGGCACGATCACGCCACCGCCGCCGCCAAACACCTGAATTTGCTCACCCCCACGGCTTTTTAGCAGGTCCACCATGTATTTGAAATATTCGACGTGCCCACCTTGATACGAGCTGATGGCAATGCCCTGCGCATCTTCCTGCAAAGCAGCCGTGACGACCTCGTCCACACTGCGGTTGTGGCCCAGGTGAATCACCTCGGCGCCCATACCCTGCAGAATGCGCCGCATGATATTGATGGCGGCGTCGTGCCCATCAAACAGACTGGCGGCGGTCACAAAACGCACCTTGTGCGTGGGCCGGTAATTGGCCAGCGCCTTGAATTCAGCAGACAGGTCGGTCATGGAGTCACCTCAAATGGCATGTCGAATACGTTCTGATTGACGTTTACGTAAACGTCAATCTTATACGACGAC
>JAKQJK010000199.1 GCA_029561195.1 Pseudomonadota bacterium
GCTACCCCGGTGACCTGTATTGCCACATCGCTGTCGAGATCCCGGTCAAGCTCACCGAACATCAGCGCAAGCTGCTACGTGAACTCGACGAGTCGCTCAAAAAGGGCGGCAACAAGCACTCACCGACGGGTGACAGCTGGACTGACCGGCTCAAGAGCTTCTTCAGCTAATTGCCATACGGCTAGAGGCCGCGGGGGCACGGTTACAAATGATTGCCGGGTAACGGGCCTTTCGTAGACAATGCGAGGCCATGAAACTCAAATTGTTCCGTTCAACCGAGTTCGCTGAGTCTTCGCTGTTTGTACCGTTCAAACAGCGAATGTCAGCCCACCCGGCTTGGGTAAGCGGGCTTGCAAGCCTGTGGATCGCCACGGCATGCAATGTGGCGTTGTGGCAGGAACTGGTTCGGGTCTGTGAGCAGAACCAGGTCAGCCCTCTGTGGCCAGCCGTACGCCTTGCGTTATTCATGGCTGCCGCCTGCTTTCTGTTGTTCAGTATCCTTTCATCCCGCCGGTTGCTCAAGCCGCTAATTACGGTTTTATTCTTTTTCGCAGCGCTTAGCTGTCACATCATGTTCAACGAGCATCTGGTCATTGATGCCAGCCTGATTAACCGCACATTGAACAAAAACCCGCTTTCTGTCTCGTCGTTCATGGGCTGGCAGTTTTGGGCAACCCTGTTTATTTTGGCTATCGTGCCATCTGTCCTGTTGTGGCGCACGCCAGTGCGACGCCTCGCGCCAGTGCAATATTTGCTTCAGAACGGCGGGGCAGCTGCAGCGTCAGTGGTGGTAATTCTGGTGATGCTGGTATTGAGTTCGCCAGATTTGTCGGCGCTGGTTCGCGCCCAGCCCCAGTTGCGTCAAATGACTAATCCATTTGGTATTTTGCAGGCCCTAACCGAAGTAGCCAAGGCTCGCCTCGTCTTGTAAAACCCGGCTTGGCATCCGCTCTCTAGAAAAGGCTGGATTGCCCCGTTATCAAAGATGAGTTGAACAGACTGGTGTCCAGATCGACTCTGTCCGTATTCAGACCCAGCCTGTCACAAGCTTTGTGAAACCGCTGGCGAATCAATTCCGCCCAGACACCGCTACCCTTCATACGCGTCGCAAAATTGCTGTCGTAGTCCCGACCACCGCGCATGTCGCGGATGCGCGCCATCACACGGGCCGCACGGTCCGGGTATTGCAGCGCCAGCCACTCCTGAAACAGCGGGTTCAACTCCCACGGCAAGCGCAGCACCGTGTAGAACGCACTGCGTGCGCCGGCCTCCGATGCGGCTTCCAGAACCTGCTCCATGTCATCATTGATGAACGGTATTTGCGGAGCCACGCTGACACCCACTGGCACACCGGCTTCGGTTAGTGCGCGGATGGTTCGCAACCGGCGATGCGGAGCTGCGGCGCGCGGTTCCAGTTTGCGGGCCAGCGCACTATCCAGCGTGGTAATGGTCACGTACACCGCAGCCAGCTTTCTGACTGCCATGGGTGCCAGCAGATCCAGATCACGTTCCACACCGCTGCCTTTGGTCACGATGGCCAATGGATGGTGACACTGGTTCAACAGCTCCAGCACGCTGCGTGTGATCTGCCAATGGCGTTCCTGCGGTTGGTAGGCGTCAGTCGCGGAGCCTATGACGATTTGGCGTACCGCATAAGTTGGTGAAGACAACTCTTTCGCGAGCACTTCAGCCAAGTTAGGTTTGGCAATGATTTTTGTTTCAAAGTCGAGACCCGGCGACAAATTGAGATAGCTGTGGGTGGGCCGCGCATAGCAATACACACACCCATGCTCGCAACCCCGATAGGGGTTCAGACCATAGTCAAAATGGATGTCAGGCGAGTCGTTTCGGCTGATAGCGCTCTTCGCACTCTCAGGCCGAACCGTCGTTGCTACGGCAACACCCTGATTGAGCGAAGTTTCATCCAGCGTTGACCAGCCATCATCAAACGCACTGCGCCCGTCGAGCTCAAACCGGTGGGCAATTTGCGACGCGGCCCCACGGCCCTTGATTGAATGAATCGGGATGGTGATGTTCATACTTTGGCCAATCATTGACTGTATATAACTACAGTATATTTACATTGTCATCAGATGGCAACCAGATACCCCGGCGAATTGGAGCGAAAATCCTGACTCTATGAGCACCTTTCTTACCGCCGCGTTTTACAAATTTGTGGATCTGCCCGACTACGTTGAGTTGCAGGCGCCTCTACTTGCCTTTTGTGAGAATCAAAGCGTCAAGGGCACTATCCTGCTGGCGCGAGAGGGCATCAACAGCACCATTGCCGGACCGTTGGAGGGCGTCCATGCGGTGTTGGCCTACCTGCGTAACGACCCCCGCCTGGCTGACCTGATACACAAGGAAGCTTTCGCCACATCGCCCCCCTTTTACCGGATGAAGGTCCGACTCAAACGCGAGATCGTCACCATGGGTGTGCCCGAAGTCAATCCGGACTTGATGGCAGGCATCTATGTCAAACCGGAGCAATGGAACGCATTGATTGAAGACCCCGATGTGGTTGTGATCGATACGCGCAATGACTATGAGGTGTCGATTGGCACATTTGCTGGCGCCGTGAATCCCCACATCAAACGCTTCGCGGACTTGCCGGAATGGATTCGACAAAACGGTGAACTCAATGCCAAGTCTGGCAAAAAACCCAAAGTCGCGATGTTCTGCACCGGAGGCATCCGCTGCGAGAA
>JAKQJK010000244.1 GCA_029561195.1 Pseudomonadota bacterium
TGCCTCTAGCCATTGTTTACTATGCGCAAGCAGCTATATTTTTGATAGCAAGTGTGATGTGCAGCGGTCTGGCACTGTTGTGGATGAGGCGCCTGTTTTCACGCCGATTGCAGGGTTTCACGGGTGACTGCCTGGGCGCCACGCAGCAGGTGTGTGAGATTGCGTTTTACGTAGGCTGCGCAGTAGCGACGGGTTGGGTAACTTCAGCGCCATGACTGCACCATGAAGCTCTGGCTGGTGCGCCACGCCCGTCCGCTCATTGACTCGGGCGTCTGTTACGGTGCGCTGGACGTGCCCGCAGACGATGCAGCCACCCGCCGCTGCGCTGCCCAACTGGCAGCCAGCCTGCCGACGAAAGATTTACCGAACGGTTCACAGCAGGTTTCGTTGAGCACCTCCCCGCTACAAAGATGTGAGCTACTCACGAAATATTTATGCTGCCTACGGCCTGATTTGGAACCAATTTCCGATAAGAGGCTGGCAGAAATGGACTTTGGCAGCTGGGAAGGCCAGCGCTGGGACGCCATCGGTGAAGAGGCTGTGGCCCGGTGGACCGACCAGTTCGCAACACATCCCCCGGGCGGTGGCGAATCAGTGCAAACCTTTATGAAGCGGGTTCACACTGCCATGGCCGAAGTGCAAGGTGAAAACACGGTCTGGATCACCCATGCAGGCGTCATCCGCGCAGCCACATTGATCGCGAGCGGTGTGCAGACTGTTGTCAGTGCGGATCAATGGCCTGACAATGGGCCTGACTATGGGGAAACAGTGCTGCTGAAGCTATGAAGCTGGCGAAATAGAAATTAACTAGACGTTATCGCGACGGGGGCGGCGGCAGTTCCAGCGTCATGGTAGCCGGGCCGCCAGCATCAGAACCCAGCAAAGCACTGCGCGTTTTGACAGATTGCAGGATGAGCCCATCGTCCACCTGCGCGCCCACGCGAAACGGCTTGGCCGGTTTGTCACCCACTGCAATCAGTGCCGTACCCTGGCTAGACGCACTCGCCAGAACACCAATCAGGACAATGCGACTGGGCGCTGCAGCGGCCTGAGCCACAGGCGCAGCACGCACGGCCCCCAGCAGTTTGGAAATGACAGACGGATCACCCGCGCTAACCTGCGCGAAGCCATCTGCCCCGCCGACCGCACCACCCGAGGACAAATCGCTCCCCTGCGACGAGCCTACCCACTTCAACACCCAGAAAACCAGACAGGCCGCGACCAACGCCCACACGGTGAACGTAACAAAATGCGACAGTTGCCTACTTTGTGAATTTGTCAACATGAGCGGATTATGATTGACGTCACCCCGGGAAGGACACGTTAGACCCATGAAAAGACTCCGATTTGCGTTCAAGACAACATTGACGCGCGGCTTCACGCTGATTGAATTGATGGTGGTGCTGGTCATCATCGGTGTGTTGGCCGCACTAATCGTGCCCAATGTGCTGGACCGCGCCGATGATGCGCGCGCCACCGCCGCCAAGACGGACGTCAACAACCTGATGCAGGCGCTGAAACTGTACCGGCTGGACAACCAGCGCTACCCCACGGCGGAACAGGGCCTCAAGGCGCTGGTCGCCAAACCCACGGGCGGCGGGCCGATTCCGCCGAACTGGAAACCGTATCTGGAACGCCTGCCCAACGACCCGTGGGGCCAGGCTTATCAATACCTCAACCCGGGCATCAAGGGCGAGATCGACGTGATGTCGTTTGGCGCCGATGCGCAAGCCGGGGGCGAGGGCAAGAATGCTGACGTTGGAAGCTGGCAGTAGCCTGACCCCCACGCTTGCGTCGCACGGCCAGCGCGGCTTCACGCTGATTGAGCTGCTTGTGGTTATCGCCATCATCGCCATGGGCACGGCCGGAGTGGCGTTTGCCATGCGCGACAGTGCCGACACACAACTGGAGCGTGAAGGCCAACGGCTGGCAGCGATGCTGGAGTCGGCCCGTGCGCAGTCCCGCTCTACCGGCGTACCGGTGAACTGGAAGGGCACCGAAACAGGTTTCAAGTTCACGGGCCTGTCGGGTGGCAACCGCGAAGATCGTTGGCAAAGTGAAAACGTTACTGTGGACGCACAGGCCACACTCAATCTGGGACCTGAACCCATGATCGCCCCGCAAGCGGTGATCCTGAGCCTCAAGGACCAGCCGGACAAAACAGTGCGGGTCATGTCTGACGGGTTACGGCCATTTGCCGTGGTGCCATTTGAGCCGATCGTAAACCCACGATGAAGTCGATGCGTTGTACCCGCCAGGCCCTTGGGTTCACCTTGATCGAGGTGCTGGTGGCGCTGGCGATAGTGGCCATTGCGCTGATGGCAGGCATGCAGGCAACCAACGCGTTAACCAACACCGCGGCGCGCCAATCAGACCTCCTTCTCGCTCACCTGTGCGCTGAAAACGAACTGACCCGCATTCGGCTGATCAAGCAAATGCCGGTTGTCGGCAGCAGCGACTCGCGGTGTGAACAGGTGGGGATAACGTTTGATGTGGCGGTTACTGTCGTGCCAACGCCCAACCCCAACTTCAAACGGGTAGATGCCCACGTGAAAAATGGTGACGTTCCCGTATTGAAACTGTCAACCGTGATTGGCCGGTTTTGATGAAGCAGGCCATCCACCCCATTCGTGGTTTTACGCTGATCGAGGTGCTGGTGGCCATCACCATCATGTCGCTGATGGCGGTGTTGAGTTGGCGCGGGCTGGACGGCATGACACGCGCGCAATCACAAACACAAACACGGGCCGACGAGATTTTGACGTTGCAGGCAGGTCTGATGCAATGGCGATCTGACCTGGACAACATCACCCAGTTAGCGGCTGGTGGCAACTCCGCACCCATGGATTGGGATGGCCGCGTGCTACGCGTTACTCGTCGCAACACCATGGACCCGTCTCAAGGCGTGCTGGTCGTCGCCTGGACACGTCGGATAAACGACGCTGGCGGCCAATGGCTACGCTGGCAATCAAGTCCGGTGCGTACCCGCAATGAACTGGATCAGGCCTGGCGCCAGGCAGAGCAATGGGCCCAAAGCCCAGGCGATGAAGAAAAGAAGAAGGAAATTGCCATTTCACCATTAGACCAATGGCAGGTTTTTTTCTACAGGGGTGATGCCTGGAGCAACGCCTTGTCCAGCGATGCGTCTGCCGGGCCCATTAACGTGCTTCCAGACGGCGTTCGCCTGATGCTCACCTTGCCCCAGGGGCAGACATTGCAAGGCGATCTCACGCTCGACTGGATAAGACCGACCCTGAGCGGTGGTAAGGCGGCATGAGGCAAGCGAGCTATTCAAGAACCAGGGGCGCTGCATTGCTCGCCGCAATGCTGACCGTGACGCTGGTTGCCACGCTGGCCACCGCATCTCTGTGGCAACAATGGCGCGCCGTGGAAATAGAGGCAGCGGACCGCTCCAGGGTGCAGTCGGGCTGGATATTAAGCGGCGCCATGGACTGGTCGCGCCTCATTCTGATTGAAGACGGCCGTGCCGGAGGAGCAGACCATCTGGCCGAGCCGTGGGCCATTCCTCTTCAGGAAGCCCGACTGTCGAGCTTTCTGGCGGCAGACCGGTACAACACGGTGACAGACTCCGATACTGCGATGGAAGCGTTTCTATCGGGTCAGATCAATGATGCTCAAGGTCGCCTGAACGTCATGAACCTGATTGATGAAGGCAAAGTGTCGGCCAGAGCCATGACCACGTTTACAAAACTGTTCGAGTTGCTTGGTTTACCCCAACAGCAACTCGCCGACCTGGCGGAAAATCTTCGTTTGGCGTCAGAAGCGGCAACCGCTGAGGCCACGCCTGCGAGCAGTAAGAGTGACAGCTCCACAGCACTGTTGCCACAACGGATCGAGCAACTGGTCTGGATGGGCCTGCCGCCCCGCACGCTGACGATCATCACGCCGTTTGTGACCCTGCTGCCCGTTAAAACACTGTTAAACGTGAATACCGCCTCCCCCGAAGCTCTGTATGCTGCCGTTCCCACACTGGCTATGGCTACTGCCCAGAAGCTGGTGACGGAACGCAACCGGTCTCACTTTCGCACGCTGGGTGACGCGATCAAATTCGCTCCCGAGATCAGCAATACCGCCAATCAGGATGCGTTAAGCGTGACAACGCGGTTCTTTGAAGTCCAGGGCCGACTGCGCATTGACGACACCACGTTTCAGGAACACTCACTGCTTCAGCGGGATGGTCTGGACGTCAAAATTCTGTGGCGCGAACGCGGCGTTTTGCAGGAGAACGCGGCGGGCGGATCAACAACAGTGGCCTCGGGTCGATCGCATGAACGATAGCCACTTCACTACAATGAGCCCCCTCACCCCACCATGACTACGCTGATCGTCAAACTCCCCCTGCAAGTGGCTACAGTTGCCACGGAGTTCGCGTACGCCCTGAGCTCGGACGGGGTGACCGTTGACCGCCATTCGAAGGCTGCGGCTAATCTGCTACCCCACCACAATGGATCGGGTGATGAAGTCGTTGCCGTGGTGCCCGCGCGCGCATTGTCCTGGCATCAGGTAGAGCTACCGCAAGGTGTGAGTACCAACTCCACTCGATTGAGAGCCGTCCTCGAAGGTCTGCTGGAAGAGCGCCTGCTTGACGATGCGGAGAACCTGCACTTTGCACTGGAACCAGTTGCCGACCCTGGTCTGCCGTTTTGGGTTGCCGTTTGTGACAAGGCCTGGTTGCGAGCCAGTTTGTCGACTCTGGAGGGTGCGCAATGCCCCGTATCTCGCATCGTGCCGGAGTTCACCCCCGGCGACGCGCTAACGCCCCCTTCTGTCATCTACCTGATTGGCGAGCCGGATCAGGCCGACCTGGTGATCCCGGATGAAAGTGGCGTGACGCTCTTGCCCGTAACAGTCGGCGCCCTATCGCTCGCTCGTAGCCTGGGCAATCTGCCGGCCGAGGCGGAAGTCATGGCCGAGCCAGCAGTTCTGGAACTGGCAGAAAAACACCTTCAAAGACGCGCCACCCTGCAAACCTGGCCTGAGCGGGCGCTGCGTGCAGCCCAATCTTCATGGGATCTGGCGCAATTTGACCTGGCCAACTCTGGTGGCAAACGTGCCCTTAAACGTCTGTCATCAGGCTGGGTGGAGTTCTTGCAATCTCCCCGCTGGCGGGCTGCGCGATGGGGCGTCATCGCGCTGGTAGCGGCTAACCTCGTGGGTTTGAATGCCTGGGCCTGGCGGGAAAAGTCAGCCCTGAGCAGTAAACGCGAATCCATTCGCACCGTCTTGACCCAGACTTTCCCGGGCGTGCAGGTTATCGTTGATGCGCCGGTCCAGATGGAGCGGGAAATGGGGTTGCTGCGGCAAGCTGGCGGGGACCTCTCCAAGCGCGATCTGGAGGTGATGCTGGCGGCCATTGGTGAAGTGGCGCCTATCAATCGAACCGTATCCGGCATTGAATTCGTCGCCGGCGAGGCACGATTCAAGGGACTGGGCCTTAGCGGCGAGGAGGCTTCTTCGGTCACGACGCAATTACAGGCCAGAGGCTTTACCGGACGTCTTGAGGGTGAGACCCTGATCGTAAGACCAGTGGGCACACCATGAGCACCATGAAACTTCCTGAGTCCGTACAAACCGCTTTTCAGTTGCGATGGGCCGCTGTGGCTCCTCGCGAAAAAGCCATGTTGCTTGCAGCGGCAGGTCTGGTCGGACTGGCGCTGTTGTGGTGGATCTTCATATCGCCGGCAATCGCCGTGTTGCGCTCTGCAGATGTCCAGCACAGGGCACTGGATACCCAGCTTCAGGCAATGAAAGGCATGCAGGCCCAAGCTCAATCATTGCAATCCCGGCCAAAGGTCAGCTATGACGATGCGTCGCGCATGCTCAGCACATTGGTCAAGAAAAATCTGGGCACCCAAGCTCAGGTGACAACATCTGGTGAACGCGCTACTGTGACCATGAAGGCTGTCTCCCCGGAAGCTTTGGTCGCGTGGCTGGCGCAAGTCCGGGTGGATGCACGTGCATTACCCATTGAAACCCGGTTGACCCGCAACACGACCGACACCAAGTCAGGCTGGGACGGCGTGGTTGTCCTCATCCTGCCTGCAAGATGAAGACGAACCGTCATATCCCCAATCGCGCACCTTGGGGACTGGCCATCTTCGGCATGCTGCTGGGTGTGGCATTGACCGTGGTGGTCTTCGCACCCGCTTCCTGGCTGGCTGACATTGTGAGCAGCAGTTCTGGTGGCAAAGTGCTGCTGAACGATGCACGCGGCACCGTATGGTCAGGCTCAGCGCAACTGGTTTTAACAGGTGGTGAGGGCAGCCGGGATCGCTCGATTTTGCCGGGCGCTTTGCAATGGCGCATGAGGCCCGCCCTGACAGGACTGAATCTGGCGATCAGTGCAGAGTGCTGCACGCCGCAACCGGTGCTGCTTCAAACCGCTGTCCAATGGGGTGGTGTTAAAGCAACGGTACTGGATGGTGAATCCACATGGCCAGCCGGTTTGTTGACCGGTCTGGGCACGCCCTGGAATACCATGCAACCTGAAGGGCTCATGAAAGTGACCACAACGGGGTTTTCCGCCACGTGGATCGAGGGCCGTTTGACGGTTGCCGGACAAGCCGTGCTGGATGCGAACAATATGTCTTCCAGGCTGTCCACCCTCAAACCCATGGGCAGCTACCGCCTCACCGTTTCCGGGGGCGCAACCACTCGGCTCCAACTGGAAACCCTGGACGGGAGCCTGCAGTTGAGTGGCAATGGCGAATGGGTTGGCTCCAGGCTGCGATTTGCTGGCGAGGCTACCGCAGCCCCTGACCGCGAGGCGGCGCTGTCCAACCTTTTGAATCTGATCGGGCGGCGAACTGGAGCCCGGTCCGTAATTACTGTAGGCTAATACTATGAGAACATTGTTTCGACAAACCCGCTTGGTGAACCACGGCGTATTGCAACGCCTGGTCCCGGCTGTGGTGTCTGCTCTGCTTCTTGGTGGGCAGGTCATGGCGCAAACCACGCCTGCCGGGCGCAACGAGCCCATCACTTTGAATTTTGTCAATGCCGACATCGAAGCCGTCGCGAGAACCATGGCTACTGTGACGGGCTTGGGCGTCGTTGTCGATCCGCGGGTAAAGGGAACGATCAACCTGGTAACCGAAAAGCCCGTGAGCCGCGCCGCCGCCATGAACCAGTTTCTGGCTACCTTGCGCCTGCAAGGCTACACCATGGTGGAAACTGGTGGCATCTATAAAGTACTCCCTGAAGCTGACGCCAAGCTACAAAGTGCATCAGTAGGCGTGAGCACCGGTGGCGCGCCTGTTCGGGCCGCGAGCAACCAGATCGTCACTCAGATCATCAAGCTCAATCATGAGAACGCCAACAATCTCGTACCGATATTGCGACCGTTGATCAGCCCCAATAACACCATCAACGTGAACGCGAGCAACAACTCGCTGATCATCACGGACTACGCTGACAACCTGCAGCGCCTGGGGCGGATAATTGCCGCGATGGATGTAGCTCCGGGCACCGATGTTGAAATCATCCCGCTCAGGCACGCAATCGCCAGCGATCTGGCACCGCTCATTCTTCGATTGATTGACTCGGGCAGCGCAGCTGCAGCCGGACAAGGTGATGCTTCCTACAAGACAACTCTGGTGGCGGAGCCGCGTGGCAATTCATTGATCCTGCGTGCAGCCAACCCGGCCCGGGTGAATCTGGTGAAGTCGTTAATCGACAAACTTGACCAACCGGCTTCCCAGTCTGCCAATGGCGCAGCTGGCAACATCTACGTCGTCTACCTGAAGAACGCCGATGCCACCAAGCTGGCAGCCACGCTGCGTGCCGCCATGGCAGGCGAGACACGTGCTGCCGTGGCGACAGCACCAGCCGTTGCAGGCGCTGCCGTAGCAGCTGCCGCTATGGCCAGTCAAACGACAACGGGCGGACAAATTCAGGCAGACGCTTCGACCAACTCACTCATCATCACGGCAGCGGAACCGCAATACCGCCAGCTGCGCGCAGTTATCGACAAACTGGACTCGCGACGGGCTCAGGTATTTGTAGAAAGCCTGATTGCCGAAGTCAGTGCAGACCGTGCTGCGGAATTTGGCATTCAATGGCAAGGCGCGCTGGGCAACGCGGGTAGCCGGAATATCGGTCTGCTCGGAACCAACTTTGGCACGAGCATTGGCAACATTATCAATTTGTCCACGTCGGCTGCATCTGGCACGCCGTCAGTGGCGCGCGGCGCCAACTTCGGTGTCGCCCATCAGACCAACGGCGTTTATGTTCTGGGGTTTCTGGCCCGTTTCCTCGAAGAGACCGGGAGCGGCAACGTGCTCTCCACGCCCAATCTGCTCACACTGGACAACGAAGAAGCCAAGATTGTCATCGGTCAAAACGTTCCCTTTGTTACCGGTCAGTTCACTAACACGGGTAGCAGCAGCAATACGGTGAATCCATTTCAGACCATAGAGCGCAAGGATGTCGGCCTGACCTTAAAGGTCAAGCCACAGATCAGCGAAAACGGCACGGTGAAGATGTCCATCTATCAGGAAATCTCCAGCGTGCAGGCCTCTACAGCCAATGCCAGTAACGGCCCCACAACGAACAAGCGGACCATTGAGTCCAATGTGCTAGTGGAAGATGGCGCCATTGTGGTGCTCGGGGGATTACTTCAGGATGAATACACCGGCAATCAGGAAAAGGTGCCAGGTCTGGGCGACGTCCCCCTCTTTGGCAACCTCTTCAAAAGCGAGACACGCACGCGCAAGAAGACCAACCTGATGGTGTTCCTGCGGCCTGTGGTAGTCCGTGACGCGGCTTCGCTGGAAGAATTCTCCATGGACCGTTATGACTTGATGCGGGCTGGCCAGAAGGCAGCACAACCAGTGTCCAGCGTGCTGGTGCCGGTCAACGAAGGGCCCATCATGCCGGCGAAAACACCACGCGCTGCGGCACCAGCGGCGGCGGCTTCGGCTCCCACTGTTACCCCTTGAAGCCCTGACCACTTGAGACTGGTCCGAAGACATGCGTTATCCCCTGCCCTACGCCTTTGCCCGCTCCCAACAGCTGCTGCTTGAAGAAGACGCCGGTGAGTTGACGCTGTGGTTGCACCCCGCGTCCAAACCTGCCGGCATCAGCGAAGTCACCCGGAAGTACGCCATTCGCCATCTGGAGACGACGACGCAGGATTTGCTGGTCCAACGAATCAGTACGGTGTATGCGCAGGGTGAGTCCAACGCCGCTGATGTGGTGAGTGAAGTAGAGAGCGATGCTGACCTGTCGCGCATGATGCAAGACCTTCCTGCAGTGGAGGACTTGCTTGAAACTTCGGACGATGCACCCATCATCCGTATGCTCAACGCCCTTCTGACGCAGGCAGCTCGCGACGGGGCGAGTGACATTCATATCGAGCCTTATGAGCGACATAGCAGCGTGCGATTTCGTGTTGATGGTGCGCTGCGTGAAGTAGTGCAACCCAATCGCGCCTTGCATGCAGCGTTGATTTCGCGCCTGAAGATCATGGCCGAGCTGGACATCTCCGAGAAACGCCTGCCACAGGACGGCCGAATTTCGCTGCGCATCGGCACTCGTGCGGTGGATGTACGCGTCAGCACATTGCCCAGCTCGCACGGCGAACGCGCGGTGTTGCGCTTGCTGGACAAAAGCGACAGCAAGCTGAATCTGGAAGCTGTGGGCATGCAGGGCGATTCGCTCAAAAGGCTGAAGAAGCTGGTCTCGCAACCACACGGCATTATTCTGGTTACCGGCCCGACCGGCTCCGGCAAAACCACCACGCTTTATGCGGCCCTAAGTCAACTTGATGCTGCCCACAGCAACATCATGACGGTGGAAGACCCGATTGAGTATGAATTGCCAGGTGTCGGCCAGACTCAGGTGAATGCCAAAATTGACCTCACTTTTGCCAAAGCACTTCGCGCCATCTTGCGCCAGGACCCCGACGTCATCATGATCGGTGAGATCCGGGATTTCGAAACTGCACAAATCGCCATTCAGGCCTCACTAACCGGTCACCTCGTGCTGGCCACGCTGCACACCAATGACGCTGCCAGCGCGGTGAACCGCCTGATCGACATGGGTGTAGAACCCTTCCTGCTGAGTTCCAGTCTGCTGGGTGTTCTGGCACAAAGACTGGTGCGCAAGCTGTGTCTGCACTGCCAGGGCGCTGGTTGTGACGCATGCGGTCAGACGGGTTATCAGGGACGAACTGGCGTGTTTGAATTGTTGGTGACAGACGACGCAATACGCGCCCAGATTCATCATCGCGCATCCGAAGCTGACATTCGTGCTGCGGCCATCAAGGCTGGCATGCGGCTCATGCGGGACGATGGCGAGCGACTGGTACTTACAGGCATCACGTCTCAGGAAGAACTGATTCGCGTCACCCGGGACTGATCCAAGTCATATCAGGCCATGCCCGCGTATTCCTTTGAAGCTATCAATCCGCAAGGTCAGACCCGTAAAGGCGTGATCGAGGCGGACACTGTCAAATCAGCACGTAACCAGTTGCGCGCGCAGTCGCTGGTTCCACTGGCAGTTGAACCCGTCGGCGCGGGCGGGGCTACCCAGTCCGGCAGCGAAGGCGGATGGCGTGACCGGTTGATGACCCGGCCCGTATTCAACACAACGGGACTGGCAATCTGGACACGCCAGATTGCCGGGCTGGTAGCAGCCGGGCTGCCACTGGAGCGCGCACTGTCTGCATTGTCCGAGGAAGCAGAGGACGAGAAGCAACGTAATCTGGTTGCAGCACTGCGCGCTGAAGTCAATGGTGGCTCGCCTTTCGCCAAGGCGTTGGCCCAGCACCCACGCGAGTTTTCGCCTATCTACACATCTGTAATCGGCGCCGGTGAGCAAAGCGGAAATCTGGGTCTGGTACTGGAGCGCCTGGCCGATGACCTGGAAGAGCAGCAAAATCTAAAAGCCAAACTGATCGGTGCCGCACTGTATCCAGCCATCGTGACCTTGGTAGCCATCGTGATCGTGATGTTCTTGGTGGGCTACGTCGTGCCGCAAGTAGCCAACGTGTTTGCAGGCTCCAAGCGAGCGTTGCCGATGCTCACGGTCATCATGCTGGCGATTGGCAGCTTCGTCAAAAGCTATGGATGGCTTATGTTGGTTGCTATTATTTTGGCAGCTATCGGCGCACGCTTTGCCTGGGCAAATGCCGCTTTTCGCGATAGGTTCGATGCCGCCTGGCTGAATTTTCCGGTGTTGGGTCGTCTGGCCCGTGGTTACAACGCCGCCCGGTTTTCCAGCACGCTGGCGATGCTGGCTGCAGCCGGCGTGCCTATCCTGAAAGCCCTGCAGGCAGCTGCGCAAACACTGTCAAACGGTGCCATGAAGGCCGATGCTATGGACGCACTGATTCTGGTGCGTGAGGGGGCTCCACTGGCATCTGCCCTGTCCCAGAAGAAACGTTTTCCAGCACTGGTAAGCATGTTTGCACGCCAGGGCGAGAAGACCGGCCAGCTTCCAGCGATGTTGCAGCGTGCCGCGCAGCAACTCAGTGGTGATGTGCAACGGCGCGCCTTGCAACTTGCAACCATTCTCGAGCCCCTGCTGATCGTAGCAATGGGACTGGTGGTAATGCTGATCGTGCTGGCTGTATTGCTGCCCATCATCCAGCTCAATCAGCTTGTGAAGTAGCGGCAGGTCTACACCCATGAGTGTCTCCCTTGACGGCAAACTGGTCGTCGCCATTTCCTCCCGCGCCCTGTTTGACTTCGAAGAAGAAAACCAGATCTTCGAACAGGGTGATGATCGCGCCTACATGCAGTTGCAACGCGAACGGCTGGACATCCCGGCCAAACCTGGCGTGGCGTTTTCGCTGGTCAAGAAGCTGCTGGCATTCAATGAAACGCCGTCGCAACGGGTAGAAGTCGTCATCCTCTCGCGCAACGATCCGGTCAGTGGCCTGCGTGTCATGAAGTCCGCTGCACACTACGCGCTGCCCATCATCCGCTGCTCTTTCACACGAGGCGAGGCACCCTGGCGCTATCTCAAGCCCCTGCACGCGAATCTGTTTCTCTCCACCCACTTAAGTGATGTACGCGCGGCGCTGGACGCTGGTGTCCCCGCTGCACAGGTGTATCCCCATTCGGCCCACGCCAGCGAAGCGCACCCCGCTGAAGTGCGCATTGCGTTTGACGGTGACGCTGTGCTTTTCAGCGACGAGGCCGAGCAGGTCTATCAGGCACAGGGGCTGAATGCCTTTCAGCAGCATGAGATGGACAAGGTAGCACTGCCGCTGCCTGATGGTCCATTCAAACCGCTGTTGGTAGCTCTGCACCGCATGCAGCAAGCGGAAATTCCCCACATGCGCATCCGCACGGCGCTCGTCACGGCCCGCAGCGCTCCCGCTCACGAACGGGCCATCCGCACGCTGATGGACTGGAATATCGAGGTAGACGAAGCCATGTTTCTGGGCGGACTGGACAAAGGCGAGTTCCTGCGTGAGTTCGAACCCGACTTTTTCTTCGATGACCAGACCGGGCATGTGCACTCGGCTGCGCAGCACGTGCCCGCAGGCCATGTGGCCGCTGGCACCCGAAACCCCTAGCAGCGCGCTACCATGCAGCCTTCATTCGAGAAGGTTGCATGTAATGACAACAATCGGCAAATTACCCGCGTTCCGGCAATTCCTGGGCAAGGCCTGGGCGCTGTCAGTGCCCTACTTCAAATCAGATGAGCGCTGGAGGGCCCGTGGCCTGTTACTGGCCATCATCGCACTGAATTTGGGCCTGGTTTACATGGCGGTCCTGTTCAATGACTGGAACAAGCTTTTCTATGACTCCCTGCAAAACAAGCAGGCTGATGTGTTCTGGACCCAGCTGGGGCGCTTCACCTACCTGGCATTTGCATTCATCATCATCGCGGTATACAAGTTCTACCTGACGCAATTGTTGGAAATGCGGTGGCGAGCCTGGATGACCGGCCACTACCTGCAACGCTGGCTGAGCGCACATGCGTTCTACAAGCTGGAGCTCTCGCGCTTCACCCGACCACTCAATTCTGAAGCGACCAACCCGGACAATCCGGACCAGCGAATTCAGGAGGATCTCAATCTTTTCACCAGCTACACCATCGGCTTGTCGATGGGGTTGCTCAATTCCGTCGTAACCCTCGCCAGTTTTGTCGGCATTTTGTGGGGTTTGTCAGGCGGATTCGCATTTTCATTTCAAGGGAATGAATACAACATTCCGGGGTTCATGGTGTGGATGGCGATCCTTTATTGCGTGACTGGCAGCGTGCTGACGCACTACATCGGGCGTCCCCAGATCAAGCTAAATTTCGAGCAACAGCGCTACGAGGCTGACTTTCGCCACCACATGGTGCGGGTACGGGAGTACAGCGAGTCAATAGCGCTGGACAAAGGCGAAGCCGTCGAGCGCATGCAACTTGACTCCCGATTTTCGCAGCTGCTGGGCAACTACCTTCAGTTGATCAAGGCGCAAAAAAACCTGATCTGGTTTACCAGCTTCTTTGGGCAGGCCGCGGTAGTATTTCCCTTTGTGGTGGCAGCTCCGCGCTTTTTCAGCGGGGCCATACAGCTGGGTGAGCTGATGCAAATCTCCAGCGCTTTTGGGCAGGTGCAAGGTGCACTCAGCTGGTTCGTCGATAGCTACAGCAGTCTCGCCAGCTGGCGTGCCACAACTGACCGGTTAACTAGTTTCGAAGAGGCTGTTTCAGCGGCAGCCCTTGATAATCATTCACTGACATCAACCGATTCGCAGGCGCTCCATACTTCGGATCTGACCGTGGCTTTGCCTACAGGGGCGGTGTTGCTCAGCCATGCGTCCCTCAACGCAAAGGGTGGCGATAGCGTGCTTCTGCAAGGGCCATCAGGCAGTGGCAAGTCCACGCTATTTCGCGCCTTTGCGGGAATCTGGCCGTTTGCCAGTGGCAAGATTGAGCGGCCAGCAGAAGCCATGTTCATTCCGCAACGACCCTACTTTCCGAACGGTCCGTTGCGCGATGCGCTGGCCTATCCCCAAGCCGCGTCCGCCTACACCGATGACGCATTGCGCCAGGCGTTGGCTGAAGCGCTTCTGCCCAATCTCACGGAGCAGCTGGACAAGTCCGATGCGTGGGGACAAAAGCTGTCAGGCGGCGAGCAGCAACGTCTGGCACTGGCTCGCGTGTTTCTTAAAAAGCCGAAGTGGGTATTTGCAGATGAAGCCACCAGCGCATTGGACGAAAACGCCGAAAATATCATATATAGAAGGCTTCTAGCCCTTGTCCAATATGCGCAAGGAGCTATTATTTCAATAGCACATCGACCTGCAGTTGCTGCTTTTCACACCACCCACTGGCAGCTGGAAAACCAGCCTGAGGAAGCCACTGCGCTCTATCAGGTTCGGGTGCGGCAAACCGGTTCGTGAAGCCCGGATAAAGTTCGGCTAGCGTGGGGAAAAGCCTACCGATGTGCAGCCTTCCTGATCTTGGCCGGCGAATAGGTCAGATCTTCCTTGGCCAGCTTGCCGGGCTGTGCATCGGGGTTGGCGGGCGTATTCTCATGCCGGGCGAGTGCAGCCTCAATGGCGCTACCACTGGCACGCCACATAGTCTGCAGGAATTCCAGCATCATCTTGGAAATAGGCTCAGGCGGTGGTTCTTCAACCTTGTCGGCCTCAGGTCGGCGAATCGTCCAGTCTTTTTCGGCCGTGGCTGCTTCTGAGCCTCTGCGGCCAGGGTCAGACACGGAGGTGTAAACAGCTTCGCCCGAACCGGGTCTCTTCAAGTGGTTTCCCGTGTCGATCTGCACGATCACACTGGGTGAACTGTGACTGGATACCGGGTTGACCGGTGCC
>JAKQJK010000384.1 GCA_029561195.1 Pseudomonadota bacterium
CTTGAAATTTCAAAAGATTTGTGAGAAACTAGACAGACCGTACTAAATTACGTCTGACCGACAGACCAGACAAATAACCAGGAGACAAATATGTCAGCAGTTCCACAGAATATGTCGGCTCCGGCCGCCAACGACGCGGACAGTCAAGAGACCCGCGAATGGATGGAAGCTCTCTCGGCAGTGATCCAGAGCGAAGGCCCCGAGCGCGCTCACTTTCTATTGGAGCAATTGCTTGAGCACGCCCGCCAGAGCAGCATCGACATGCCGTTTTCGGCCACCACGGGTTATGTCAACACAATCGAGGCTGATCACGAAGAGCGCTCCCCCGGCAATCTGGAAATCGAGGAACGTCTGCGCGCCTACATGCGCTGGAACGCTATGGCCATGGTGGTCAAGGCCAACCGCCATCACCCCATTGACGGCGGCGATCTGGGTGGCCACATTGGCTCCTTCGCCTCGCTGGCCAGCCTGTTTGGCGCCGGTTTCAACCACTTCTGGCACGCTGAGAGCGCCGAGCCTGGAAAAGAGCACGGCGGCGACTGTCTCTACATTCAAGGCCACGTGTCGCCCGGCGTGTATGCCCGCGCCTACCTTGAGGGCCGTCTGTCGGAAGAGCAACTGCTGAACTTCCGCCAGGAAGTGGATGGCAAGGGGCTGTCCAGTTACCCGCATCCCAAGCTGATGCCCGAATTCTGGCAGTTTCCCACGGTGTCAATGGGCTTAGGCCCTTTGATGGCGATTTACCAGGCTCGCTTTCTCAAATACTTGCACGCCCGAGGTATCGCGAATACCGAGAACCGCAAGGTCTGGGTGTTCTGTGGCGACGGCGAGATGGACGAAGTGGAGTCCCTCGGTGCCATCGGTCTGGCTGCCCGTGAAGGGTTGGACAATCTGGTTTTCGTCATCAACTGCAACCTGCAGCGCCTGGACGGTCCAGTGCGTGGCAATGGCAAGATCATTCAGGAACTTGAAGGCGAGTTCCGCGGTGCCGGCTGGAATGTGATCAAGCTGATCTGGGGCTCCGGCTGGGACCCGCTGCTGGCGCGCGACAAGGAAGGTGCGCTCAAGAAGGTCATGATGGACACGCTGGACGGTGACTACCAGGCCATGAAGGCCAATGACGGAGCCTACGTGCGCAAGCATTTCTTTGGCAAGGACCCACGCACACTGGAAATGGTCGCCAAGATGAGCGACGAGGAGATCTTCGATCTGCGCCGTGGTGGCCACGATTCGAAGAAGGTGTATGCCGCATTTCACTCTGCCGTGAACCACAAGGGTGAGCCGACCGTGTTGCTGATCAAGACCGTCAAGGGCTTTGGGATGGGTAAGGCCGGCGAGGGCAAGAATAACGTTCACCAGACGAAGAAGCTGACGGACGAAGACATCAAGGCGTTCCGCGACCGTTTCAATATTCCCATCCCGGACAGTGAGCTGGCCAAGATTCCGTTCTACAAACCTGCTGACGACACGCCGGAGATGCGTTACCTGCATGAGCGCCGCAAGGCACTGGGCGGCTACCTGCCGCATCGCCGTACCAAGGCGGATGAAAACTTCACCGTGCCCGCGCTGGATTCATTTAAATCGGTGATGGAAGCCACCCCTGAAGGCCGCGAAATCTCCACGACACAAGCCTATGTGCGCTTTCTGACGCAACTGCTGCGCGACCAGGCCCTGGGCCCGCGCGTGGTGCCGATTCTGGTGGACGAAGCCCGCACCTTCGGCATGGAAGGCCTTTTCCGCCAGATTGGCATCTACAACCCCGCTGGCCAGCAGTACACCCCAGTCGATAAAGACCAGGTCATGTACTACAAGGAAGACAAGCAGGGCCAGATTCTGCAAGAGGGCATCAACGAAGCTGGCGGTATGAGCAGCTGGATTGCTGCAGCTACCAGCTACTCCACCAGCAACCGCATCATGGTGCCGTTCTATGTGTACTACTCGATGTTCGGCTTCCAGCGCATTGGCGATCTGGCCTGGGCGGCGGGCGACATGCAGGCGCGTGGATTCCTGCTGGGGGGTACCTCGGGACGCACGACGCTGAACGGCGAAGGCCTGCAGCACGAAGACGGCCACAGCCACATCATGGCCGGCACGATTCCGAACTGCGTGAGCTACGACCCCACCTTCGCACATGAAGTGGGCGTGATCCTGCACCATGGTTTGAAGCGCATGGTGGAGAAGCAGGACAACGTGTTCTATTACCTGACCCTGTTGAACGAAAACTACGCCATGCCTGGCCTGAAAGCAGGCACCGAAGAGCAGATCATCAAGGGCATGTACCTGTGCAAGGAGGGTGCCAAGCTCACGCCACGTGTGCAACTGCTGGGCTCGGGCACCATCCTGCGCGAAAGCATTGCTGCGCAGGAGCTGCTCGAAAAGGAGTGGGGCGTGGCGGCAGACGTATGGAGCTGTCCAAGCTTCAACGAACTTACCCGCGACGGCCAAGACGCCGAGCGCTGGAACCTGTTGCACCCGCTGGAAACACCGCGCGTGTCGTTTGTGGGACAGCAGCTCGACAAGGCCAAGGGCCCCGTGGTGGCAAGCACCGACTACATGAAGGCCTACGCCGAGCAGATTCGCCCGTTTATTCCGAAGGGCCGTACTTATAAGGTACTGGGCACTGACGGCTTTGGCCGTTCCGACTTCCGCAGCAAGCTGCGTGAGCACTTCGAGGTGAACCGCCACTACATTGTGGTCGCTGCCCTGAAGGCGCTGAGCGAAGAGGGCACCGTGCCCGTGGCCAAAGTCGCTGAAGCGATCAAGAAATACGGTATCAATGCCGACAAGATCAACCCGCTGTACGC
>JAKQJK010000286.1 GCA_029561195.1 Pseudomonadota bacterium
GGCCTTCGCCACCTGGTCACTGGCCCCCGTCCTGCCCCGCGTAAGCTGCCCCCTGCTCGTCATCCACGGGCTTCACGACGAATACGGCTCAACCCGCCACCCCGAACTCATCGGCCAACTCAGCCGCTCCCGCCGGGTTCAGGTGGAGATCATGGAAGACTCCCGCCACATGCCCCACCGGGAGCACCCGGAGGAGGTGATTGAACGGGTGAAGGGGTTTCTGGAGGGGGGTTGAGGGTGGATTTCGGGGGGCTCGAAGGGGTGTGGGGCTGTTGTTCGACCTGAACGGTCGTACGACCCTCGCTAGATCAGAGACAGGTGTTCTGCGGTCAACGGATCTTCAAGGCAGCGCAAGCTCAAAGGCCGGCATTCGGTATCGGCGTCAGGCGGCACCCGACCCCCGACGGTAGTACCACCCTCCAAGCTTCCAACAGCAGGTTCCTGAGCGGAGCAGTATTACGGAGCGCTCAACCGCCGACAGGGCGTCGGCCATGGCCAACCGATCTGGTGTGCCGAATGGGCGAAATATGCCGCTAAGTTGGAATTGCAGAAACCGGATAAAATTCGAAGCCCAACAGTGCACCGATGGCGCAAACAAGCCATGCGCCATTCAACTTTGGATTCCCTTGATGGATAGCAACGAGAAGAAGGAACTCAGCGAGTCTGACATCAAGGCCAAGTTCATCACACCGGCCATCGTCCAGGCGGGTTGGGACGAGATGACGCAACTTCGTCGTGAGGTAACCTTGACGCCGGGCCCGGTCGTCGTTCGCGGCAATCTATCCTCGCGCAACAAGAAAAAGAAGAAATTCGCCGACTACGTGCTCCAGAAAGAAAAGGGCGTGCCGGTAGCGGTGGTCGAAGCCAAGGAAAACAACTACACCATCAGCCATGGCTTGCAGCAGGCCCTGGGCTATGCCGAAATCCTGGATGTGCCCTGCGCCTTCAGTTCCAACGGCGACGGCTTTTCCAGCCATAACAAGGCGGCTGCCAAAGGCGAAGACACTGAAACCGAATTCGGGCTCGATGCGTTTCCCTCGCCAGCGGAACTGTGGGCGCGCTACAAGCGTTTCAGAGGCATTGCAGACGATCAGGAATCCCTCGTCACCGAACCCTATCACGATGATGGCAGCAACAAGGAGCCCCGCTATTACCAGGCGGAAGCCATCAACCGCGTAATCGAAAAAGTGGCCCAAGGCGAAAAACGCCTGCTACTGGTGATGGCCACCGGCACCGGCAAGACCTACACCACCTTCCAGATCATCTACCGTCTCTGGAAGGCCAAGAAGGCCAAGCGCATT
>JAKQJK010000288.1 GCA_029561195.1 Pseudomonadota bacterium
ATTCTTTGCTTTGTGCTTTCGATTGCCGACTTCGGTACGCCATCCATCATCGGACGGGACTTTCGCACGCTCTCCACCATCGCTTATAACCAGTACACATCGGAAATGGGGGGCCCACCCACCATGGCGGTGAGCATCTCCATGTTGATGATCGTGATGTCGATGCTGGCCGTGTTGCTTCAGCGGCACTTGATGGGAAAACGCCGGTATGCAGGATCACTGACAAACTTGACCGTACCCAAGGTCTGTCATGGTGCCTTCGGCGTGCTCGTACACGCTCTTTGTTATGCCATTGTGGCTTTGGCAACGCTACCGATCGCCGTGGTTGTGTATACCTCATTCCTGCAAACCAGTGGACCGGTCTTCACTGGCGGCTTTGGTCTGAACAGTTATGCGCGTGTCATTCAGGAAGTGCCAGATGCCATAGCCAATACATTCAGGTTTTCGCTCATCGCCACAGTATTGATCACTCTTGCCGGTGGGCTCATTTCATACATCATCGTTCGTCGGGAAACCAGGCTCTCCGGTTTGCTGGATACGGTGCTGATGGTGCCTTATGTGGTTCCTGGCGTCGTCATGGCAATCGGATTTCTCCTGACGTTCAACCAAGGTCCTCTGGATATGGTGGGAACGGGCACGATCATTGTGCTTATTTTGTTTATCCGCCGTTTGCCATATGGCGTGCGCGCGACAACTTCTGTTCTGCGGCAAATCAAGCCATCTATCGAGGAGGCGGCCATCAGTCTGGGGGCGTCACCCGCCAAAGCTTTTTATAAAGTCACCGTTCCCTTGATGATGCCCGGGGTGATTGCAGGAGCCATGATGAGCTTTATTACAGCCATCAACGAGCTGTCATCGACCTTGCTGCTCTACACCGCGCGCACGGCCACAATGCCGGTGCGGATCTACAGCGCAGTACTGGATGGAGAATTTGGCATTGCAGCAGCGCTGTCAACCATTCTGCTGGTGAGCTCGGGGTTGTGCGTTTTCGTGGTGTTGCGCTTTTCGCGCTCCAAAGAAGGTGCCTTTATCTGAGGTCTGGCTCGCCCGGCCCATCAAGCTATACCAATGCTGATTGAATCCTCATCCATTCCAAAAAGCAGGGATCTGTCGCAACCTGGGGACGACGTTTTCGCGGTTGTTCCGCAACGCCTGTATGCCGTATTTGACGGCGCAACCGATACCGTGGGCGCCTTGGTTCGAGGAGAAACACCAGGTCGATTTGCGGCCAACTGCGCCGCTCTGGCCATGATTGAATGCGCAACTGGATCACAACGAGGCCATTTGACCTCCGGTCAATGGCTTACTGCGATGAATAAGTCCATTGCTGATGGTCTGGCCGATGCTGGCGATCCATCCATCCGGGCAGGCACAACAGCCGCGTTGGTTGTGGATACAGGGGACACTTTTCACTTCCTGATTGTGGGGGACTCCGCCATTCGAATAAACGGCACTGAACTGATCAGGCTAACCAAGGACATAGATTTGCTTTATGCGGCGGGCCGGATTGCCCTTTTTCGCCACTTGCAGACTCTTGGAATGAGTGGAGACTCGTTGGAGAAATCAGTCCGTCAACTCGTTTTCAAGGGGCTTGGCCAGCCAGAGCAGACCATTTTGTCGTCTCAAGAGATCGCCAGTATTATCGAAACAGCCAAAAAAGAATGTACCAATCGACTCCAGCCTGATGCCCACGACCTGATTGAACCTTCGTTGATGGCGGGCATATCGGGCGGACAGTACGGATTCTGCAACCTGACGGGGCATTCTCTGGGTTATGCCGTACTCAATGGCGGTCAAACGCAAGGGCCGGATGTGATGAGTTTTTCACGCCCTAAATCTGTTGTTCACAGCATTGAGCTGTTCACTGATGGCTACATGTCCTGTCCCAAGGGCACCCGGGTAGTTGACTGGGAGGAGGAGTTTTTCCGAGTCGAATCCGAAGACTTCTCCAAATTAGGCATTTATCCAGGCGTCAAAGGTTCCAGTAGCCAGTTTTTCAGCGACGACCGAACCGTGTTGATCATTCATCCCTTTTCAACCAACTGAGTGGACACCACCACACTGGGTAGAATGCTTCTTTCCCGTTTTTAACTGCGGATATGACACCAATTACAGGCAGCATCGTGGCGCTGGTCACCCCGATGCACGAAGACGGCAGCGTGGACTACCCTACGTTGCGCAAACTCATCGACTGGCACATTGCCGAAGGTACGGATTGCGTGGGTGTTGTTGGCACCACGGGTGAATCGCCAACAGTCAATGTAGAAGAGCATTGCGAGATCATTCGCGTGTCGGTGGAGCAGGCCCAAGGGCGTGTACCCATCATGGCAGGCTGCGGCGCCAATTCCACGGCAGAAGCCATTGAACTTACCCGCTTTGCCAAACAGGTCGGCGCTGATTGCCACCTGCAAGTTGTCCCTTACTACAACAAGCCGACACAGGAGGGTCAGTATCAGCACTTCAAGGCGATTGCCGAGGCGGTGGATCTGCCGATGGTTCTGTACAACGTGCCTGGCCGCAGTGTGGCCGATATGGCACACGATACCGTATTGCGTCTGGCGCAAGTGCCCGGCATCGTGGGTATCAAGGAAGCTACGGGAAATATCGAGCGGGCACAGTGGTTAATCCGTGACGTACCGAAAGGTTTTGCCATTTACTCCGGGGACGACCCTACAGCCGTTGCGTTGATGCTTTGCGGTGGTCAGGGCAACGTGAGCGTGACCGCAAATGTAGCCCCCCGCCTCATGCACGAGCTCTGTGTCGCTGCCATGTCCGGTGACGTTAAACGCGCCATGGCCATCCAGTTTCAGCTGATGCCAGTGCACAGAAATCTGTTTGTTGAAGCCAACCCTATCCCCGTGAAATGGGCGATGTCCCGCATGGGGTTATGCGGCGGCGCGATGCGACTGCCCATGACCCGGCTGGCTCAGGCCAATGAGTCGGTCGTGGAAAGCGCTTTGCGTGCGGCCACACTACTGTGACACATTACATAATAGCTGAGGACAACTTAGTGAATCACTTTTCCAGAATAGCGTTACTCGGTCTCGCGTTTTCTTTGACTGCCTGCTCGGTTCTCGAGGAAGACAAAGTGCAGTATCAGAGTTCCGGCAAGGGTCCCTCTCTTGAAGTCCCTCCCGATTTAACGCAGTTGTCCCGCGACAATCGTTATGTCGTCCCGGGTGGCACGGTCACAGCTTCGGGTTATCAGGCGAGTCAACCGAGTCAGGTCGTGCCCACTGCGGCGACGACACTGTCAGACGTCCGCATTGAACGCTCGGGCAACCAGCGATGGCTTGTGATCGGACGTCCAGCTGACCAATTGTGGGACTCCGTACGTGACTTCTGGCAGGAAAATGGGTTCCTGCTCGCGATGGACCAAAATAACCTGGGCATCATGGAGACAGACTGGGCTGAAAATCGAGCTAAATTGCCACAGGATTTCATCCGTAACTCGCTCGGCAAGATCTTTGACTCTCTTTACTCAACGGGTGAACGCGACAAGTTCCGCACCCGAATGGAGCGCAATGCCGCGGGCGGCACCGAGATTTTCATCAGCCATCGGGGCATGATCGAGGTTTACAGTTCTGCATCCAAAGACTCCACCGTCTGGCAACCGCGTCCAGCAGATCCAGAACTCGAAGCTGAATTTCTGCGCCGCCTCATGGTGAAGCTGGGTGTTTCCCAGGAGCAGGCCAAAGGTTTGATTGCCACCAGCGCGGGCAAGAGTCGCTCGACAATAGCAACCGTCAACGGCCAGCCGGTGGTACAAATCCCGGAAGGCTTTGATACCGCGTGGCGACGCGTAGGTTTATCGCTCGACAGAACCGGCTTTACCGTGGAAGACCGGGACCGCAGCAAAGGTACCTACTTCGTTCGCTATGTAGAGCCCAACGCCGACACATCTGAGCCAGGCTTCTTTTCGAAATTGCTGGGTGGTTCTGCCAAAAGCAACCCACCCCTCAAATACCAGATCGTGGTGCGCAGCCAGGCAGACGCTACTGTTGTCTCTGTACTGAATACCACCGGTACTCCAGACACGTCAGCCAATGCTCAGCGTATTGTGAAAGTACTGGCAGACGACCTGAAATAGGCTGGAGCGCTGCATTGCTTCGGTTTCGCAGCCTAGGCAGTGGCAGTTCGGGCAACGCGACCCTTATTGAGGGATCCGATGGCTTGAACACCACCCGGCTGCTGGTTGATTGTGGTTTCGGGTTGAAGCATCTGGATGCCCGTTTGGCAAGGGCCGGGCTGGATGCCGGTCAGATCGATGCAATCTTCATCACTCATGAGCACGGCGACCACATTGGTTGTGCCCGGCAACTTGCACTGCGTAACCACAAACCCGTCTGGATGAGTCCCGGCACTCACGCTGCATTGGGGGCACCTGATTTCAAGGGATTTCTGCGACTGGCTCGGGATGGCACGTCGATTGACTTGGGCGGCCTCCAGATCAATCCCTTTACAGTGCCACACGATGCCCGGGAGCCGCTTCAACTCAGGTGCACTGACGGAGCCAGACACTTGGGCATCCTGACCGACCTGGGCCATGCGACAACTCATGTGCTAGAACAACTCTCCCGATGCGATGCACTGCTGCTGGAATGCAATCACGAGGCGGATCTGCTGGCTAAATCTGCCTATCCGCCATTTCTCAAGAAGCGCGTTGGGGGCAGCTTCGGACATTTATCAAACCAGCAGGCAGCAGAAATCGCGCAGGCGGTAGCGCATCAGGACCTGAAAACGATTGTTGCAGCTCACCTGAGTCTGCAAAACAATCACCCTGACCTTGCACGCGCCGCGCTGTGCCTCGCATTGGGTTGCGAAATGAATGATGTTGGCGTTGCTGACCCGGTACTTGGCACCGACTGGATAGCGCTTTGAAATAGAAAAAGCCACCTTGCGGTGGCTTTCTGATACGCAGCTAAAAGCTGGCGTATTAAGGCTTCTTGACAGCGGCAGCAGCAGCTTCAGCAGCCTTCTTGGCGGCTTCAGCAGCAGCAGCGCCGGCGGCGTCAGCAGCACCTTTGGCAGCTTCAACAGCAGCACCAGCGGCGGCAGAAGCGCCATCAGCGGCAGCGGTAGCAGCACCAGCAGCAGCTGAAGCACCAGCAGCGGCGGCAGCGGCGCCAGCGTCTTTAACAGCTTCAACAGCGGCAGCGGCAGGCGCAGCAGCAGGAGCCATTTCTTCTTTCTTGCCGCAAGCGGCCAGAGCAGCGGCAGCAATAACAGCGGCCAAAACGAGAGATTTGTTCATTTGAAAATACCTATTGAGTAAAGAATAACAATTTCCGGAAATTGTCAGTGCAGATAGTCTGCGCAGACCAAGCAAAAGGACTCGAGCTCTTTTTGCTTAGCCTCGGATTATATGCCACTTTTTTGGAGCGCTAGGTACTAACCCTTATTCAAACTGGGTGCGCTCCAACTCGCGCCACCTCAGAGCCCCAAAGTTGTTGCTGCAAAACCGGGTGCACTGTTTCTTAGAAACTCATCCAGCAACTCTTTCAAAGCCACGCGGCGTTCCGGGCTTCCTTCACTGACACCTGTGCTCAGCCGCAGATCGAAACGCTGAATCGACCATTGAGGACTCCACAGCGCACTTGGGAAATCCTGCGGATCTGCGGTACGGCAAACCCTGCAATCGACGATATGACTCCACTTTTTACGCCACGTCACAAAACGCGCCTGGTCACGCTCAACAACATCGTATCGGTTGGCCAACATGGTGAAATGCCGACCTGTTTTTGACCAGGCTTGCAACAAATCCACCACCTCGCGCTCGCGCCAGGGCCAATCCTCAAACGTTGCGTCACACACAATGATCGCCGGCCAGCCATCCTGGACAGCACACGCCAATGCCTCGCGCACGCGCTGAGCAAAAGCCATGCGGCCTTCAAATCGGCCTTCAGTCAACATGGGCCCACCCCGACTCACACCATGTCTCCAGCAACTCACGCGCTTCCACACTGAGCCGACTGACTTCGGCCGACTCAAGACTGCGCATATCGGCCAAACGCCGCATCAGCATGGCGTCACGCCCACCGGCACGATACCCCTCGCCGTTGATGAAGACATGATGCATGTCGAACATCATTCGCGTGCGTCGGTCCAGCCGAACCGCGCTACCCGCGACCAGTGATTGCCCATCTTCAAACCAGACGTTCGCTTTGGGCTCCGTCAAATATTCCCCCAACGCGCGCTCCATCACCATTGGGTCCTGCAGTGCAGCTTGCAAGGCGTCGCGGGCAAAATCGAACAGGCCGGAAGGAATTTGTCCTGGCGAGTCCACTGCCACCTGGCCGGCATCTCGGTACAGCGCATCGCCTACCAAATCAGGCGCATCCTCGGCAAGCCGCTGCAGCAGCTCTTGAGCCACTTCACTGCGCTTGGGGACCCGAAAGCCAATCGAATAGGTCATGCACTCACCCACTGCCACGCCGTCATGGGCATATCCAGGTGGCAGATAGAGCATGTCACCCGGCTCCAGGTCATAGGTCAGCTCGGGCTCAAAATTCGTCAGAATCTTCAAAGGAACACCCTCCTGCAATTCAGGTTTTTTCTGCCGGCCAATACGCCAGCGGCGGGTACCCAGTGCCTGTAGCAGGAACACGTCGTAACTGTCAAAGTGTGGCCCGACGCCGCCGCCGTCTGTCGCGTAGCTGATCATCAGATCATCCAGTCGTGCATCCGGTACAAAGCGAAACTGGTTCAACAGATCATGCACCGCGTCGCTGTGCAGATCAACCCCCTGCACCAGCAGACTCCAGCATGGCTGATTCAGTGGCGGCAGGGCACGGCGTGCAAATGGGCCGTGCTTGAGCTGCCAGCCAGCCGAGCCTTTTGCGCTGGACGGCCCTTTTTTTGGTGTTTTGTTTTGCTGGATAACCAGCCGCGACTCACACCCCTCGCGACCCGCCAGCTCAAACAGTGCAGCTCGATCCAGCAATGGCTGAAAACCGGGGAAAGCCTGGCGAATCAACAACGGCTTTCTTTGCCAATGGCGCTTCATGAACACCGCCGGACTCAGGTCATCGAGCATTTTCAGGGGTTGATTCACATCCATATATTTCCCATACTTCTCACAGGGTCGCGGGTTGCGATCCAAACTGCGACAATTCTCCTATGGAAATTACAAATAACTGCGTGGTCGCCCTGACCTGGACGCTGAAAGATACCCTGGGCGAAGAGCTGGATGTGCTGGACGAGCCGGTTGACTTTCTCGTCGGCGGGGATGATCTATTTGAAAGAATTGAGGAGGCGTTGCAGGGCCACGAGGCTGGCGCACGCATCGAATTGCAATTGGAACCCGAGCAGGCGTTTGGCGACTTCAACGATCAGTTGATCTTTCTTGAAGCCCGCTCGCTCTTCCCGGCAGAAATTGAGGAGGGCATGACCTTTGAAGGCACAGATCTACCCGCTGGCTGCAACCCGGATGCCCCCAAGGATGCCTTGTATACAGTGACGGATATCTATCCCGAGCACGTGGTGCTGGATGGGAATCACCCGCTGGCGGCCATTGCCTTGCGTTTGAACCTGAAAGTTGAAGGCGTGCGCGCTGCAACGGAAGAAGAAATCACTCGCCGCTCTGCCGGCACCGGCTTTTTCAGGATTTCACCCGTTCACGAGACGGCACCCGGCAACGATTTGCTCCACTGAGCGGCCGGTAGATCAGGCCTTGCCGGTTGAACCGTAGCCACCCTCGCCGCGCTGGCTGGCAGGAAATTCGCTGACTACGTTGAACTGAGCCTGCATCACTGGCACGATCATCAGCTGCGCAATGCGCTCCATTGGTTCAATCGTGAACGGCATGGGGCTGCGGTTCCACGCGCTGACCATCAACTGCCCCTGGTAATCGCTGTCGATTAGACCCACCAGATTGCCCAGTACGATGCCGTGTTTGTGGCCCAAACCCGAGCGCGGCAAGATCAGCGCTGCGTAACCGGGATCGGCCAGATAAATGGCAATACCGGTCGGCACAAGTTGCCAGGCGTTCGGCTGCAGGGTGACTGCCGTATCCACACACGCACGCAAGTCCAACCCCGCGCTCCCTGGCGTGGCGTAGGCCGGTAGTTGGTCGACCATACGCGGGTCGATGATTTTGATGTCAATTTTCATCATTTTCAGGTATCAAATCAGGCCTTATCCTTCGTGGCATATGCGCAAGAAGCTACTAATTTTCTAGCAAGCTCAAGCTTGGAAGCACGTTCAAACTCCTGCACACCCTGCTCGCTGAGCACCAGCAATGCGTTGTCGTCCTGCCCGAATGTGGCCGGCCCGATGTTGCCCACCAGCATCGGCACACCTTTGCTCAGCCGCTTGGTCTGGGCGTTGGCAAGCAGGTTTTCACTTTCAGCGGCAAAGCCGACACAAAATAAGCCCTCTCCCTGACCGGTCAAGCCCCGCTTGCCACGCTCGGACTGGGCCAGCGTGGCCAGAATATCCGGGTTCTCGACGAAACTCAGCTGGGGCGTCTTACCGGAGCCGTCTTTCTTGATCTTCTGATCGGCAGCGTTGGCTGGCCGCCAGTCTGCCACAGCGGCAGTTGCTATGAATACAGAAGCATCCCGTGCATATTCCACGACGGCTTCAAGCATATTTTGAGCTGATTTCACATTGATCCGCGTCACACCACGGGGGGTGGCCAGACTCACCGGCCCGGCCACCAGCGTGACCCGCGCACCGGCCTCATGCGCGGCGCGGGCTATTGCAAAACCCATCTTGCCGCTGCTCAAATTGGTGATGCCGCGCACCGGGTCAATCGCCTCGTAGGTGGGCCCGGCCGTCACCAGCACATGGTGACCCGCCAGAACTTTGGGCTGGAAAAAAGCAATCACGTCTTCCAGCAGTTCCAACGGCTCCAGCATGCGGCCATCACCCGTTTCGCCACAGGCCTGAAAACCACTGCCAACCCCCAGCAGTGTGGCGCCATCGGCCTGCAATTGCGTGAGGTTGCGCTGGGTGGCCGGGTGCGCCCACATCTCGCGGTTCATCGCCGGGGCAATCAACAACGGTACTTTGTCGATAGGCCGGGCCAGGCACATGAGGCTCAACAAGTCATCTGATCGCCCATGCAGCAGTTTGGCCATGAAATCGGCGCTACACGGCGCGATCAGGATGGCGTCGGCCTCCCGGCTCAAATTGATGTGCGGCATGTTGTTGGGCTCACGCGCGTCCCACTGCGAGCCATAAACCGGACGGTTGCTCAGCGCCTGCATCGACACCGGCGTGATGAACTGCTCGGCTGCTTCGGTCATGACAACCTGAACCGTTGCGCCCTCCTTGATCAGCGCTCGGCAAAGCTCGGCTGCTTTGTAACAGGCAATGCCGCCAGTGAGCCCCAAAACAATATGTTTTCCAGCGAGATCATTCATGGGCCGCAATGTAGCAGAACCGACATCGCGTTACCTTCAGGCTTTTCGTCGCATGCGAATAGGGACCCGTATGGGTGGCTCGTATAATCTGCATTTCCACCCAATGAGCAAAAAAGCTCACTCTGACATGACCAAATTTGTCTTCGTCACCGGCGGTGTCGTGTCCTCCCTTGGCAAGGGAATCGCCTCAGCCTCCTTAGCTGCGATTTTGGAATCGCGAGGCCTCAAAGTCACTTTAATCAAGCTGGATCCATACCTCAACGTCGATCCCGGCACCATGTCGCCGTTGCAACACGGTGAAGTATTCGTCACCGACGACGGCGCAGAAACCGATCTTGATTTGGGTCACTACGAGCGCTTTGTTGAAACCCGCATGCGAAAGGCCAATAACTTCACTACAGGCCAGATCTACAAAAGCGTCCTCGACAAGGAGCGCCGCGGCGATTATTTGGGCAAGACCGTTCAGGTGATCCCGCATGTCACCAATGAAATTCAGGAGTTCGTCAAACGCGGTGCACGTTTCGGCGAGCCAGACGCCGTGGACGTGGCCATTGTTGAAATTGGCGGCACCGTGGGTGACATCGAATCCCTGCCGTTCCTGGAAGCCGTACGTCAGATGAGCCTGAAGCTCGGCCCAAATAACAGCGCGTTTGTTCACCTGAGCTATGTGCCGTGGATTGCGGCCGCTGGCGAACTGAAGACCAAGCCGACACAGCACACGGCCAAGCAACTGCGAGAAATTGGTATCCAGGCCGATGCCTTGATCTGTCGTGCAGATCGTCCGATTCCACAGGAAGAGCGCTCCAAAATCTCGCTGTTCTCCAACGTGCCCGAATGGGGCGTCATCTCCATGTGGGACGTTGACACCATCTACAAAGTGCCTCGTATGTTGCACGAGCAAGGGCTGGATGGCCTGATCTGCGACAAGCTGCGCCTGAATACGCCGCCAGCCAACCTCAAACGTTGGGACGATCTGGTCTACGAAACCGAGCACCCAGCCGGTGAAGTCACCATTGCCATGGTTGGCAAGTACGTGGACCTGAGTGATAGCTACAAATCGCTCAACGAAGCGTTGCGCCACGCCGGCATGAAAAACCATGTCCGCGTGAAGATCGAGTATGTGGACTCGGAAACCATCACACCTGAGAGCGTGTCCCAGCTCGCCAAATTCGATGCAATTCTGGTTCCGGGCGGCTTTGGCAAGCGCGGCATCGAAGGCAAGATTTGCACCGCCCGTTTTGCACGTGAAAACAAGGTTCCATATCTCGGTATTTGCTTGGGCATGCAAGTTGCAACCATCGAATTCGCCCGTCATGTCGCTGGCTTGGCCAACGCCAACAGCACCGAGTTTGACCCCAAGAGCCCCAACCCGGTCATTGCCCTCATCACCGAGTGGAAAGATTCGGATGGCACGATCAAGACCCGCAACGAAAACTCCGACCTCGGCGGCACGATGCGGCTGGGAGCGCAGAGTTCGGACGTAACTCCGGGAACGCTGGCTCATCAAATTTATGGTGATGTGGTGACAGAACGCCATCGGCATCGTTATGAAGCCAACGTCAACTACCTGGACACCTTGGGCAAAGCAGGTCTAGTAATTTCCGCCTTGACCCAGCGCGAGCACCTGACGGAAATCGTAGAGTTGCCTCAAAGTGTGCACCCCTGGTTTGTCGGTGTCCAATTCCACCCGGAGTTCAAGTCCACGCCATGGAACGGCCATCCACTGTTCAATGCCTTCGTCAAGGCGGCGCTGGACCACCAGGCTGCCGGCAAGAACCTGAAAGCGGTGGCCTGATGAAGCTTTGTGGATTTGATATCGGGCTTGAACGACGGTTTTTCCTGATTGCTGGGCCCTGCGTCATCGAATCAGAGCAACTGCAGATGGATACCGCTGGTACGTTGAAGGAAATCACGGCCAGCCTGGGTATTCCCTTTATCTTCAAGAGCAGCTTTGACAAGGCCAATCGGTCCTCGGGCACAACGTTTCGGGGGCCCGGCATTGAAAAGGGTCTGGAGATTCTGGCGAAAGTGAAGCGCGAATTGGGAGTTCCGGTGTTGACGGACGTCCATTCAGAGGAACAAATTGCACAGGTTTGCAGCGTGGTCGATGTTCTGCAAACACCCGCGTTCCTGTGTCGGCAGACCGATTTCATTCGCGCCGTAGCGCAGTCGGGCAAGCCCGTCAACATCAAGAAGGGGCAGTTTCTGGCGCCAGGAGACATGAAGAACGTCATTGACAAAGCCCGTGCTGCCGCGCGTGAAAAAGGGCTGGAGGAAGATAACTTCATGGCCTGTGAACGCGGTGCCAGCTTCGGCTACAACAACTTGGTTAGCGACATGCGCAGCCTGGCCATCATGCGCGAGACCCACGCACCAGTGGTATTTGATGCAACGCACTCTGTGCAATTGCCAGGGGGTCAAGGCAGCAGCAGCGGCGGGCAGCGCGAAATGGTGCCCGTACTGGCGCGGGCGGCCGTGGCAGTAGGTGTAGCCGGTTTGTTCATGGAAACACACCCGGATCCATCCAAGGCCCTGAGTGATGGACCTAACGCGGTGCCGTTACACCACATGAGAGCTCTGCTGGAAACGTTGGTCGCGCTGGATTTAGTAACCAAAAAAACTCCATTTCTGGAGAACAATTTCCTATGAACTGCACGATCATTGTCAAAGTGGCAGTGATTGGGGACAAGAGTTTTAGTTTTTCTTTTTAAGGCAATACATGAGCGCAATTGTTGATATCGTCGGCCGCGAAATTCTGGATTCACGTGGAAATCCGACCGTTGAATGTGACGTGCTTTTGGAAAGTGGCACCATGGGGCGCGCTGCAGTGCCGTCAGGAGCGTCTACAGGTTCGCGCGAAGCCATTGAACTGCGTGACGGTGACAAGAGTCGCTATCTGGGCAAAGGTGTATTGAAGGCTGTTGAGCACATCAACACCGAAATCAGTGAAGCTGTTCTGGGTCTCGATGCGTCCGAACAGGCCTTTCTGGACAAAACACTGATTGACCTGGACGGTACCGAAAATAAATCACGCCTGGGTGCCAACGCCATGCTGGCTGTCTCCATGGCTGTCGCTCGTGCCGCAGCTGAAGAGTCTGGCCTACCCCTGTACCGCTACTTCGGCGGCATGGGTCGCATGCAGATGCCCGTGCCCATGATGAATGTGGTGAATGGTGGCGCCCACGCCAATAACAATCTGGATCTGCAGGAATTGATGATCATCCCCGTGGGTGCACCCAGCTTTCGTGAGGCACTGCGCTACGGAGCCGAAGTATTCCATGCCTTGAAGAAGATCCTGCATGACAAAGGCATGAGCGTCGCTGTGGGCGACGAAGGTGGCTTTGCGCCTAATGTACCCAGCCATGAAGCCGCCATTCAGATGATTCTGGAAGCCATCGACAAGGCTGGTTTTATTGCTGGCGAACAAATTGCACTGGGCCTGGATTGCGCTGCCTCAGAGTTTTACAAGGACGGCAAATATGTGCTCGCCGGAGAAGGCCTGTCGCTGACCTCCGATGAGTGGACCAATATCCTGGCAACCTGGGTTGACAAGTACCCCATCATCAGCATCGAAGATGGCATGGCTGAAAATGATTGGGACGGCTGGAAGACGTTGACCGACCGCTTGGGCAAAAAAGTACAAATCGTGGGCGATGACTTGTTCGTCACCAACACGAAGATCCTAAAGGAAGGTATTGATCGGGGCATCGCCAACTCGATCCTGATCAAGATCAACCAGATCGGTACGCTTACCGAAACCTTTGAAGCCATCGAAATGGCCAAGCGCGCCGGCTATACCGCCGTCATCAGCCATCGTTCGGGCGAGACTGAGGACTCCACGATTGCCGACATCGCCGTGGGCTCCAATGCTGGTCAAATCAAGACAGGTTCGCTCAGTCGTTCTGACCGCATGGCCAAATACAACCAACTGCTGCGCATAGAAGAGGATCTTGGCGACATTGCTTCCTACCCTGGCCGCTCTGCCTTCTACAACCTGCGTTAAGCTGGTTAGCTGGAAGCACCAAGGACTCCCGAGCAATATAGATGGCAAATAGACTGGTTCCGGCCGCCTTAGTTGCCCTGCTGGTCATTCTGCATGCGCAGTTGTGGCTTGGGAGAGGCAGTGTGCCTGGCGTTGCACGAATGACTCACGAACTGAATGCCAAGAAGCAGACCAATCTGGAGGCCCAGTTGGCTAACGAACGATTGGCCTCAGAAGTGCGGGACCTCAAGGAAGGCCTAGAGATGGTTGAGGAAAAGGCCAGGCTGGAGCTTGGAATGGTCAAGGTCAACGAAATTTACGTCCAGATGGCAAAATGAAGATCGCTTTGCTAGGGGCTGAAAGCACCGGCAAAACGCGGTTGGCGATGGAACTGGCCAAGCAACTGCAATCTCTGGGTCAGTCAGTTGCTGTCATCCCGGAAGTACTTAGGGAATGGTGCGAACGTGAAGGCCGAACGCCCTCGCCTGCAGAACAGTACCCCATCGCACAGGAACAGGCCCGCAGGCTGACTAAGACAGAACCCTGCGATTTCATCATCGCTGATACAGCTCCCCTGATGACGGCCGTCTACAGTGAACGGTTATTTGGTGATCGCTCAATTTACGATTTTGCGTTTCAGCATCACTCGATTTACGACCTGACGCTGTTGATGGGGCTTGACTTGCCCTGGGTCGCTGATACCCATCTGCGTGATGGTCCGCATTCGCAAGAACCCGTTGACGCGCTGATACGCACAGCGCTGGAATTGGTCGCAATTCCTTTCTCAACAGTTTATGGGCAGGGTCCTGATCGTTGGCAAAACGCGTTAACCGTACTCATGGCTTCCAGGCCCAGGTTGCCAACGAATCCGGCTATTCAGATTCCACCGCCGCCCTCAGCGGCGGCAGGATGGGCTTGGCACTGTGACCAATGCGATGACGCAGACTGCGAACATCATCTTTTTCAGAATTTGCTGGGGCCGCGTTCTAAGTTACTGAAGTGAAGGATTGCCGGGCAAACGGCGACCCGGGTCAGTAAAAATCTGAGCAGCATCAACCGGATCAAACCGATACTGCACACCACAGAATTCACACGCCACTTCAATCTCGTTTCGTTCCGCGAGGATGCTTTGAGCCTCGTCCGCACCCAGACCAAAAATCATGCTGCCGACACGTTCCCGGCTGCAATTGCAGGAGAATCGTGGCCCCATATTGCCCTGAAGAGGTTCAAACCTGGACAATTTCTCCTCCCAAAATAGACGCCGCAGAATTGTGTCTACGTCCAGCGTAAGCAATTCTTCTCTTTTCAGGCTGGAAGCCAATACAGCAATGCGGTTGTAATCTTCATTCACGCCAATCTGGGCTTCCCGGTCCTCGGTCTGGATTCCAGCCAAATTGCCGACACCTTCTAAGGGTAGTCGTTGAATCAGCAAACCTGCAGCGACCTTATCATCGGCAGCCAGCACCAGTGTTGTGTCAAGCTGTTCGCTCTGAAGCATGTAGTGCTCCAGCACCTCGCTGAGCTTTTCAAGTTTTTCCCGACGATCCCCAAACAGCGGCACGACGCCCTGGTAGGGTTGCTGCCCAGGAAATCGGGACTGTGGATCCAACGTAATGGCGCATCGCCCCTGGTTATGAACGTTAACCATCGAGGCCAATCCGGCCTCGGCCACAATATCCCCATTGATTGTTGCGGTTGCCCTTAAAGACAGGTCATGCTGCACCTCCACCACCGCCAGTTTGACCGGCCCATCTCCGAAAATCTGCAGGATCAATGCACCATCAAACTTGATGTTTGATTGCATCAACGCGCCTGCAGCAACCATCTCGCCAAGCAACTGGCGAACTGGTTGTGGATAAGCCCCTGTCGTGCTATTTGATTCACGTCTGCGCAAAATCTCAGTCCACGCATCTGTCAAGCGTACGACCATGCCGCGAACCGGCATGCCATCAAAAAGAAATTTATGAAGCTCTGACAAGAGTTATTCCTATCCAAACAAGCGGCAACACAGTCTTCACGTTTACGAAATTTTTTTCAGCCCGACTCGAAAACGCCTGGAGTTCTCGACGTAATGCTGGGCGATATTTCGAACGCCCTCCATTTGGTCAGGTGTAAGTTGGCGAGTAACCTTTGCCGGGCTGCCCATAATCATGGAGCCATCGGGGAATTCTTTTCCTTCGGTCACCAAAGACCCTGCACCGACAAGGCAACCTTTTCCTATTCTCGCCTTGTTCAAAATCACTGCGCCTATTCCAATCAGGGACCCGTCGCCAATAGTGCACCCATGCAACATTACGTGATGCCCAATCGTGACATCATCACCCACCACCAGCGGTATGCCTGCATCGGTATGCAAGACACTTGCGTCCTGCACGTTTGACCGTCGACCTATTCGAATCGAGTCAGAGTCTCCACGAATAACGGTCCCGAACCAAACACTCGCATTTTCGGCCAACTCGACCTGCCCAATAACCTGAGCGCTTTCGGCCACCCATGCCGTTTCTGAAATAAGGGGCACCACGTCATCCAGTGCAAAAATTGACATACCGACTCCGTTCTTGAATACCTAGAATTGTAGATATGGAAAACACGCATCCCGTTTTGCACGCCTATTGTCTGAACGATCCCAGCGATAAAGCAAGCCTCGTACGTTCGCTCAGAGAAGTAGACATAAATTCGGCACGGGAAACACCAACCTTATCTGCGATGAGATCGGGTCCCGGCCGCCCCGAAAGACCTGAGCTGATTGACGCTACAAAGGTGCCGCGCCGTTCGCCACATACGACAGCAGGCCATGCGGCTTTGCTGCACGCTATCGCGCATATCGAATTTAACGCTATCAATCTGGCATTGGACGCAATACTACGCTTCGATGGCATGCCTTATCCGTATTACCGAGATTGGCTTAGTGTGGCGCAGGATGAGGCCAGACACTTCACATTGTTGGCAGATCATCTCCAGGCGTTGGGCTATGCCTATGGCGATTTTCCTGCTCACGATGGGCTGTGGTCCATGTGCGAAAAGACCAGCGACGATATTGTTGCCCGAATGGCTCTGGTACCGAGAACTCTGGAGGCAAGAGGTCTTGACGCTACGCCCCTGATTCAAGCCAAGCTTCGCAAAGTCGCGACGCCCTCTACATTGGAGTCAGCCAAGATATTGGACATCATTCTGGCTGACGAAGTAGGACATGTAGCCATCGGTAATCATTGGTATCGGTGGTTGTGCAACACTGCTGGAAAAGATCCTGTGAAGCACTATGCAGTTGTGGCACGGCAATACAACGCCCCGCGGCTCAAACCTCCGTTCAATGATTCTGCCCGCCTCCTTGCTGGCTTCACTGATGAGGAACTTGCACTGATGCGAATTTGAGATGCCCGCAGGGATATCGACGTTCAGGCACATTTCGGATACTCTCAGGGTTGCTGCCTTGCATCAGTTATCTCTTCGTTACCGTCTAATTTTTCCAATAAATGACTGAACTCTCCTCCGCCGCACCTGAAGCGCCAAAAATTACGCGGCTGATAGCCCGCCAGGTGATCGTTGACGCCAGGCGGAAAGTATTTGGTTATGAGCTCTTTGACCGTTCAGTCGCGGAACATTCTCATACTGCGACGAGTGATGCTGAACTGCTGTTCAATGCGCTGTCTCACTCCGAATACGACGCGGGCATAAACCTTAAGCCCCTGTTTATTAATTGCACTCATCAGAGCCTGGCGGGTGGGCACCTGGAGTTGATCAATCCGGAAAAAGTGGTTCTCGAAATTCCATCCATGGATGGAGACGATGTAGAAGATATTGATGACCGGCGACATGTTCTGGAAAGCCTATGTGGTCGAGGCTTCCGTCTCGCCTTCAAACATAGCGTGCTTCAACCATCGTATGCCTCCTGGCTGCCATTCGCGTCATTTGTCAAGATCGATATGAACGCTTTGGAGTCGGGTCAGCTCGCTCACCTCGTTGCAGCGGCCAGCCGCAATGTCAAGACACAACTGATTGCTGAAAAAGTCGAGAATTCGGAACAATTCCAGCTCTTGCTGGAATTGGGGGTGAAGCTCTTTCAAGGATATTGGTTTGAGAAGCCGGTAGAAATGAAAATGCAGATCATCCGCCCTTCCCAGGCCAACATCATCCAGCTAATCAACCTGGTACGGCAACAGGCGAGTACCGTAGAGATCGAAGACGTCTTGAAGAAAGATCCGACTCTATCTTTCAACCTGCTTCGCTTCATTAACTCATCGGGCTTTGGTATGAGCCGTGAGATCACATCTTTTCGGCATGCCGTGATGATTTTGGGATTGAAGAAGTTATTCAGATGGGCAGTTCTCTTGATGACGACGTCTCAAGCAGATGCCACGGGACCTGTGATCAGCAACATGGCCGTCGTACGTGGCCGACTTATGGAGTTGCTGGCTTCCGAACTTTTGCCACCCGAAGATAGCGATAACGCCTTCGTTACTGGCGTCTTTTCATTGCTTGATCGCATGCTGGGTGTACCCCTTGCGGAGGCGCTTAACTCCATTTCTTTACCTGAAGTAGTTGTCGAAGCCTTGTTACTCCGCACGGGCAAGCTGGCTCCATTTCTGGAATTGACAGTAGCTTGCGAGAGTGCCGATGATGAAGTATTTGCAAAGGCAGCCAATGCACTGCTGCTCACCAATCAACAAGTAAATTGGGCACACCTACAGGCGCTGGCCTGGACCGACGAGATCACGGCATAAGCTCGTGGCAATCCGCTAACCTCTCGGGTGATGCCGAGCATGTAATGTCTTGAGGCGCTCCCGCGCAACATGAGTGTAGATCGTGGTTGTCGATATGTCGGCGTGGCCAAGCAACATTTGCACGGCGCGCAAATCTGCTCCGTGATTCAGAAGATGTGTGGCAAACGCGTGCCGCAATGTGTGTGGCGACAAGGGCGCGTTGATGCCAGCTTTTATTGCATATTTTTTGATTAGTATCCAGAACATGACGCGAGACATTGCTGTGCCTGCTTTGACACCCCGATTGGTCACAAACAAGTCATCGGAGTGCTTGCCGCGCAACAGTGCCGGACGCGCTTCGGATAAATATTTTTCTATCCAGATACTCGCAACTTCGCCGTAAGGAATCAATCTTTCCTTGTTTCCCTTCCCAAAGACGCGCAGTACGTTTTCTGACCGGCTGATGTTGAATATCTTGAGAGCGACCAGTTCGCTGACCCGTAGACCACTTGCGTACATCAACTCCATCATCGTACGATCCCGCACACCCAAGGAAGCCGCATCATCGGGGGCCGCCAACAAGGTCTCCACTTGGTGCTCGGTCAATGTCTTGGGGACACGCATAGCCTGTCGCGCGGCCCTCATTTTGAGGGTGGGGTCGACGCTCGCCCTTTGCTCGCGCAAAGCCCATCGGAAATACCGCTTGAAAACAGACAGCCTGCGGTTGGCAGATGTAGCTTTGGTTATTCCGTGCTTCTCCGCGAAGTAGCCGTTTATTTCAGCTTCGGTGGTTTCGGAAATATCGAGTTTTTTTTGACTCATCCATTGAAAAAAAAATGTCAAGTCTCGCCGATATGCAGTCAGCGTGTTCTTAGACAGGCCCTCTTCAAGCCAAAGGGCATCAATGAAGTCGTCAATGCTTGTCGAATGGTTTGAAGCCATTGAACGAAAGTTAGCAACTAAGCCGCCGGTTCATCGCGCGGCTTCAAAAAGGGTCGGTATCGAGGATAAAGGTATTCAACCCTACTCAAGTTTGAGTTTGGCAGTTTGCACTACCTTGCGATAGACAGCCAACTCATCTTTCATTTGCTGCGCAAACTGTTCTGGGGTGTTTCCCAACACCACAGAACCGGTATCTTCAATGCGCTTGCGTACGGCAGGATCTTCCAACGCCTTGCGAGCGGCTGCATTCACCTTGTCCACCACATCCTTGGGGAGACCTTTAGGGCCAAGGATTCCGTAGTAAGCCATACGATTGACCGGCTCAAGACCCAGTTCCTTGAATGTAGGCACATCTGGCAATGCAGCCAGCCGCTGTGGTGCAGCCACAGCCATGGCAATCAGACGACCACCTTTGATGTGAGGCAAGGCCGATGGAACGTTATCAAAAATTATTTCAACCTGGCCGCCAACGGTATCCCTCAAAGCCGGGCCAGCGCCACCGTAGGGAATATGGGTAACAAAGACACCTTGCAAGCTCTTCCATAACTCGGTCTGGAGATGCCCAATACCGCCAGTGCCAGAAGATGAGTATGAATACTTACCCGGTGATTTCTTCAGAACTTCAACGAATTCCTTGTAGTTTTTTGCAGGGAAACTCGGATGGACAGCAATGACATTGGGTGTCGCTGCAATATTGATAATAGGCGTGAAATCGGTCTCTGCGTTATAGGGCATCTTCGGGTTGATTGCCGGGTTTGCTGCCGTTGTGGAAACCGTAGCCATGCCCAAGGAATACCCATCCGGCGCGGCCTTGGCGGTTTCATTGGCTCCAACGACTCCACCACCACCAATTTTGTTCTCGATGATGACGTTTTGCCCCAAGGCCTTGCCCAACGGCTCAGACATCACCCGGGCGACGATATCTGTCGTGCCACCAGGCGCAAAGGGCACTTGAAGTTTGACAACTTTATTGGGATAGCCTTGGGAAAAAGCAATGCCTGACACGGCAAACAGACCGAATGCAATAAGAGTAGAGCGACGCATAAGCAGAGTTCTCCTGTGAATACTGATGAAAGCTGAAATTACACACAACCTATTGCCCGAGCAATCCCCTCTTTAGTCGAGGATCAACCGGGTTATCCCCGACAAAAATTTCCAGAAGGGTTCGATAGAAATCGGCGCCGTGGATACTTTGTCCTTTGACAACTCCATTCAAAGCCAAGGTCATACCATGCCCTGGGGCATAGTCCAGTGTAATGGTATCGCCTTTCCGTACGGTACCTATATCCGCTATCACTCGTTCTAGTTGCCCCAAACGTTCCTGGAGCTTTGCCAACTCGGACTCCGATGCATTCTTACGCATGCCAGACACAAGGGCCTTATTAAAGTCTTCTGCATCTGCCTCTCGCAACATGCGCATCTGAATGCGTTTGGGGCCAGAAGCAGCCAAAACTTCCTTAGCGGTAGTGACCTTTTCACTCAAATAAAGCCCGGCGACGTAACCACGAATGAACAATACTGCCCTCAGACCGAGCCCATTGAGCTTCAACTCAGTTGAGTCCAGACGGATGGAATCATCAAAATGCATGCCTTCCATCGTGGCCGGAAAAGCCGACAAACTCGCCAAGGCAAGAGCAAGAGTTAACGGAACGACTGGTTGTAATATTTTCATAAAAATACAACGCCTGAAGTAACTGGCGCGCCGACAAAGAACGTCTCGAATCCCATAGTAGGAGAAACCCGAGTCATCCAAAAATCACTGGTATTCTCTACGCGTGAATTACGCCAAACTCCTGTTTCCTGACTTCTCCCTGATTTTGTGTGGTTATCTGGTTTGCCGGTATACCGCCCTGAATCGGACTGTCTGGCAACAGGTTGAGAGCCTGGTTTACTACTTCCTGTTTCCGGTTCTGTTATTTCACTCAATTATCAAAAGTCCACTCGATTTGGGTGCAGCCTCCAGCCTGATCGCAGCCGGCCTGACCATGGGTGTCATAGGCATTGCCTTGTCCTATTCGTTACCTTTTTTACCTTGGATCGGCAAACACATCGACACCCGAGAACATGCTGCGAGCGCGCAGATCGCGTTTAGGTTCAACTCTTTTATAGCCTTGGCTATTGCCGAACGGCTTGCGGGCCCCCAGGGTTTGTCGCTGGTTGCCGTGTTGATAGGTGTCTGCGTACCCCTTTTTAACGTAGGCGCTGTATGGCCCATGGCCCGGCACGCCAAAAGAGGATTCTTGAGCGAGCTGGCGCGAAATCCATTGATCATTGCCACCGCTTCAGGCTTGTGTGCCAATCTGTTGGGGGCATCAATTCCTGTTTGGTTGGAGCCAACTGTGACACGAATAGGCGCGGCATCGCTGGCACTGGGCTTGATGGCCGCAGGTGCCGGTCTTCAATTTGGTCCGCTTGCAAAGGCCAAAACTTTGGCAGCCTCCGTACTGGCCATCCGACATCTGATTCTGCCGATGGTTGCACTCGTATTAAGCAGGATTTTTGATCTGGCGGACTTACATAGCATCATTTTGTTGACCTTCTCGGCGCTTCCTACCGCATCCAGTTGCTATATCCTCGCTGCGCGGATGGGCTACAACGGACCTTATGTCGCAGGCTTGGTGACACTTTCGACACTATTGGGAATAGTCAGCTTGCCATTTGCACTAGGCGTATTGACACGCCTCTAATTTCACCGTGAAGTTTGAAGAATCCGGTCAATATGCCTTCGAATACGTGCAACCTCCATAACATCGTCGGCCAGTTCGGCTCGTTTGGACTGGATTTGCAGCCAGGCCAATAGCGGACGACTCCAACCTTGTGTTGATGCAGTATCTATTGCCACAGCAATGACAGCTGGATCAGCCTGGCCATTCTTAAACAATACCCCAGCAGCCACCAGCCGTGAAAGCGGATCTTTTATCGTCTGAAGAGCTGGTGCTCCCCCCGCAAGGACACGTTGGTGTACTGGGGGCAACAACTCTGCGTCCCTAGCCTGCAACCGTCCCGCAAGATAGTCGGCGTATACGCGCTCGGCACTACTCGTATCCTGTGAGATCCGGTCAAAGCCAACGCAGTCTTCCAAGACCAAACTGGCAACTCGAATGGCGCAACGCACCAATTCAACCCGGGCAATCAAATCCGCATCACCCGTCCGGGCAATTTCGGCCCGGGCCCGTACAAACTCTGACTCCTCAATCCGCGTGCGCCCCGTCAAATAGGCTTCAATTCCGCGCTCAGTGGCACCTTGCACATTGATCTGCCAGTCCGGCGCGACAGACCCGCTGGCACATCCACCAAGCGACACAAAAATAAACAACAACCCGAGGATTTGCTTGGGCATCATGGCAGCTTTAATTCCGTGTCCCGCGCAAATGGCCATTTGCGATTGATTTCATTTACCAGATGCTCCACTTTGCGCAGGCTCCCTTCCACCTCAGCACGCAATGCGCTCAAATCAGTTGTAGCCTCGCGTGTATTGGCTCCAATCGCTTGTGCCTCCAGCAACACCGCGTCAACTTTCTTTAAACTAGTTCTAGCATCTGCCAACAAACCATTCAGTTGTATCACCGTGGCCTGCGCGTCGCCCAACACGCCAGAGGGCCCGAAAACCTGCCTGTCGGCATTTGAAATTAAGACATCAGTTTTTGTAGCAAGTCCATCCGCTTTCAAAGTCAACCCATCCAGTTTGGTCAGCAAAGCATTGGTCCGATCTAACGTCGTGATGATTTTTCTGGCATCGGCGTCATTACCAAACAGAAGTCCCAACCCTCCACCGGGACCATTAAGTTTCTCAGTCGCCGTCTGAACATTTCGCAAACTGCCGCTAAGAGGAGCGTCAGGACCAGTCATTGAACTCAGGTTACTCACTAGTTCACGAACACTGGCCACCATCAATGGTATTTCCGCCTTGGCATCGCCTCGAAGCACCCTCCTCACTGCGCCATCCGGCAAAAGCGGATCAGTCAAGACACCGCTGAAGGCCCGAATCCGTGTGCCACCAACCAACCCGCTCTCCATCGTGAAAACGCTTGACGTTCTCAACCAGTGCGCGTCCTTGCGAGGCACGTCTACAAGAATACGCGCGTTCCCATCGTCAGACAGTTCGATACGGCCCACGCGCCCAATAGGGAAACCGGAAAATGTCAGGTCCATTCCGACAACAACACCCTCAGAGTCATCCGCCACCAGCACCACCTGCTGTGTTCGCTCAAAGGCGCCGCGAGCTACCAGGACATAGACAACGGAGCCGAGTAAAAGCAATACCAACAGCAGGATCAACAGGCGTGCCTTGAGTTCCAGATTGGCGACGGGTGGGGGTGATTGGGTACTGGAGTCCATGGAAAGAAATTCGTCCTCAAACTCAATAGTAGTTACCGACGAGAGAGACCACTTCAATAAGTAGGATCACTGCAAACAATCTGGCCAGGACCTTGATCTCGGCGTTCATACCCTTGAAGTCTCCCTGGTCTATCCGTGGTGTGAAGACAATCGGAATCAGGGAGACCGCAAGGCTGAAAAAAATTGTCTTGAGACAGAAGATTAAAACTACGACTGGACTGAATACCTGACCCACTGACCGTGTGTATCCCGCAAAGCCCCAAGTCCTGAATCCATACACATTCAGGTAAGTGAGCACAAGAGCAACAAAACAACTCACGGCAGCAAGCAGAACCACCGCGAACACGCCGGCACCAACTCTTGGCAACAGCTCGTCCCGTGCGGGGTCGCCACCAGCACGCCACAAAGTCTCAAAGTCGCCGCGCAATCGCATATCACGCACATCTTTACCCTGTGGCATGGTGTAGCGAACCGCCACAAATAACGCGACTGATAAGGGAAGCAGTTCAAGTACCAGCGTCCTGATCAACAGTTCGAGCGCATATTGCGACAACCCATAGCTAAGCGTCGTGGCCACTACGATCCGAATAATGATAAGGCTGATCAATGCCGACAACAATGTGAACCCAGGCAGCAATGGCGCAGTCGCCATGTAGAGATTGCGTGCCATCACCGCTCGCTGCGACTTGCGATAACTCGAAGGAGACAGTGCAAGAACCAGTATCTGTGCTCCAACATGAATGATCTGCCACCAGCCGCGAACCCATTCCGCCCAATCGCGAGCCCAGCGACTGGTTGAAACGGGTATCTGAGGGATAGGGGTCATGTTTGCATGATACCCATCGCAAAACGGGATATCGCTTCTTGTGATGACATTACCAAGGCACCGCGTTCTTTTGCCTCGTTCAGGAAGCGCTTGCCGGCTGCTTCAAAACCAGCCACAGGGCTCATGCAGTCAGACAAAAAAATAGTTTTGACTAGCCTGTCTTGGCTCATCTGTGAAAACATGTCTTTCCCGGAGGCTGCGACACAATGACTCAACGCCTCGCCACCGACGACCAACCAGTTTGAACCTTGCTGTAACCGGGCCATCAAAACAGAGTTGTTCTGCGTTCGTGGGTCGTCACCACTTGGGACCTCTGCACGAAAAGCACTGTATTGTTCGGTCATCGTATTGAGGCCCTTGAGCACTTTCTCGCAAGTCCGTCCAGTCGCGTACTCCCAATCAGCAATACTCTGAGCCAGTAGGCCCTGCAAGTTATGCCCCCAAGTTCCCAGGACACAGTGCACGGGCCACACGATAAGTGTCCTTTCTCCACCAGCCTCCAGCGATCGCAGGTACTCGATAACCTGTGGTTTTAGTGATTTGTTGCGGGGCAGATAGGTGCTATCTTCCACATCGACAGCCTTGATTTGTGTAAAGGGTGAAACTGCAGCGCCATCGGCGTGCATCCAGAAAGTTGTCCGCTCGACACCCACGCTTGAATGCGAGTCCAGCGTCACAACCAGGTCGACTATCGAGGACGTCATTGTCTGTACAAACCCTGCGAGCCGATCCATATCGGCATTTGCGCCGGACACCGGCAAGGCAGCATCCGCAATATCCATGAAGTCATTCTGCGGATCAATGACGAAAAGACGGATTCGGTTCATGGATGTTCTCTCGAGTATCAATTGGTGCCAGACTGGGTAGTCTTACTGATGGTATTCCAAAGCCCATGTCACGTGCTCACGGACTATCGCGCTTGGGTGATCCTTACGCTTTTCCAAAGCACGCACTAGTGCCACGTCTTCGCTATCCCTCAGTGAGTTTCCCATCGCAACAGCAAGATTGCGAAGCCAACGCTCGTA